>NZ_JAIUGQ010000024.1:0-101640 GCF_020164715.1 Mesorhizobium sp. ESP7-2
TAGACATCGACTGTAGCCCGCGGGTTCCTGCATGAGAGGCTTTCGTACGCCTGACGGCACCCGAAACCCTTCCCAATGTCGGCCGTTTTCCGGCGTGTTGGACTTTGTCCAAGAGCGGACGTCCGTGGAAAGCTATGCGTCGATGCCAGAAATGTCGTGCCCCATCTCGCCCCTGATGAGGATAGGCTCAGCGTTTGTTGTCGGAACCTCCATATGAATCTCCTAACGCTGTGCTGTAATCTTTGCTCTAAATATTCTCCCGCGTGTATATCTCGAACGGCAAGATGGCGGTCAAATTGCCACCATCGTTCGGGGCGGCAACGGCGCGGACCATACCGGTCAGCGCTTCGAGCGCGATTCGGGCGAGCGGGTGCGAGATGATGAAGGTCAGCGTGCCGTCAAGCAGCGCCGGGCGGGTCGACTCCATCAACTCGTAGCCGACGACGACGATGCTGCCGGCGCGGCCGGTGGAGCGCAGGGCCGCGATAGTCCCGGTGATGCCACCACCGGCGACATAGAGGCCGGACAGATCCGGATTTTCGTTCAGTAGCTTCTCGGTCATCTCCTGTGCGATGGCGCTCGATTCGAAGGTCAGCAGCGGCTCCAGCAGCGTGAAATCAGGGGCGTGCTCGCGGAAATAGGAGCGGAAGCCGCTCTCGTTCATTTCCTGGCAGCGATAGCGGTGATTGCCGACAAGGATGCCGAGCTTGCCGGGCGCCCTGCAGACATGCTCGAACACCCAGGCTGCGGTGCGGCCGACCTTCCAGCCGTCTAGTCCGACGTAATGAACCTGACCCGTCGCCGATATCTGCGAGATCAGCGCAAACACCGGAACGTTGCGGGCCTGCAGCGCATCGACCGCCTGGGTGACAAGCGGATGGACGGCGGCGACGACGCCGACGGCGTCGCATTCGGCGCCGAGCGCCAGCAGGCGCGCTCCGACATTCTGCGGCGACAGGTCGTCGAGAAACTCGATTCGCAGCTCTATCTCGCAGTCGGGCATGGTCGGCGCCACCGCGCGCAGCGCCTCGGCGATGTTGCGGTAGAAGGCGCGGCCGGGCTGGTGCAGCAGGAAGCCAAAGCGGTAGTGCGGCCGGGCGGCCGCTATGCGGCTGCGCAGCGCGCCCATTCCGTAGAAGCCGATCTGCTCCGCCGCCAGCCTGACGCGCTCGCGCGTGCCTTGGCGGACGGCGCCGATGCCGCTCAGCACCCGGTTGACGGTGGCCACCGAAACATTCGCCTCGGCGGCCACATCCCTGATCGTCGGCCGCTTGTTCTGATCCATTTCGTCTCATCCGCCTGTAGTAATTGATATGAAGATATCATTTATCGTGCCAGATTGATATGAATGACACAATCAGTTTGGAACAAAAATTCTATTCTTGATTCATTTTGGATCAAGATGTTTATCTCGTCAAAAGCAAGCAAGGCGGGCGCACCGCCAGCCTAGGGATAGCAGCAGCACAGCGCATACGGGTTTGGCCCATCGCTCTCAGGCGGTGTGAGGCAGCGCGCGCGTGCGGCCCGTCCCAAGGCGTTGCAGGTGCGGCATTGCGGGTGGAGGATTGCATGGACGATCTCAAATACGGCGTGCGCGACAAGCGCGGCGACTGGAAGCCGAACGGACGCATCGAGGGAGCGCCGTTGTGGAACTGGCCGCCCGGGCTGCCGAAGATCCTGGCGTGGCTGCCCGGCTATATCTGGCCGTGGAATGCTTTCCACATGGCCACGGCGCTGCTCTACTGGTTCTATATCGTCCCGAGCGTCGAGACGATGAAGACGATCAGCTGGGGCTGGGCGCTGTGGCTCTACGCCGTCAACGCGGCAGCGATCCTCGTCTTCTACGGCATCTTCGAGCTGCGCTACTACATCAAGCGAACCCAGGCGACGCGGTTCAAGTACAACCACAAATTCCCTGCCGACGCGCCCTCCGACGTGTTCTGGTTCCAGAGCCAGAACCTCGACAACTTCCTGCGCTCGTTCTTCATCACCATTCCGCTATGGACGGTGGTCGAAGTCGTCTTCCTGTGGTGCTTTGCCAATGGCTACGTGCCGTGGGTTGGCTGGCAAGATCACCCGGTCTACCTCGCCGCACTTGTGCTGGTCGCACCGGCCATCCACGAGGTGCATTTCTTCTTCATCCACCGCCTGATCCACTGGGCCCCGCTCTATCGCTGGATCCATTCGGTCCACCACAACTCGATCAACCCGTCGCCGTGGTCATCGCTGTCGATGCATCCGGTGGAGGGGTTCCTCTATCACGCGGTCGCCTTCTGGCATCTGGTCATCCCGTCCAATCCGATTGTCGCGCTGTTCCAGCTGCATATCGCCGGCTTCGGTGCGGTCAACGGCCATCTCGGCTTCGATAAGCTGGAGGTAACCGAGGACACAGCGGTCGAGAGCCACGCTTACGCACACTACCTGCATCACAAATATTTCGAGGTGAACTACGGCGGTGACGGGCTGATCCCGCTCGATCGATGGTTCGGCACTTGGCACGACGGCACCAAGCAAGGCGACGCCATGATGGACGCCCGCTTCCAGAAAAAGAAGGAACGTATGAACGCCAAGGCCGGGGCGAACCATTGATCAAGCGACGCAACGCGCAACGGGAGAGGTGCGCGCCTGCGGATGAATTCGATTTTTTCTAAACCGTCTGACGACGGCAACCGGGAGGAAATGAAATGAAAACGATCACGAAAATGACGGCGATCATGCTTGCGGGCGTGGCGGCGATATCGTCCACGGCAGCCATGGCCGATGGCGCGAAGATATTCGTCATCGGCGGTAAGGCGGACGACCCGTTCTGGTCGAAGGTCAAGAAGGGCGCCGACGACGCCGGCAAGGTCGCCGAACTGACCGGCGGCTCGGTGACCTGGCTCGGTCCGCAGAACTACGACAATCTCGGTCCGGACGCGGCCAAGCTGATCCGCACCGCGCTCAGCCAGAAGCCGAGCGCCATTGTCGGCCCTGACTGGGTGCCGGAGGCCATGGACGATGCTTTCAAGGAAGTCGTTGCGGCAGGCGTGCCGCTCATCATCTACAATTCCGGCGGCATGGACGCGGCCAAGCGGCTCGGTGCCATGAACTATGTCGGCAATGAAGAATACGCCGCTGGCCTGGGCGGCGGCACCTATTACGGCAGCCATGGTTCCAAGAACGTGCTGTGCGTCAACACTTTGCCGGGCGCCACCAACACCGAAGACCGCTGCAAGGGCATTGCCGACGCCATCGCCAAGAGCGGCGGCAAATCGAGCCAGTTGCCGCTGCCGTCGTCGAGCTTCGGCAACCCGACAGCAGTCGCAGAGGCGATCAAGGCCGCCGTGCTGAAGGACAACACCATCGACGGTGTCATCACCATCAGCGCCGGCGACGCCAACAGTGCCGCCAACGCCATCAGCCAGGCCAATGCCGGCGAAAAGGTCAAGCTGGCTTCGTTCGACATGGATGAGACCGGCCTGCAGCGCATCAAGGCTGGCACGCAGATGTTCGCTGTCGACCAGCAGCCTTATCTGCAGGGCTTTCTCGCGGTGTCGCTGCTGAACGGCTTCGTCAATTATGGGCTCGACCTGCCGACCAAGCCGGTGCTGACCGGGCCGGGGATCGTGGACGCCGCCAATGTCGATGCGACGATGGCTGGTGCCGCGGCCGGCGCTCGCTAGCTTCTGCAGACAGAATGTCCGGCCCATCCGCGGGCCGGACATCATCTGCCACGCGCCGCCGACTACTGGCAGCGCCAGGCTCCCATTGTTCAAGCCAGGGACATTTCGATGACATCCCAAGCCCATGACCAACTCGCCGCGGCAGCCACCGCGCCCCCGCAATCTTCGATGCCCTCGATCGGCAGTCTCGTGCGCCGGCCCGAGGTCGGTTCGCTGATCGGCATGATTGCCGTTCTGGTGTTCTTCTCGATCTTCGGCGGTGCCAATTTCATGTCGGCCGGAGGTGCCGCGAGCTGGCTCAACGTCGCCTCGGAACTCGGCATCATCGCGCTTCCCATCGGGTTGCTGATGATCGCCGGGCACCTCGATCTCTCCGTCGGCTCGATGGTCCCCGCCAGTTCGATGACCATTGCCATCCTGTCGGGCCAC
The DNA here is from genome assembly GCF_020164715.1 of Mesorhizobium sp. ESP7-2. NCBI lineage: Bacteria > Pseudomonadati > Pseudomonadota > Alphaproteobacteria > Hyphomicrobiales > Phyllobacteriaceae > Mesorhizobium > Mesorhizobium sp. ESP7-2. The sequence continues at coordinate 4,092 of NZ_JAIUGQ010000024.1, forward strand.
TACGACCTGCCGATCATCGTCGGCATCCTCGCCGCGCTTGGCCTTGGGCTCGCCGTCGGCTTCATCAACGGCGTGCTGGTGATCCGCACCAAGGTGCCGTCCTTCGTCGTTACGCTCGCCACGCTGTTCGCATTGGCTGGCCTGACGCTCGGCCTCTCGGTCATCCTGTCCGGCAGCACCAGCGTCGCGCTGAAGAGCGGGCCGACCGCCAAGCTGCTGTTCGGCGACTATCTCGGCGGCAAGTTCGAGGTGACGCTGTTCTGGTGGATCGCCGCCATCCTCATCGTCGGCTTCATCCTGAACTTCTCGCGCTTCGGCAACTGGATCCTGGCCATGGGCGGCGACGCGGTGAGCGCCCGCAATGCCGGCATCCCGACCGACCGGGTGACCATCGCGCTCTTCATGAGCAGCGGCCTGTGCGCCTCCTTCGTCGGCATGTCGCAGGCCATCCTCTACAACAGTGCCCAGGTGGCCGCCGGCCAGTCCTTCATCTTCAACTCGATCATCGCGGTGGTCATCGGTGGCGTGCTGCTCACCGGCGGCTACGGATCGGTGGTCGGCATCGTTTTGGGCACACTGACCTTCGCCATCGTCAATCAGGGCATTTTCTACACCGGCTTCGACGCCAACTGGGCAAGCCTGATCATCGGCGTCCTGCTGCTGGCGGCCGTGCTGATGAACAACACTTTCCGCACCATGGCGTTGACCTACGCGCCGCGCACCAAACCGAGGGCACGCTGATGACCACGCCCCTGCTCAGGCTGACTGGGATCAACAAGTCGTTCGGCCCGATCGACGTGCTCCATGACATTTCGCTCGAGGTCAACAGAGGCGAGGTGCTGTGCCTGCTCGGCGACAATGGTGCCGGCAAGTCGACGCTGATCAAGATCCTCTCCGGTGTCCACAAGCCCACGTCGGGTACGATGGAGATGGACGGCAAATCCGTGGCCTTCGATAGCCCCCGCGACGCCGGTGACCATGGCATCGCCACCGTCCACCAGTTCGGCGGGACATTCCCGCTGATGAGCATCGGCCGCTCCTTCTTCGTCGGCGCCGAGCCGACGCGGCGCTGGGGGCCGCTGACCATCTACGACCGGAAACGGGCCAACGAGATCGCCGTCACCGAGATGCGCCAGCTCGGCATCACCCGCATCGACGACGGCGACCGCCTCGTCGGCGGACTGTCCGGTGGCGAACGCCAGGCGCTGGCCATCGCGCGCGCCGTCCACTTCGGCGCCAGCGTGCTGATCCTCGACGAGCCGACCGCGGCACTCGGTGTCAAGGAGGCGGCGCACGTGCTGCGCATCGTCCTGCAAGCGCGCCGCAAGGGCATCGCGGTCATCTTCATCACCCACAATGTCGTCCACGCGCTGACCGTCGGCGACCACTTCGCCGTCCTCATCAGAGGTTCCAAGGCCGCCGACTTCCGCAAGGGTGAGAAAAGCCGCGAGGCCATTACCGACCTGATGGCCGGCGGCGAGCAGATGGCTGAACTCGAAGCCGAGATCGAGAGGTTCTCCGCAGCTGATGTCGGGTAAGCGCCGCGCGGCACGAGCAATGCGTGACCAGTGAAGACGCCCCTCCTTCCTCCCGGGCATCTTCCTGTGCGGCCGGCGGAATTCTGCCGGCCGCATTTTCGACCAACCAAAGAACAGACGGCAGAGTGACAATGGCAAAATGGATTGATGCGTGCGCGACCGATGACATCGATGAAGAGGACGTCATCCGCTTCGATCACGAGGCCCGGACATTCGCCATCTACCGCAGCCCCGACGATGCATTCTTCTGCACCGACGGGCTGTGCACGCATGAGAAGGTGCATCTCAGCGACGGGCTGGTTATGGAGCACAGGATCGAATGCCCGAAGCACAGCGGCGTGTTCGATTACCGGACCGGCGAAGCGCTACGCGCACCGGTCTGCGTGAACCTGAAAACCTACGCCACGAAGGTCGAGGACGGCCGCGTGTACATCGAGGTCTGACATGTCCGATACTTTTACACTGGCGGCTTGTGTCGAAATGCTGTGGCGCGACAAGCCGATGGAATGGCGCGTGCGGCGCCTCACCGAAATGGGTTTTCAGGTCGGCCTCTGGAACTGGCCCGAGCACGATCTCGCAATGCTGGAAAGATCCGGCGCGACTTTCTCGATCATGAACGGTTATCTGCGCGGCCGGCTGGCCGATGACGAAGGTGCTGCCGAACTGTTGAAGACGGCGAAGGAGACCGCGGCGGTCGGCAAACGCCTCGGCGTCGCGCGGCTCAATCTGCACGGCACCGGGCTGGGTGATGGCGGTCTGCCAGTCACGCCGTGCGAGATCGTCACCGGCGCCATGTGGCTCAAGGCGCGCGACACGCTGAACCGCATTGCCGACCTTGCCGAGACGGAAGGCGTGACCTTCACGCTGGAGAATCTGAACCTGCCGGTCGACCATCCCGGCGTGCCGTTCGGGCGCGCTGAGGACACACTGGCGCTGGTCTCGAGCGTCAACCGTTCGGGGCTCCGCCTCAATCTCGACCTCTATCACGCGCAAATCGGCGAAGGGAACCTGATCGAGCTGTGCCGCGCCTGCCTACCTTGGATCGGCGAGGTCCAGGTGGCCGATGTGCCCGGACGCATGGAGCCCGGCACCGGCGAGATCAATTACCGGGGTATCGCCCGTGCGCTGAAGGACATGGGCTATCGCGGACCGGTGGGCATGGAGGCATTCGCCTCCGGCAATCCCGAGGCGGCGCTGCAAGCCTTCCGCGAAGCTTTCACGATCTGAGGGAACAAAATGGTCACCAAGAGCACCCGGCCCACCGTCGCCGACATCCGCGCCATGAAGGGCCGCGGACAAAAGATTTCCATGCTGTATGTCACCTCGCTCGACGAGGCGGCAGCGGCGGATGCGGCCGGCGTCGACATGCTTTCGATCGAGGGCCGATTCTTCTCGCCTGAGATGCGCGAGGCGGCGGGCCGCTGCTTCGTACAGGTCGGGCTGCCTTACGGGCCATCCGGCAATCTGGTCACGGCGGAGGACTATCTGAAAACCGCCTACCACTTTATGCGCATCGGCGGCGACTGCTTCTACTGTGCCGCCTCGCTCGATATCCAGAAGACGCTCTGCGACAACGCCGTGCCTGTCGTTGCCCATGTTGGCCTGATCCCCTCGCAATGCACTTGGACCGGCGGTTTCAAGGCTGTCGGCAGGACGGCCGAGAGCGCGCGTGCGGTGTGGGACCACGTCAAACGCCTTGAAGCCATTCGCTGCTTCGGCGCCGAACTGGAAGTGGTGCCAGACCGCATTGCCGAACTGATTACGAAGAGCACACCGATGATCATGCTTGGGATGGGCGCCGGACCGCATGCCGACGCGCAGTATCTGTTCAGCGAGGACGTGCTCGGCCACACATCAGGCCACAAGCCGCGCCATGCAAAGACCTACCGCAACTTCGCCGCCGAGTATGAGCGGCTGCAGCACGAGCGCATCGCCGCCTATCGCGAGTTCATCTCCGACGTCCAGACCGGCGCCTATCCCGAGCCACAGCACGTGGTTCAGATCACTGATGACGAGTTCTCCACCTTCAGGACCGCTCTCAGGCTTTAGGAAGCCAAGATACTCAACAGGCCGCGAGATTCTCTTGAAGGTCAGCTATCTCCGCTACGGACACAAAGGCGGACAATCTGGTGTACGGATCAAAGCTCGTTTCAAACGGTCTGTCGTATATCGAAGTTCTAGCATGCCGTCCTTCAGGCTCTGCGTCCTCGTTCAAAATTGTAGGACTGCCCTAAAAGCAAGGGCAAGCCCGACTTGGATGGCTGGGCTCTCCAAATCGGTCTGAACAGCGAGTCCGCAATGCTCGGTTTGCACTCGATCCCTTCCGTTCCCGGCGATGGTGGTCGTCCGATAGGATTAATTGCGCTCTCGCTAACATAAGATATACCAATCCTTGCGGGAGGCCCCCCGACCGCGATGGCCGGTGCGGTCCACGTCCCCAAAACCCCAAAACCGCCCCGGCCATTCCAGCGTTGTGTCCCATCCGGGGATTAAGCGTTTCGCCCCAGCCGTGCACTGGGACGGCAATGCCCTCCTCGCTCAGGACCGCATTTCGATGCCAAGTCGCTCCTACACCCAGATGTCAACTGTCGATATAGCTGCGCTCGAAACCCGCATATTCCGTCATGCCTCGTAGGTCGAGCACGCGAACACGGCCTTGCCGGAATTCGAGAAATTTTCGCTCACGCAGTTCGCGCAGCATCCTGTTGACATGAATCGGAGTGAGGCCAAGGGCGTCCGCGAGATCGTACTGGGTCAACGGGCATTCATAGCTATCGCGGGTAACGGAGCCTATGAGTTCCAGGCGCGTTCTCAATTCGAGGAACAGATGTGCGGTCCGCGCCAAGGCACTGCGTCGACCAACATTGGTGAGATGTTCAGCGATGACGGCACCGTTGTGCCCAAGAGCCTCGACGATCAGGGAGAAAAGATGGGGGGATTTCATGGCTGTGAGCGTAAATGTCTTGGTTGAGGCTACCAAGACGTTCAGGTCGGTTTGAGCAACAAACGTTTCAAGCGCGCCACCCCCGTTCGACCGGGACATGACGAGATCGCCTCTCAGGGCAAAATCCAGGATCTGTCGCTGCCCCCCTGCAAGTTCGTGCGACAGGCAACCCCACCCCGACTCGACGATGAATACGCGGTCATTGTCCTCACCCTGGCTGAAAATGACCGTCCCAGGTGGATAACGCTTCGGTGTGAACCCCAGCGTCTTCATGAGCGCCGAATCTTCGTCGGCAAGCCTGATATACGATGACCGCTTTTCGTTCCCGCCCAAAGACTGTGAAGCGTACAACATTTATAACCCCGCCCGATGTCTTCACTTTCTATCCCCTCGGATCGAATGTACATCAAAATTTGGCGTGATGGGTACTTGTGCGACGTCGCCACAGCTACGCAGCATGGGAAAGCAAAGAGTCGTACGGTCGCAACCGCAGCAGCTAGCTTTTATTTCTTGTGAAATTTTCTTGCATGGACTCGACTATTTCCGCGGCGATGAAGCTGCTGCGATTGTCCACTTGGCCGGCGGCATTTCGCAAGGTCCTTGATGCGTCCTTGAGCAACCCTCTTATCTGTCTTGCCGACAACAATTCCGATGCCTCAAGTTCAAGCAGCACCGATTCACTCACGTGCAACGCGGCAAGGGCAACAGCTCGAGGCCTGGTGGCAAGCAGTTTCAAGAGATCACTGGTGGGCCTAGTACGCGATTTCTTTTTTGCCATAATATGCTTCTCAACTGTCCGGACAAGACGGGTGTTTAGACACACAATCACCTTGCTTTCAGCGATTTAGTCGCTATCCGCGGCGGCAACGAAATTGGAAAAGCTCAATCTCGGCGTCCCTTTAGACCTATTTTTAAGCATGCTATCCCGGTTCCGAGCGACGACACAGAGGCAAGCATACCGAATTAGCCGTAGCTTGCCCCTCCACCTTGGGACACCACGATGCCGCCATCACCGCAGACGTCGCATTGGAGAACGGTCGACAAGTCTTCTCTCGTAGAAACCCATGGTCACTTACCCAGCTGACGGGTCGCCGCTTGCCGACCGCGACGGGTCTCGTCACCTTTGATCGGACGGGCACGTCCATCGCTCGCCTGCCACGGTGTCGAATGCTTCCGGACCCCAGCCGGATGAATAGTGTGGTGAAGTTTAGCCTAAAGCCCGCGCGGGGACAGTCTTGCCCAGGTCCAAAGCTGGTATCGGGAAAGGTTCGACCTGACCTTCGGTCTTGTCCAAATACTGCATCAACGCGGTCACCAAGTGGTAGAAGATACTGGCGGGAACCTCCGTGGCCTGTGACCTTCCGCGCTCGTCAATCCTGTCGATCCACAAGCCAAGGGGGGCGGGATCGATATGCCATCGAAAGAGACGGGCGACACGGGCTTCTATCTCTGGTTTCAAATCAGGCCCGCCTATGCCGTCCAGGGCGATGGCTGCCTTGATGGCCTCGCATTGCGGCCAGCTGCGGGAGAGCCGGTCGATGGGCATTCCCTGCCGCGACACAGCCGCGTAAGCCAGACCCGTCGCCCGATTCAATCCGCTGGCGATCGCCGACGAATAGAGCTTCCGTGCATAACTTGCCAAGTCCTTTTGTCCGCTTTTTTTAGCGAAATCGATGAGGAGCGAGGCCCATTCGAAATGGTGGCCGGGTTCGGTCGACAGGCCTTTTTCGCCAGGCAGAGGTAGCCAGTCGACGTCGAAATTTTCTCCTACCGTCCAGCTTTCCTGATCGAAGAAATGGCATCTGAAGAGATCAACCACGCGAGCCGCCCGGCGCAGATAGGTGCGGTCGCCAGTGACGGCATGCCATGCAAGGAAAGCCTCCAGCATGTGCATGTGCGGGTTCGAAAACCGCATCCCGTTGGAGCCGGAGGTTTCCAGAAAGCCGTTCAGACGGTCGTCTTCGAGATGGGCGTCGAGGAAATGAAATGTCTCTTGTGCCAGTCGCAAGGCGTCCCGATGGCCGCATCGATGAGCATGGCAAAGTGCCAGGAGTACGCAGGAATGATCGTACGCGTCCTCCGCAGGGTCAGCCACGCTGCCATTGACATTAAGGGTGCGCACCCAGCCGCCACGGGTTGTGCGGCCATGTTTGGCAATGAAGTCTATGCCATGGGCGATCAGCTTGTCGGCCGGTCCGGCCCAACCGCGTTCCTTGGCTACCGCGAAGGCGTAGATCTGGCGAGCCATGGTGCGCATGCGCTTGGACTTGCCCAGCGGCCTTGTGTCGAAACCGAGAGCCTCGTGAAAGCCGCCGTATACATCATCGACCCCTGCGGTGGACCAAAGCGGCAGGGTTTCATTGAAGAGCCAATGTTCGACGCGCTTGCGCCACGAACCGCTGATGATGACTCGGTCTTCCGATGGCGTGTACTTCGTCTCAAGCCGCCCACTTTTTTCCAACTGCTCGACGACCTTCTTCACGTTCTGGCTGTGGCTGACAGGGGCGACGAACACCGCGTCCGGTGTCGCCACTACCGCCACCCCCTTCATTCCGATGACGGTCAGCAGCCTGCCTTGGCTTCTAAGGTAGGAGCTGTCGCAGTCCATGGCGACGATGTCGCCCATGACGACATTGCCGTTGCCGTCCGTCGGGCTGGCTTCGAGCAGCGATTGCCACGATCCAAGGTCGTCCCAGCGGAAGGAAGCCGTAACCATGGCAATATCGCGTGCATGCTCCATGACGGCATAGTCGATCGAGGTGGAGGGGACGGCCGAGTACAAGCCCTGGGGGAGACAGATACCTGAGAGGTCCGTGCGTGCAGTCTTGTGGGCCCGGTCTGCAGTTTCCCAGATGTCCGGTTGGAAATCGAGAAATGCCCGCCGCATGGTGTCGGCACGAAACAGGAAAATGCCGGCGTTCCAGTAGAATCGTCCTGACGCCAGGTATTCGAGCGCTGTCTCGGCATTCGGCTTTTCGACGAAGCACGAAACCGCAGCCACGCGATCGTCATTTGCGGCAACCTCGATGTAGCCGTATCCAGTTTCCGGATGCGTCGGCTTGATGCCGAAGACGACGATGCTCCCTGCAACGGCGGCAGGAACGCCCGACTCGACGGTCTCCCAGAATTGCGCGTCGGTCGATATCTGATGGTCGGAGGGAACCACGAGCACAAGCGCATCGCTGCCATGTTCCGAGATCGTCTGCAGGGTGGCTATGGCGACGGCCGCGGCGGTATTGCGACCGACAGGCTCGAAGATCGGTTTACCGCCGTTCAGGCCGAGCGAAGCAATGTCTGAGATAACGCGATCGGCATGTCGTTCGGAAGCGATCAGGTAGATCGGTGTCTGACTGTCGGGCCGCGCCTTGAGCCGTCGGACGGTCTTTGCGAGCATTGAGCCGTCGCCCGAAAGGTCGTGGAATTGCTTGGGATTGTCTTCGCGCGAAAGCGGCCACAGGCGCGAGCCCACGCCCCCGCTCATGACAAAACAAACCAGCTGGGATGCCATACTCGAGCCCCTTCTCAAGAAATCTCTGGCTGCAGGCTCCGACCTACGGATCTTGGCGCAGCGGCAGGTCGAGAGCACTGAACATCCGCCGGCGCCTTTTGGACGGAGCAGCGCACCAGAGCCGGACGTTCGGCTTGTCCGATGACGCCGTCACCGTGGCCACCGGCAAGGAGATGGCAGCGGCGGCGGGAAGCAGGCAGACAGCGAAGATGCCTTGCCGACGTCCTGGACGCAAGCCGCCCAGGATCAGCCCGGCGATTGGGCGCCATCTTGGCGGCGATGAGATGGTTGCCGAAGTCGCGTCCACTGCCGTCCATCGCGGCGGCCAGCCCGACACCGCCGCGTGACGCAATTGACTTTGTTAAGGACACGTTCCGCTCCGAAATCGCACTCCGACATGAAGGAGGGTCTTAGCATGCCGTAGGGCGCCGGCCTCGTCAGGAATTCGGGCAGTCCTGACGCCCAGACACGCACCCCTCATCCAATAGGAGATGCCAGTCGACCGCCGAAAGGATGCCTCGTCCAGGCGAGAGTGTTTTGTATTCTGGAACATGCGTTCCATTCGGGCGCTCACGTCAAGGATTGAGCCGCATAATGCCGTTTCCCGCATTGAGGTCCCCACCGCGCGAAGATGTCGATGAAAGGCGCCTTGGCCGGCTGGTCCGCCTTCTTCAGGCCATGCAAGTCGAAATCGAGAGGGAAACGCAACTCCATCTATCAGAAGCGGACTGCGCCGCGTTTTCGGTGCAGGCGCTCGACAACGGCGAAAACCTAGAAATCATTTCCGCGAGGATCGACACGCTCACAAATAAGGTGATGTTGAATCACACACGGCAGGCCTCGCTGCAGCGGCAGCTGTCATTTTTGCGCAGGACTCAAGCGGAATTGCAGCGCCTTCTTCCCTCCCATAGGACGTAGTCGCATACGCCAATTGGCGGCGTTTACCTTCCGCACCGCCGGGTTAGTCTTTCGCGGCAACCTGGGATCGCGGGGCCGCAGCTTTCCATGCAGACATCGGCCGGACACCATGCTTCGCCTGCGTCAGGATGGCGCGTGTGCCGGAGTTTCCCGCACGCCTGCAGGAGAAGTTGAATGGACCGCATGTTGCCTCATCAATGGCCTGCGACAACGAACAAGCAGGGTGGCATCAGCCAGGAGTTTATTGGCTTCGCTGATATAACCGGATTTTCTCGGCGTTACTTCGGAACGATCATTGCCTGCCTTGGCGCTGCGCTCTTGGTAGCGTGGTTCTACAACTCGACCACCGACCCGGTCTTTACCGCCAGTGCGCAGATCCTGATCGAGCCGAAAGTGCCCCAACATCTACAGGAGGGCGGAGAAGTAAACCTGTCATTGGACACCGCACAGGTGGAGAGCCAGATCGCGGTGATGCAGTCGGAAAAGATCGCTGCGATGGTCATCGAGCAGCTGAAACTCGTCGAAGATCCTAAGTTCAATCGTCCACACGCGCCGATTTTGCCGGAGGCATTCAGAAAGATAAAAATGGTCCTGGCTGATGCTTTGGGCGCCCAGAAAAGCGCCAGGCTGACGTCGCTGTGGGAGTATTTCGGCTTGGGCATGCCAGAACCCCCCACATCACTGACCGACTATCAAAAATTCCGGCACACAATGTCGAGTTTCCGCGACGGCCTCGATATACGCAGGGTCGGTGTTTCCTACGCGATTGACATTTCCTTCACGTCCGTCGATCCCGAGGGCGCATCCAATATTGCCAACGCCACGGCCGACGCCTTCGTGCATGAACAGATCGAAACCAAAGCCGACGCGGCAAGGGAAGGCGGCGCGTGGCTCGAGAAGCGTCTTCAGCAGCTTCGCGCGCAAATGAACGCGGCCATGGCGAAGGCTCAGGAATTCCGTTCTCGGCACGACTACAGCGTCGGCAACGAGTCGCAAAATGAAGATGCCAATACCGCGGATGGCGTCAACGCCGTGCCGACGCTCGAAGAGCTCGAGGTGACTGCCGAAACCTATCAGAAGATGTACGAAAGCTTCCTCCAGGCCTACACCAACTCGGTGAGCCAGCAATCGTATCCGGTGGCCGACGCGAGGGTGATCACGGCCGCGACAGCGCCGCTTTATCCGAGCGCTCCAAGGCCGAAACTGATCCTTGCCTTCGCCGCGATTGCGGGGCTCATTGTCGGCATCGGGATTTCGTTTGTGAGGCACACGCTCGACTGGACTGTCAGGTCGCCGCGGCACATCAGGGAGAACCTGGGTATCGAGTGCGTCGGAGAGTTGCCTTTGACGAGCAAGCGAATGGAATCCGGCCACGTTGACGAGGTCAAGAGACATCCTTACTCACGATACAGCCAGTGCCTCAGGAAGGCACGGGCCGAGATCAGCCTTGCGGAAACCAACCATCAGGTCAAATTCCTCGGGTTGACCGCCGTGTCCAACGGCAGTCCCAAGAGTTCCGTGGCCAGCAATCTCGCCACGCTGTACTCGATGTCCGGTCTGAAGACGCTGGTGATCGACGCCGATGTCCGGCGATCGGTGACCACCATCCGGCTGCTCGGCCGTTCAGTTGCCTACGACAGACTGTGCCAGGACCCGATCCGGCTCAGCATCGTGCGCGCACCAGGCCGGTCGTTCGACCTGCTTCGCAGTTCCGTGGTGGAGGGCACCGACCTGTTGATGCCCCGCAATATGGAGGCGTTCCTCTCGGAGGTTACCGCTTTTGCTCTCGCCGATCACGAACTTGGCGCCTACGACGTTGTCATCGTAGACCTGCCCACACTGGCCTCGGGAGCCGACGAACTGATTGTCGGGTCCGTTCTGGACGGTGTCGTCATCGTTGCAGAATGGGGCAAGACGCATTCCGAAACGCTGCGGGACCTTGTCCGAGCGTTGCAGGCCAGCAGGGCGCATGTGCTTGGAGTCCTTCTGGCGAACGCTCGGGCGATGACATCCAAACATCGCACGACATGAAAAGGGTAGATGCGAAGTCGTCGAAAGCCTGGAAGACGTTCAGGATCATCCCTTGGCATTAGGGGTTGGTGTGGGGCGCGTACCGCTACCTCCTTTGCCTTTCTTGCCGACCCTCCCCGAGATTGGGAAAGTGTCAAAGTCAAACAACTCGAAACAATGATCGTCATGACAAACGCCTTCGAGAAGCAGTCACATCTCGCACCCCCGATTTGGGACCAGCCATCCGTTCCGGTGGCAGTCGACAACCGACCGGTCCTGCATGTTGTTTCCGCTCCCGACCACGACAGTGGCGGGGTGTTGTTGATCGACTCGTCGCCCATCATCAGGGCAGGCTCGATGAATCCTCCCGTGGGAGGTCTTCTGAAGCGAATTCTGGATTTGATCATAGCAGTCACGGCGCTTGTCATGGCAGCGCCGGTAATGATTGCTGTTGCCCTGCTCATCAGGACCACGACAGGGGGCTCGGCGGTGTTCCCGCACAGCCGGATCGGCTTCGGCGGAAGACCGTTCAACTGCTATAAGTTCCGTTCGATGGTCGGCAATTCGGAAGCCGTTTTGAAAGCCTGCCTCGAATCCAATCCCGACATCAAAATGGAGTGGGAAAAGACCCACAAGATCAGGAACGACCCGCGCGTGACGTTCCTCGGGCGAATGCTCCGAAGGTCAAGCCTCGATGAACTCCCCCAACTCTATAACATTATCCGCGGCGACATGAGTTGCGTGGGGCCGAGGCCCGTCGTGAAGGAAGAACTCGAGCTTTACGGCGACCACGTGGCGGACTATCTCCGCGCCAGGCCGGGACTGACCGGTCTTTGGCAGGTGAGCGGAAGAAGCAGCGTGGACTATGCCACACGCGTGGCGCTGGACAGCCAGTATGTTCGGAACTGGTCTGTCTGGTCCGACATCGTGATCCTGTTCAGGACCGTCTTCGCGGTGATGCGCTTCGACAGGACCTCCTAACGTCCTCACGCGTCACTCTGTGGTTCGCCTCCAGCGGACGGACAGAAACACGCCGATGATGTACGCGCCTGCCAACACGAATGCCAGGATAAGGAATTTGAGGACGCTCACATGGCCGGGAAATCCAAAGCCGTTCCAGGCCAAGCTTCCAATGGCAAGCAGGGCGGTCGCCGCGAGCAGGGCGGGAACCTTGAACCGCAGGCCTATCAGAGCGCCCGCAGCCGCCAGGGCGATTAGTGTCATGAGCACCGACATCTCCAGTGGCAGGACGGATCAACTCACTGCGGCACAAGGTTCCGTCCGGGGCCTGAGGGCCCATGTTGCTCACTGATATGCGGCCTCAAAGAGCAAGGCAAGTGCTCCGAGCATTGCGTAGACGGTCGGGTTGAGCGTCGAACCCTGCTTCATCTTCCTGATCTTTCCTGAATGGTTCGGCTAGCCGCGGTTTTCCGCGCCCGGGCCAAGTCGATCATGCGTAGGCGATCGAGAGCGTCACAGGATCTGACGCGGTGGGGATCGATCAGCCAACTACCTCAGTTGCCCTGGCGGATCGCGGGCTTGTTCAATTGATGCCCTGAACCGGGACCGTCTCGGCCTGAAGGCTCCCGCCTGCAGGTATGCTAGCCAAACCTGAGTCCGGCGCCGGGATCTCGACCTTCACTGTGTCGCCGGGGTTGACTGCTGTGGTTTCCTCGGCGGGAAGTTCGGCTGTGCTGCTATCCGTCGTCCTGACGATCTTGAAGATTGGCTTGGCACTTTCGGCGCGTTGCCTCAGAGCGAGCAGGGCAGGGACTGCAATCTCGGTTTCGTGCAGCAACTGCACCGCGGTATCGGCCTTGCTGGTGACTTCGTTAAGCTGCAGCTGGGTTTCGCGCAAGCTTTCAGCGACTTCGCTGGCGTGCCGGTTGCTGATGTCGAGAATCTCGATGTCCGTCTTGCTGATCTCCTGCCTCACGCGCAAGAGTGAGGTCTCGGCAGCGAGCCTGTCCCCTTGCATCTGCGCGACTGTCCCCTCAAGCGATAGCTCGCGTGGTGCAACGGCCAGTCCCTTCTCGACAAGCGTCGAAACACTCGCGAGTTCCTTCTGGACAAGCTCAATCTGTTTGTCGTGGAACGTCAGTTGCTGTCCCAGCGAGTCCAGTTCCTTTTCCAGGAATTCCCTGAGTTCATGGAGCGAACGCAGTTGTGTCGTCAGCGCGTCCTTGCGGATCGCAAAGATCTTGCGCTCCTGGTCCATTGTCGATGCAACGGTTTGGTTGGAGACCCTGTCGTTCAATTCGGCAGGAAAAGAGATCTCCTCGCTGCCGGCCAGTTCGGCTTCAAGGCGCGCCTTGCGGGCAAGAAGGCTGACATTGTTCAGCGCTAGTAATCCCACGTCGCCCTGGCCTGAGATGACTTCCCGCCCGAGCCGCGATATGTCGTCCTGGCGTATCGGCAAGCCGCCCGCGATCCCCACCGCCTGCAGCACGGTCAGTCCGGGCCGATAAGGAAACTCACCGGGCTGCTTGACGTTGCCGACGATGTAGAAAGGTCTGTACTGCACGATTTCTACAGCGACATCGGGCTGGCGGCCGAGCCCCATGTTCCGCATCAAGCGATCGCCGATGGCCCTGGCGAGGTCGCCGGGAGCGGTGCCCTGCGCGCGTATCTGGCCGACAAACGGAAGGAAGAGCGTGCCGTCGGCACCGACGACGAAAGCGTCGTTGAGAGCCGTCCATTCAAAAATCACATCACGTGACGCGCGCCATTCATAAACCTTGAGCCTGACCTTATCTTGGGGCCCGAGGAGATACTCGGCAGCCACCGAGGGCAAGGCGCCGGCGACCACCGCGGCGAGTGAGGCAGACGCGATCGTCAAGACCCATTTGCGCATTGTCTTCCCCTTCGTCAGATTCTCAAGATGTACTCGGGTTCGATTCGTCCAATCGCGACGTGCAGGATGGCGAGCAGGTTGCCCCTGAGCCTGCCCCTACGGTCGACATAGGGCTCGGGCCAAAGGCTCTTTGCCAGATTGGCCGCAATATTCCTGAGCATCAGGGGAAGCGCGAAAGATGCCGGCACGGACCCCTTCCTGATCAGATAGATCGCATTCGCAACCTGGGAGTAGCCGAATCGCTCTCCGCTGACGCGACCTGTCTTGATGCCCAGATGGACCCCCCTGATCGAGGTTACGCAGACCACGCGACCTTTCGATCTCAGTTGGCTGGTGAAGTCGATGTCCTCCTGCCAGCCATAGAGGACGAGGCGCTCGTCGAAACGCAAATCGCCTACAAGCGAGGAACGGACGGACATGTTACATCCGTATGCGCCCACATGGTCGATTGCCGAAGGTCCGGCACTGCTGGTGCCCTCTGCTGCCTGCAGCGCGGCTTCGGCATCTTCCCAGGTCAGGCCAGCATTGGCAGCCCCGTCCTTGATGACCCTGCCCATCACCACCGCCCATTCGTGATTGGTGATGAAGGCTTCTTCGATTTGTTTCAGGTATTCGGCCGATGGGACGAAATCGTCGTCGAAGAACGTGATGATGTCGAAACGCGCGAGCGACGGCGCGAGAGCCGTGTTCCGCTGCGCGGTCAGCCCCCTCGGTCCGAAAACACACGATACAGGAAAGGGGCAACTGGCTGGTAATTCAATATGCGTGGCGTCGGGCGCGGACAATATGACTTCGTCGGGAAGTCTGTTCTGGCTGCCCAAATAGCCGAGCAGGCGCGCGACCTGTGCGCTGCGGCCTAGGGTTGGGATAATCACTGCCAGTCTCATGCCAGGTCCATGTTTCGGTGCCCGTCGACCCTAGAACGGCGAACACACCTGGACAGCCTGCATAAAAGGTTAGGGACGAGTCCGGGTTACCTCGCAGCACAGGCTTTTGGCGTATTCCGGGCGGACGCGCCCCAACCAAAAGTACTAGGCCGTCCAGCGCCCGCAGCGTCCTGTAACCGATCGGACGACTTGCAGGAGCCATGGCATGGAAGAGAGACTGCCGGGATTGCGATTGCTGGCTGCGGCAAGGGGGAACCATGCTCCACGAACGTTCTTCCGACCTGGCAATCGCCGCCAAGCTCACGGTGCCAATCGAGAAACTGCCGGCCGCGCCGGGGATTGTCGACAGATATGCAAGAATAGCGGTCGTTCACGACTGGTGCCCGAACTTCCGGGGAGGGGAGCGGGTTCTTGCGCAAATCTGCAAGCAGTTTCCGAATGCCGAAGTCTTCACGCTTTTCGATTTTCTGCCAGCCGACGTCAAAGAGCAATATTTCCGGGATGTGGAATTCCATACGTCGGCAGCCAACCGGATTCCCATGGTGCGGAAATTCTACCGGTCTCTTTTCTTCTTTTGCCCTTTCCTGATCGAGCAGTTCGACGTGACAGGTTACGACGCGGTGATCTCCTCTTCGGCCGCGTTTTCGCGTGGCGTGATCACCAGGCCGGATCAACCGCATTTATGTTATGTGCACAGCCCCGTCCGCTATGCATGGGATGAGCAGTTCTCCTATCTTCAGCAGGGAAGGCTGGGCTTTGGTCCCAAGGGAATGCTCTATCGGTACATGCTGCACCGGCTGAGGACGTGGGATACCAGGACCGCGCATGGTCCGGACCTGATGTTGGCGAACTCGAACTATGTCCGTTCCCGCATCCAGCACATTTACGGGCGCGACGCGCGCGTCGTTTTCCCGCCGGTTTGCGTAGGAGAACTGCCGTGTGTGGAAGACAAGGATGACTACTACGTCTCGGCATCCTTCCTAGCCCCATACAAGCGAACCGACCTGGTGATCAGGGCCTTCAACGATATGCCATCGCGGCGGCTGGTCATCGTTGGCGAAGGACAGCAATCCGCCAGCTTGCGATCGCTGGCTGGGCCTAACATCACGTTTTCGGGTTTTCTACCCCGCAAGGAGTATGTCGAGACGCTGGCGCGGGCAAAGGCCATGGTCTTTGCGGGCTGCGAGGACTTCGGCATCGCGTTGGCCGAGGCGCAAGCCTGTGGGACCCCGCTGATCGCGTTCGGCCGAGGCGGCGCGGTTGACATCGTGCGGCGCCTGGGGTCATCCGCCGAGCCGACGGGGGTGCTGTTCAAGGCGCAGACTATCGAGTCTCTCAAGGCGGCCGTCGTACGGTTCGAAGAAAACAGCCACGCTATCACCCCCCGTGCCTGCACCGCCAATGCAGCACGCTTTTCCGAAGAGAACTTCGATCGCGCGATTCTGGAATCGATCGGGGCCGTCCAGTCACTTCACGACGTCATATGAGTTCGCGCATCCTGACGCGATTGGTTTGCGCGTCGCGGCCATCGGCGGCCGCCATGGCCTTGAGATAAAGTAACGCCGTCGCCCTCCAGCTGTATGCTGAGGCTCTTGCTTTTCCCTTTGCCACCATCTCCGTTCGCAACGCCTGAGAACGATGAAGTCGCATGAAGCTGTCGAACCATGCCTCCGGATTGTCGGGAGAGGCGTATAGTGCCGCGCTCGTGCAGACCTCAGGCAGGCTTGCGCGTTCTGAAACCACCACGGGGCAGCCGACAGCCATCGCCTCGAGGGCCGGCAGGCCGAAGCCTTCGGTAAGCGAGGGGAAAGCCAGGCACAGCGAGTCCCCAAGCAGAGCGGCCAACTCGCCATCGGAAACGCGGCCGAGCCAGTGGATGTTTCGCGCTTGTGTGCGCGCGGATCCTGACTTGTAGACGCGCGATTCCGACATGCCGACGATCGCTAGCCTGAGCCCGACTGCTCCGAGGCGGTCAGCCATGTTCAAGATGAGGTCTACGTTCTTGTGGGGTGCGGCACTTCCGATCATGACTATGGTGTCCCGCGAGGCCGCCAATTGGATTGGCGCCGAGTGTTCAGGCTTCCAACGCAAGACATGCTCATGGCCGTTAGAGGCCACGAAGGCCCTGTGCGCCGGGATCACGCCTTGGCGGATGAGTTCACCGAGCGAGAAAGCGGAGACAGTCGAAATACCCCATGCCGTCTTGCCGAGGCAAGGCAACAGCGTTCTGTAAAGGCATCTGAAGGCGAGGGAATAGCTCTGCGGCGCGTTCCAGACATTTGCGTCATGAATACAAACGATATGTTTGTGGGAAAGCAGAGGCCCCGTGTTGCAGAGGCTGAGCAGACCGCCGCCGTCGAGAGCGACGGGAAGTCGCGCTTGCTCCCAAACATGCCCGCGCGCGCCGCCGATCTCGCGGCGTTCGATGGACATGAGGGGGATGTCCCCAGATCCGGGTGGACAGAGCAGGCGGACCTGGAGATCGCTAGCAAGTGGCACCCGCTCCTCAATCAACGCGTCCAGCGAACGGACGATTTCATAGGCATAGCGTTGCACGCCGGTTGTCGGCTGGGAAAGAAAACGCCCATTGATTGTCCAACGTCGTGGCATGCCCTTACCCCCGAGACCCTCACTGTGGAGCGGCCATAGGGGCGCGGTCACTACGGCCATTCGGTCACCTGTTTGCGCGGGGGGCTCATCCGGCCGGGCGAGGGCGGCGTTGTACCTACCTCGAACGTTGGAGGGCCGTGCGCGACCGAGAATGCTAATCTGACCACAGGTGCAGCCGGACCGGAGAGGGTTATGGGTAATTCCGAATTCGAAGCGACGCAGTCGCCGTCATCAAGGCGGTTGAATGGCCGCGACAGCGGCACACAGCTGGCGGGATCCCTTGTCGAAGACGCCAACTACCTGATCGGTATACCCGAGCTCAGGTCAGCGGATCAAGGGGCGGCGAGGCGGCGCTGGACGATAAACGGAGACTTCACGACGCTTCGCCGTAATGGAGTAGCCCGTTATGCTCGCGAAGTGACCATGGCACTCGACGCCCTCATTTCGGAAGGGCATCCGCTTGGTCGCGATCTGGAAATGGATCTCGTGATCCCACGCCCGCTAACCGAACCCTTGCCCCTCAAGGCCATCACCGTACGGATCATTCCGGAATTCAACAGACCACGACTTCCTCAACTTTGGGTTCAGGCGCAGTTGCCCTGGCATGTGCCCGGGGGATTGCTGAGTTTCTGCAACCTCGCTCCCGTCATGCTGAGCCGTCAAATCGCTTGCATTCACGACATGCACACCAGGCTGATGCCGTTGAGCTATCCGAGGGGCTTCCGGTGGGCGCACCGCCTCATCCTGCCAGCGCTCGGCAGGCGGGCTGCTCGTATCACGACGGTCTCGCAGTTGGCGCGGAGTCACCTGATCAAGTTCGGAATAGCGCCGGAGGAAAATATTGTCGTCACCTACAACGGCAGCGACCATGCCAAGAGATGGGATGCCCGGAAATCGTCCCTGGCCGTGGATCGGCGTAGGCCATATGTCCTCTGCCTTGGCCGGGGGGACCAAGAATACAAGAACCTTGAGCTTCTCGCCCGGCTGGCCCCGCTCCTCGATGAGATGGGTCTGGATTTGTGGATGCCTGGTGACGTCGACGAAGCCACGGTCCTGCGATACGTTGCGAAACTGCCCGACAACATCGTCTTCCTTGGCCGCATCGACGACGACGACTTCAAGAAGGCGCTCGAGGGCGCTTTGTGCTTCCTGTTCCCCTCACGCATCGAGGGTTTCGGGCTTCCGGCGGTCGAAGCGATGGCGTCTGGCTGTCCCGTCATTGCATCGAGCTCGCCGTGCCTCCCGGAAATCTGTGGGGACTCTGCTCTTTACGTCGATCCTGACGACGTCCATGCGTGGGCCGAAAAGGTCCGCCACCTTTTGGTCACCCCGGCCTTGCGCGAGTGGCTGGTGACCAAGGGCAACGCCAGGGCAAGCAGTTATTCCTGGCGGTGGATCGCGTGGAAATACCTGGAACTGATGGTCCAGGTCGACGCCGATTTCGGGGAGCGGTTCCGTGGCAGGAGACCCTCCGAGGGGAACGACCTTGCCGAGTTTTCGAAGCCGGCGCAGGGCCACGGTGATCGGAGGCATCGTGTCGCGCCGGGTGCCAACCCGCGCTCCATGGCCTAACGGAAACGATTGACCCCATATTCCTCAAATTGCTTAGAAATGCGCCATTTGGGTCAATTCTCAGGTCCACTCGCCTCCGATAAATTGAGGTCGAAGCCGATCGAGGGCAAACAGGGCACCGTAGCGGCTTCATTGGATAGGGCGATGGTCTTCTTAACGCTCGGCACGGTTGGCCTGGCATCGATAACGTCCAGGGTCAACGCGGAATACTCTCCCGCCGCGACCCGGACTGCTCAGGCTAGGAAGTTCTGGCACAATCCTCAGCTTTTGAGGCTGGTATCCGCCTATGCCATCGCCTACATCCACATGGCCGGGGTGGTGGGCGCCGCCCACATCGGTCCGGCTGTCTTGGAGATTTTCCGTTTCGGAACGGACCTGTTCGTGGTCCTGGCTGGTTTTCTTACCGCGCACGTGCTCGGGAACAATGGCACGTCCGCAGGCGCTTATTTGCGCACGAGGCTCATTCGCATCGTGCCTTTATACTGGGGCTTCACGGTTCTCGCATTTCTTGTCGAAAATTACGCGATGAATAACCATTCGACGCCGTTGTCTGCACTCTTCATGTCGCTTGCCTTCGTCCCCCACGGTTCCTACCCGATCCTGTATCCGACCTGGACATTGCTGGTTATCGTCGAGTTCAGCTTGATTATAGCGGCTTTTCAAATTGTAAGCGTGAAAAACGGTGTCTTCTATTCTGCCGCCTTCGTCGTATTTCTTGCAGCCGCAGGCAAGATATCGAGAATTGATAACCAAATTGTCGTATTTTACACCAATCCCATACTGATTGATTTTGCCCTCGGCATTCTCATCTTCAAGTTTGTCAGCTCTGGGCCGTTCCTTTTCAAAATGCCGCAGCGTCGCATCGTTGCTCTCGCAGCGGCGGCCGTCACCTTCGGCGCCATGGCTGCGGTCTTGCGTCCGTTCTTCTGGCCGGCGCTGCCTCGCGTCCTCGCCCTCGGCGTGCCGATGTCGCTTCTGTTGCTGGGGGTTGTTACTCTGGAGCAGCTTGGCATCTACAATGATTCGAAGCTTTTGAACTTTCTCGCCAAATGCACCTACTCGATCTACCTGACACACTGGTTCGTGGATCTCATATCCGAGAAGCTCGTTGTCGAAAGCGGAAATTCGGCATGGTTGGCCACGGTGCTGTTGTTCGTGACCCCCATGGCCGTAACCTGCGTTTCGGTGTTCGTTTATCTTTATGCCGAATTGCCTATGACCCGATATCTGTCCGATTGGTTCGCCGCACCAGGAACATCACCTTCAGCGGCAACGCCTAGATCGACGACAGGGCATCAAGGTGGCGCGCAGCCCCGATCTGAGCATCGGAGTCGTTTGCCATGAGAAAAATCCTGGGCCGAACGCCTCCTCTTAACCGAAGCCATCGACTGAAGCTGGGGTCGACTTCATGACCGGCAGCTCCGGCAGTGTCGCTTTTGAGGTAGGGTCAATTCAATATCGCGGTCCGAATACGAAAAAGACAACGTTATGAGACATCGCTCGGCACCAGCTCTGCCTCTCGTTGCCGTGGTAACGCCGGTATACAATGGAGGTGCGTATCTCGAAGCTACGATGAGATCCGTCCAGCGGCAGACCTATGATAACATTGTACACGTTCTCGTTGACAATTGCAGCTCGGACAACACGTCACAAATCATCGATCGCTTTCGGTCGGAGCGTTTTGAGCTGATTACTCTTCGCAATGACAGCGTCCTTCCGCTGCGAGAAAACTGGACTAAGGCGCTTTGCGCAGTTCCCACCGAGGCCTTTTATGTGAAGGTGCTATGCGCAGACGACCTGATGCGCAGCGATTGCATCTCGCGCTTCGTTGAGATTGCTCAATCCGACGAAAAAATTGAGGTCGTTCTTTGCGACGATGTTTTCATGGACAGGGTCCATCGCGCGAATTTGCCGTTGAAACAAGGCATTTTTGGAGGAATTGAGATCGCGGCCAAGATGCTAGATGAAAGCATTAATTGGCTGCCGTACCATCACCTGTTTGTTCGCTTTCCTGACAGCGCGCAAAGCCCGGTTTTCTTCAACGATGCCCCGATCCATTTTGATTTTTCTGCAGTCGTTCGCAGTGCCCTGCGTGGCAAGCTCGCCTATTTGCACGCGCCACTCGTCTACACGCGTTGGCACGCGAATTCGCTCACCAGCCAGCAACTCGGCGCGAACCAGTTGAAAACCTTACTTGAGCGTTTTGACATTTTATGTGCGTTTGGGGCTCAGTGCTGGGACGAGCCGACTTTCCGACGTAAAAAGGAATGTATGCGTGCCAGGATGATGCGCTTGGCCCTAAAATGGACAATGATGGGAAGGCTGGACGCGGCTCAGGAACTCTTGAAGGGCCTGAAAGAGCGGCAAGTCGCTCCGACCGCTGCGGATTGGGCCAAATCGTTGGTCGAATGGGTACCCTATTCGAATTGGAAGCGAAGCTGGCATCTTTCAACGGGTCCTGAGATTGACGAAGCCAAGTTCTGCTCCGAGATTTTTTAAACCGGAGGTCCGCTGACCGAACCGTCAGCAGGAGTTGCTGGGTGGGTGAAGCCGCGGCCGATTGCGCGATCGACAATTTTTTTGATAGGCAATAACCGGCGCCTCAGCTTAATCTCAGAGGATCTTGGACAACAACTCCTGCTCGTGCTCCTTTACACGAAGCAATACCTTATCGAGATGCTGCCGAACGATTGCGCGATAGCGCTCTTTGTTTTCTAACAATTCGGTGAGGTGCGTCTCCAGCAGCTCAAGCTTCAGATTTTCAACGGATTGACAGAACCGCCCAAGGCCGAAGTCGGTCATCACCGCATCGTTCTTTGCCTCGTATCCTATCGAGATCGTCGGCAGGGCAAGCTTCAAAGCGCAAACCACGTTGTGAAAACGTGTGGCGACAACGATGTCAGTGTCGCCAATTTGCCGCATGACGTCATGCAGGGAGTTGATTGGCTCCGCGACAAGCTGACGGGCCTGCCGAGTGGTTCGGGTGCCGTCGATCAGGTCATATCCGCTCGCCTTAGCAATTCGACCGACATCCCTCACTGCCCGCATATCCACGGTTTCGCCGATAATAAGGCGTACTCTGTAACCTCGATCTAGCAACGAGGTGACGAAGCGGCCCATCTTCTCGATGTAGGTTTGATAGATAGAGGTATCCGACCCTGAGCGCGCGCCGGCGCGCCAGCCATTGTAGTTCATAAGGCCAACCCCAACTGTCGTCAGTTTTCCTCCCGTGTCGTCTTGCACCGGCAATGGCGTAGGCAGCTTGAAAACAAGATCTGGATAGAGGTTATCTCTACTTGTATCGATGCCAAGGGAGGCTAAGAAGTCCTTGGAGATCTGATCGCGGAACGAACGGAAGTATGCCCAAGCTGCTGCAGACCGCAACATCCAGCGGCTGGTAGAGTTCAGGATTGGACCTGCGCCGGTTCCAATAAAGCAGAACTTCACCCCGGACAATCGCGCAGATGCAGCCCAGCGGAACAGACCGTAGGATGTTCCAAATGGACCTGAGCCGTAGTCGTTTAACGTTGACGTTCCTGGCACAATTATGATGTCGAATTGCCTGACATATTTGATTGCCCGGTACCAGTTCGCTAGTCTTCCAATTATTCTCAGGCTGACTTTATTGCAGAACCTCAGGAGCGTATTGGAAAACTCTGGAGCGCTGATTGGTGTTGTGACAATCTGATGCGCTTTACCAATTGCATCTGGATCAACACAAACGCATGCGATAGCCGCCTCCGGCCTAGCTTCCCGCAAGAAGAGCAAAAACGATTCCAACGACGCGTCATTCCCGAAATTACCTCCGCCAAACATTCCGAAAAGGCATATTCTCTGTGGGGCGCTTATGACCTGCGAGAATCCATTCCTGCGCGAGAGGACCATGGTGTGTGCTCTCTCTATCGGTGCATGCATGCGAGCGGCAGCATGGTACCGCGGCCGTGCACGCTCTGATTGGAAGGGTCGACAGAGGTCAGGACGCGCGAATGGCAAATCCGGCGGCTTCGGAATGCCTCGCAGTCCAAGCCTTTCGGGAGGGCGAGGCCCTGCTTTTTTTCCCGCTTGTTGTCGTCCACGAACATTCGCGTCCTTCCAGGCGCGGTTTGGATAGCCGCTGGCTATCCGACTTTTTCGTCGGCTATCGTGTTCACTTGTGCTCGCCTCACTCGGCCGGGCGGAGCGAGGCGCCCCGGAAACCGGGGATGGACTTGAATATCTCGTCAACCAAAGGATGTCTGGTAAGGACCAATGCCGCTCCCCATCCACCCAACGCCAACACTCCTGCTGCGAGCGCCAGCCCATGCGAAAGGGCGAAGCCTGTGCCCGACAAGAAAGCCACGCACAGCGGACCAGCTGCGCTCGCTAGGGCCACGACCGCGCTTCTCCATAACTCTGCGGCGATGTCCTTCAGTTTCAATCCCAGCCTGCGCCGAACGAAGCTCAGGGCAACGTATGCCTGGAAAGGAACAGTCACCAGCATACACCAGGCGGCCGCCTGCAATCCGCCGAAGACGCCAGCCATTGACAAGAGAATGCCGGAAATCGGGAAGACGATCAGGGCTCGGATGAACAAGTCGCGGATCGCACCGACCGCAACCAATACCGGGTAATTGAGCTCAAAACTGAAGGAGAAGAGAAGAGCAATCGCGACGACCTGAACGAGCGGCGCAGCCTCGATCCATTGTCGACCGAGCACGATGTCCACCACGGGATAGGCCAGCACTGAGAGCACGAGAAGAGCGGGCCAGTACAACGCGGTGACAATAGAAAGGGCCGCGAGATAGGGGCGCTTCAAATCGCTGCCTCGTCTGACCTCTGCCGAAAAGGCGGGCAATACGACCGCCACGGCCCCTCCGAGGAGGAGTTTGTCGGGTATTTGGCTGATCAAGAGGGTCCTGCTGAACAAGGCCGCGGCATTCGGTGACACGAGTCGGCCCAACAAGAGCAGGGGCAGCGCGTCAAATATCCGGAAGAGTATGGCGATGGAGCCGTTGTATCCGCCGAACGAGATCATTGCGCGCCAATTGGCCAGAGTTGGCTTAAACATCCAGAAATGCGGGCACAGGGCGAGTGCGAGGCATGCGGCAAGCCCACTGCCGATTAGCCACGCCCAAGCGAAGCTCATATAGCTGAAGCCCGCGAACGCCAAAGCGATTGTTGCCACAGACCCTGTCGCCCCGTTGGTGATGCTAATGGCAGCTACCTTGCCGAAGGCCATTTCCCGGCGCAGGAGAGCATTGACCAGGACGACCAAGGCGTCGAGGAAGAGGCAGGCTGAAATAACTCGAAAATAGGGAAGGAGGTTCGGCTCCGCGTAGACTGAGGCCAGAACAGGGGACGCGGCTAAAAGAACGGTGACGGCAATTCCGGTAAGGACGAACATCACCGTAAAGGCCCCCCGGATATCCTCGCGGCTGAGTTCCCCGCGCTGGATCAGGAAGGTTGAACTGGAGAACTCCCTGACAGACAGGACTATCGCCAGGATTGCCATCCCGATCACCGACACGCCGATTTCCTGTGGTGTCAATATGCGCGAAACCACCGCGGTCGTAGCGAAATTCGATACGAGCAGGACATAACGTTCGCCCGTGCTCATCAGAAGTGCGCGTTTTACAGAAGGCATACATTTCCTTTCCCGGTAGCGGCGAGGGCCACCTTCGTCACGCCAAATAGTCCGACAAACCCGGTTAAAGGTCAGTACCTTCAAAGTAAGGAATGATCACAGACGAAAGGGGTAACGGGATGGCAGCCGGAGTTCTCGAGCGTTGTTCCAGATCAGCTAAGGGCTGGTCCGATTTGGGTAAAATAGGGGGTATGAGCTTCAGCACCGGCCTTGAGTTGGTGGCGACCTCCGAAAGGGGTATCGCAAACGCGTTGGTTACCCGTATGGGTAGATTGCTTCCGGCGGCCGCACTGCTGACTATCCATGTGCCCGACCGGGAGAACTGTCGCCATGTCCTTTCGTTTCGCAGTCGCTGCGGTTTGCCTGCTGGCGTTTGTCTCGTCTGCCTCCGCCAATTTCCTTTGGGGCATTAACGGCCATCCAATAGTTGCTTATCCGGGTATCCCGATCGAAAGGCAGCTCGACTTCATCAAGGATCTCGGCCTGAAGTCATACAGGGTCGATGTTACGGGCGAGGGCGACATGGATATGCTCGCCAATCTTGTCTCCGCCGGAAAGGTGAGAGGCATCGAGATCCTGCCTGTCCTCACGCCTGCCGGCATCGATATGGACAAGGATAGCCCGGAAGAACTTTACGGCAGGACCCGGAAACTTGCGATTGCACTTGGCTCAAGGTTCAAGGACGACATCCGTGTCTGGGAACTCGGCAACGAGATGGAGAACTACGCAATCATAAAGCCTTGTGAGAAGCGCGATGATGGCGCGCAATATCCATGTGGTTGGGGGCCTGCAGGTGGAACGGGAACGCTCGATTATTACGGCCCGCGCTGGGTGAAAGTGAGTGCTGTCCTAAAGGGCTTGTCCGAAGGGATGATTGCTGTCGATCCAACCATCAGAAAGGCGATCGGCACCGCCGGATGGGGCCACGTCGGCGCGTTCGCGCGGATGAAGCAGGACGGGATCGTTTGGGATATCTCAGTCTGGCATATGTACGGCGACGATCCGGAATGGGCTTTCCGGGAGATGTCGGGCTACGGCAAGCCGATATGGGTCACCGAATTCAACAATCCTTACGGAAGCCAGCGCGGCGAGAAGCAGCAGGCCGACGGCATCAAGCAGACAATGACGAGACTCCAAGACTTCACCAAGAAGTACAGGGTCGAGGCCGCGCACATCTACGAACTGTTCGATGAGGCCTACTGGGCCCCCAGCTTCGAAGCTAATATGGGATTGGTGAGGCTCGTCCGGGCCCCCGACGGTAAATGGAGGGTCGGCGAGCCTAAGCCTGCCTATAAGACGGTGCGTGACTTCACCCGCGGCCCGCAGCCGGCGCCCAGGCCGTACCGGGAATGCGATCCAGAGACCTTGGCTGCAAACAAGTCCCTCTATGTGAGGCAGGCAAGTTTCGTCTATTGCCTCATTCTAGGTCACGATGGCGACACGGCCAGCGTGGAGCGTTGGTCGGCAGCTCTTGGAAGCGGAAATAGCAAGCTTGCTGATATGATCGTGGAAATGATGGACACGGACGATTTCGAAAGCAGATATGCCACGATCGGCCTGACGGACCGCGTTTATATCGGTTTTCTCTACCTGCTGCTTCTTGACCGCCCCGCAGACAACTACGGCCTTGAAACCTATACGCGACAGCTGCGCGCGGGCACCATGACCCGCAAGGACGCAGCCTTCGGCATTGTCACCTCATCGGAGTTTAACTCCAGGCACACCGCCACCCATGACGCCTCCGCGGCGCCGACACCTGGGTGAGCATGAAGGACGAGCCGGAGCGAGCGAGCGCAATGCGCTTGATGTCTGTTCTCATGACCTGCGTTTTTTTGGTGGCTATGGCGACCGGAAGCTTAGCCTGCGAACGCGACAAGGGGACGCGTTTCCCCTTGCGGATCGAATCTGGAAAGAGCTTTCCGGTCGACAAGGACGGGCATCCATTCTTGATGCATGGTGACTCGGCCTGGTCCCTCATTGCAGATCTGAAGGATGACGAGGCAGACCTCTATCTTGAGGACCGCAAGGCTCGTGGTTTCAATACGGTGCTGGTCAACCTCCTAGAGCACCGGTTTTCCCGAAACGCGCCCGCAAACGCATATGGCGAGAGGCCATTCGCTGGCAACGACGATTTCGCCGTTCCGAATGAGGCGTATTTTGCCCATGCGGACCGCGTCCTGCAGAAGGCTTGCGACCTCGGTTTCCTGGTGCTGCTTGCGCCGGCGTATCTTGGCTATGGCGGTGGTATTGACGGTTGGTATCAGCAAATGGCGGCTGCAGGGCCACGAAGGCTTGCTTCGTACGGCCATTTCGTCGGACATCGCTACCGGCATTTCGACAACATCATTTGGGTCAACGGTGGTGACGACAATCCTGCGGACAAGGATCTAGTCAGGGCTATCGCCAAAGGCATCGTTGACGAGGATCCGGGCGCTCTTAGCACCATCCATGGCGCTCCCGAAACGGCACCGCTTGACTTATGGACTCACGAATCCTGGCTGAACGTGAACAACATCTACACGTACGGACCTGTCTACACGGCCGCGATCAGGGAGTACGACAGGGGTATGCCTTTCTTCCTGATTGAGAGCGCCTATGAGTTCGAAAGTGGTACCGACGAGTACCGGGTCCGCATTCAGGCTTACCAGGCTATCCTCTCGGGCGCATTCGGACACCTCTACGGCAACAACCCGATATGGCATTTCGGGGGGCCCGGTCTCCATCGGCAAACGATGGGGTGGAAAGACGCCCTCGGCAGTCCTGGCGCAAAAAGCATGGAAATGCTTATCGCCTTCGTCTCTTCGATAAAGTGGTGGTTGCTCGAACCCGACGCCAGGAACAGCTTCCTGGTCGGCGGCATGAACCAGGGCATGGAAAGGGCGGTCGCCGCGACCGCCCGGGACGGATCCTATGCTGTCGTCTACATGCCCGGCAATGACCGCATCATAGTGGACCTGGCGCGGCTTTCGGCGGCTTTTGTCCGCGCTCGCTGGCGCGATCCCACGAGCGGGGAAGTTACCGATGTTGAAGGTTCCCCATTCAAGGCGGAGCGCACGGTTTTCCAGCCGCCAGAGCTAAACAGCCGCGGATACAGGGATTGGATCCTGGAGCTGATAGCTCAAGGCCCCGTAGCTCAAAGCCAATGAACGCGCAATTGCCTGCAGCCACGTAACGCAAGCCCAAGACGTGCGCCGATTCCACTGAAAGGATTAGACGAACACCACTGCAAAAGAGGTAAGCGCCGGCAACGCTTCCTCGAACGGGGCATCCTGGGTGTCCATTGGCGTTCTCCCCCATTCCTTCAAGCCCAAGTAGCCTCCTGGAGATCGATATCGGCTTGAGAAGAGGTGCGCGATGAAAGTCATGGTAACCGGCCATCAAGGCTATATCGGATCGGTGATGGTGCCGATGTTGCTTCGTGCTGGGCATTCGGTGACGGGCTATGACAGCGATCTTTACCGGCGCTGCACCTTTGCCGCTGGTGGAGAGCGGGCTTCGATTCCATCCATCCAAAAGGACGTCAGGGACGTGCATGCGCGCGACCTCGAAGGGTTCGATGCGGTCATCCACCTTGCGGCGCTTTCCAATGACCCACTGTCCGACCTTGATCCGGACATCACCTATGAAATCAACCATAAGGGCAGCGTCCGCTTTGCCAAGGCAGCCAAGGACGCCGGCGTGTCACGCTTCCTTTTCGCCTCGTCGTGCAGCAATTACGGACAGGCGGGGGACGGGATGGTCGATGAAACGGGCGAACTGAATCCGGTCACGCCCTATGGCTGGTCGAAGGTCCTTTCAGAACGGGATATTTCCGAACTGGCCAGCAGCAGCTTTTCTCCCACTTATTTCCGCCCCGCCACGGCCTACGGCCTCTCGCCGCGGCTCCGCTTCGATATCGTGCTAAACAATCTGGTCGCGTGGGCGGTCACCAAAGGCGTCATCCTCCTGAAGTCCGATGGAACGCCGTGGCGGCCGATCGTCCATATCGAGGACATTTCCAGGGCGTTCATTGCCGGGCTAGAGGCGCCCCGCGGGGCCATTCACAACGAAGCCTTCAATGTCGGACGGACGGACCACAATTACAGGATCCGGGACATCGCCGAGATCGTCGCCGAGATCGTGCCCGGTTGCCGGCTTGAATTGGCGCCCGACGCCGGACCCGACAAACGCTCCTATCGCGTCAACTTCGACAAGATCACGCTTGCCCTTCCTGCTTTCAGGCCGCAATGGGATGCGCGCAAGGGTGCCGAGCAACTCTACCAGGCGTACCGGAAGTCGAATGTCACGCTTGAGGAGTTCGAGGGGCCGCGCTTCCAGCGTATCGGCCATATAAGGCATCTATTGACCAACGGACTTCTGGACGAGCGGATGCGGGTCGCTGGAGCCTCCAAGACATTGGAGGCGGCGCTCGGATAGGCTGGATGGAACACGTGAACCCCGACGGGATCGGTCCGCCGCCGGCAACCGGAGTCGGTCACGAAATTTATGCCCTGGCCGAACGTCTGTTTCCTATCTGCAGGAGCATCACCGGAAGCGGCGTGCGAGAAACGCTGGATGTATTGTCGGGGCACATCGATTTGGAACGGCACGAAGTGCCCACCGGGACGCAGGTGTTCGACTGGACCGTTCCAAAGGAGTGGAACGTACGCTCGGCAATCATCAAAGGCCCGGACGGACAGACGGTCGTCGATTTTGCGGACTCCAACCTGCATGTTGTCAACTACAGCTTGCCCTTCAAGGGGATCCTGACACTCGACGAATTGAAGCCGCATATTCATACCCTGCCCGAACAGCCGCAGGTGATCCCCTACCGCACCTGCTATTACACCCCGACCTGGGGCTTCTGCGCAGCCCACGACCATGTGGCCAACATGCCCGACGGCCTCTACGGTGTGGAGATCGACGCCGAACTCGAGGACGGCAGTCTCACATACGGCGAATACCTGCACCGCGGGCAGACAGAGCGGGAATTCCTCCTTTCGGCGCACATTTGCCATCCCTCACTTGCCAACGACAACTGTTCGGGCTTGGCCCTGCTGGCAATGCTGGCGAGAAGCCTCAAGGCAAGGAAGACACGATACAGCTACCGCTTCCTGTTCGCCCCGGGCACGATCGGCGCGCTCGCGTGGTTGTCGCGCAACGAGGACCGTACATGTCTCATCGACCACGGCCTCGTGCTGTCATGCGTTGGTGACGCAGGAAGCCCGGCATACAAGCGCAGTCGCCGCGGCGACGCCTTCATTGACCGAGCCATGTCCCACGTGCTGGGGCGTCGACGCGGGGCAAAGCTGATGGATTTCTCCCCATACGGTTATGACGAGAGGCAATATTGTTCGCCGGGCTTCAATCTTCCGGTCGGCATGTTCCAGCGAAGCGTCCACGGCACATTTCCCGAATACCACACGTCGGCCGACAATCTCGACTTCATCAGGCCAGAGCATCTCGAGGATTCCTACCGCATCTTGATGGAGGTGATCGACATTGTCGAAGAGGACTGGAGGCCGTTGAACCGCTTGCCCAAGGGGGAGCCGCAGCTCGGCAAGCGCGGCCTTTATGCAGCGATGGGAGGGCAGAAGTCGTCGGGCGCGACGTCGATGTCCCTGCTTTGGGTGCTGAACCTCGCCGACGGGCAGCATTCGCTCCTCACCATGGCAGAGCGCTCGAACCTGCCCTTCAAGGAACTGGCCGCCGCTGCGAAACTGCTATGGGAACATGATCTCCTGGCAGCCTTATGAGGCCGTTGCCGTTCGCCGTCTGACAAGGGGCCAGGCTTTGTCCCTTTCCGACATGGCCGTCGGCATCAAGGGCCAGCCGATCGAAAAGGTAGGGTCATTGTAGTGGACGCCGGTCGACGCGTTGGGCGTATAGAACTGTGATATGAGATACGAGACCTCGGTGCCGTCGGTAAGGGTCTGGAGGCCGTGGGCGAACCCGGCAGGGATATAGAGCTGCTTCATGTTTTCGGAAGTCAGCTCGAAACCAAGCCACTTGTAGCGTGTCGGCGAATTCGGTCGCAGGTCCACGACGACGTCAAAAATCGCGCCGCGGACACAGGAGACCAGCTTGACCTCTGCGTAAGGCTCCTCCTGGTAGTGCAGCCCCCTGAGAGTTCCCTTTTTGATCGAATGAGCCCGGCTGTGCTGGACAAAGCGCGTCGCCAGACCACAATCGGCCATCTCCTTCTCACAGAAAAGGCGGGTGAAAGAACCACGGTCGTCAACCATGGGAGTAGGCTCGATCAGCCAGACCCCTTGAAGCTCCGTTTCGGTAAACTGCATGCGTTGAATCCCCCGGCGCCGCGCGAGACTGCCGGCGTCAATTGTCAGCGTCGCCAGCCCACGCTGTAAGGGCTACCTAAGCCTTAGGTGGCCTCTCCGATAGCGGTAAGTGCCGACGACAGCTGACTACCCGTTCGGCGAGCCTGGCGTCGGCATCGCCGCCGCCGGCTCGCTATAAGGATTAATGCACCCGACGGATTGGCAAATCGAACCGGAGAGGGCTGGATCCTAACCTGCCGTCATCTGCCTACGGAGGCGCGGCAGGCATGGGTTCTGCGTAGCGCACTGCGTCTCCGTTAGGCAGCGAACAGGAGCGGGGAATGAACATTCAGGCTATCGAAACGGTTCGCGGTCACAGTACGGCAAGCCGGAATGTCGGTTGCAGGCTCTGCGGGTCGCGCCTGCGCCACACATTGGTCGATCTAGGCATGTCTCCACCGTGCGAAAGCTTCCTGCAGGCCGAGCAGCTTGACCAAATGGAAGCCTACTATCCGCTCAACGTGCTTGTCTGCGACACTTGCTACCTGGTCCAGCTCAAGGAGTATCTGAGCCCGGACACCATTTTCAGCGAATATGCCTATTTCTCTTCGTTCTCCACCAGCTGGGTGGCCCATTCGAAAGTGTATTGCGAGGCGATCACCAGACGGCTTGGGCTTGGCTGTGACAGTCTTGCGGTGGAGCTCGCAAGCAACGATGGTTACCTGCTGCAGCACTTTTTGCCACTGGGCGTTCCTGTACTGGGCGTCGAACCGGCAGCCAATGTTGCGCGCGCCGCGATCGAGAAAGGCGTGGCCACCCGGGTCGACTTCTTCGGGGTTCGGCTGGCAAATCAAATGGTGGGCGAAGGACATTGCGCCGACCTGATCATCGGCAACAACGTGCTGGCACAGGTGCCGGACCTCAATGACTTCGTCGCTGGGATGAAAATCCTACTCAAACCTCAGGGCGTGGTCACGCTCGAATTTCCACATATCGAGCGGCTGATGGCGGAGAACCAGTTCGACACGATTTATCATGAGCATTTCTCATATTTCTCGCTGCTGACGGTCGAGCTGATGGCGGCGCGCCACGGATTGCGGCTGATCGACGTCGAGGAGTTGCCCACCCATGGCGGCTCGCTGCGCGTCTATCTCGCCCATGAGGGCAGTCGCTGGGGCAAGGATGACAGGGTGGACAGACTTCTCGACCGAGAAAAGCGCCACGGGCTAACGGAGATGGTCACCTATGCCTCCTTCGGTCACAAGGCGCAGCGTGCCAAGCGCGACCTCTTGGCGTTCCTTATCTCGGCCAAAAACGAAGGGAGGAAGATTTGTGGCTACGGCGCTCCAGGCAAGGGCAACACGCTGCTCAATTACTGCGCTATCGGCACCGACTTCCTTGACTTCACGGTCGACCGCAATCCTTACAAGCATGGTCGCTTCACCCCGGGGATGCATATCCCGATCAAATCCGTCGATGCCATCGACGAAGTCCGGCCAGATTACATCCTGATCCTCCCGTGGAACCTGAAGGACGAGATCATCGAACAGATGCGCCATGTCGCCGCCTGGGGTGCAAGGTTTGTGGTCCCAATTCCGTTTGTGGCGGTGATCGATCCATCGGAGTTAGGCAGATGAAAGTCGTCCTTTTCTGCGGCGGTCGCGGGACCCGGATCCGCGACTATTCCGACAGTATACCCAAGCCGATGATCCCGCTTGGCCACCAGCCGATCCTGCGCCACGTTATGCAGTGGTACAGCGACTATGGACATGACGAATTCGTCTTGTGCCTGGGCTACAAAGCCAATGTCATCAAGGATTTCTTCCTCAACACACGGCCGCAGACCTTTTCCGATTGCGTGGTCACGCAGGGAGGTCAAGACGTGAAACTGCTGGGAGATCAAGTCAAGGACTGGAGCATTACCCTGCTTGATACGGGGGTCTGGCGTAACATCGGCGAACGCCTCTGGGCGGCAAGGGACCAAGTCAAGAACGAGAACATGTTCCTGGCCAACTACTCCGATGGTCTGACCAACGTCGATCTCGACGACGTGGTCGCGAAGTTCGAAGCCAGCGGTAAGATCGGCTGTTTTCTCGCGGTGCGCGCACCGCTGACATACCATTTGGCCGATATCGCGGAAGACGGTCGCGTGCGTGAGTTCCGCACAACCGATACCTCGGAGATCTGGATCAACGGCGGCTACTTCTTGTTCCGCCCGCAAATCTTCGACTATATGCGCGATGGCGAGGAGCTCGTTCTGGAGCCTTTCAGGCGACTGATCGACGACAACATGCTCATGGCGTACAAGCACGATGGCTTCTGGCGATCGATGGATACGCTGCGCGATTGGCAATCGCTCGAAGACATGGTCGAACGGGGCGATATGCCCTGGAATAGAAAAGTTACCGCCGAAAAAACCAGGCGCGGTTTGGTAATGGCTGGTTCATGAGAGGACTTGGTCTCGCACGTCGCGGGGAGGAACTCTCGATCCTCTGCCTCGGCGCCCATTCCGACGACATCGAGATCGGCGCCGGGGGCACTATCCTCGGTCTGATCGCGTCGGGGGTGAAACTGGACGTCCACTGGTGTGTGCTGAGCGCCGGCGGCCAGCGGTCGGTCGAGGCCAGCGCTTCGGCCGAAGCGTTCCTGAAAGGATCGAAGTCGTCGGTCATCGACATCGCGGATTTCGAAGACAGCTATTTCCCGGCCCATAGCCGGGCGATAAAGCAATGGTTGATAGATCTAAGATCCCGCGTCCATGCCGACCTGGTACTGACCCACGCGAGGTTCGATGCCCATCAAGATCATCGGGAGGTCAATCAACTGACCTGGAATGTCTTTCGCGATCATCTCGTGATCGAATACGAGATTCCCAAATGGGATGGCGATCTTGGCCAGCCAAATGCGTACGTGCCGCTCTCTGCCGCAGTGCTGGATCGCAAGATCGACCTCCTGCAAGAGCACTTCGGCACGCAGCGCTCCAAGGACTGGTTCGACCGTGACACATTCGCGGGGCTCGCGAGATTGCGCGGGATGGAGTGCAGGGCCCCCGAACATTTCGCCGAGGCGTTTACACTCAGAAAAGCCAGACTTCTTTAGCGGATTTTCCGCCACGATTTGCTTGTGGATTTGTCTGAACCAAGGGGCACATGGTTCCTGGAGAAGGGCTTCGGACCGCGCTGTGCCTTCAGGAAACATCCCGACCTTGTTGGCGATCTTCGGGACGAAAAAGAGAATAAAAAGCGGTGGTGCATGGGTTAAAATCAGGCGTCGGCCGGTGCGATGTGCTCACCTAGTGATTGCTGATCAAGAAGGTTGGACAGCTCCGTTACGAGACGCGCCATTTCGAACGGTTTTGAAATCATGATGCTGTTTGAAACGCCGTGTTTACCCCAATTCCTGGCGCTTTCGCCACTGACATAGATGACCGGCATCGCAGGAACGGCGTGGCGCAAATGCCTGGCGATTTCCCATCCCAGCTTTCCACTGCCTAGACGAACGTCGGTAACCAGAGCGCGGATCCTTGGTGGGTCTGCATCGAACATCTCAATTGCAAGCTCCGCATTTTTCGCACTGACGATCACGAAACCCGCATCCTCCAAGCCGGATACAATATCCATGCGGACCAGCACGTGATCTTCCACGACCAGAATTGCGCCGTCACCTAGGCCTAATTCTTTTGGGATAGCACGCTCTGCCAGATCTGGGCTGACCAGCGTCATGAAGTCGACAAGAGCCGGTGGCTTTCTGAATTGCCGTTTGGTCTCACTGCTCGCTGCCCGAGGGTTCTGGGGACCGCCGGTATCTGGGCCTGCGCATCGCCATTGTTGAAGCGACGGAAGACGACCTGCGAGGGGCGGCCGACCAAAAATTGGCTTGCTCCCGAATCCAGGGCCTGTGCGTACACGGCCAGGGCACCATCGACGGCTTCTATGGTTTTCATGACGGCCGCGTCGTCGTGCGTGTAGCTGACGACGAGAGATGGCATGAGGACACCACGCTTGATCGTCTCCTGCAGGAACAGGGAACGGTATGTCTGCGAGGGCTTGCCGTCCTGGTCAAGCGTGGCGTAGGCGAGACAACTGGGACGGCCGACAACTTTGAAGTGCCGATCCACTCCATGGCGTCTGGAAACCTCTGTGATAGCTTCCTTCAATTTCGTTCCCTGACGGTGCAGGTGTTCGATGACGGATTGGTCCCGATAAACCCGCACGGTCGCGATGGCCGCGGCAAGCGCGTGGGTTTCCGCGCCATGCGTGGTCGACAGCAGAAACACGCGGGGGCGATCCGTATGCTCGAGCCCGCCGAGCCGCATATATTCGCGTTTGCCTGCCAGGGCGGAGACCGAAAATCCATTGCCAAGAGCCTTGCCGAATGTCGACAAGTCCGGTTCGATGCCATAGAGCCTTTGTGCTCCCGCTGCATGCCACCTGAACCCGGTGATCATTTCGTCGAGTATGAACAGCGCGCCGTTTTCTCGGCAAAGACGCTGGACATTATGCAGGAAGCCGTCCGCCGGATCGTCGCCTCGGGAAGGTTCCAAGATCAGGGCGGCCACCTTGCCCGGGTGCTTGTCGAACAAATCCTTCACGCTAGCGATGTCGTTGAACCGGAAAGTGAGGGTCAGGTTTCGAACCGCTTCTGGAATTCCTGCATTCATCGGTGTGGTCCCGATGAACCAATCGTCTGTGGAAAAGAAGGGATGGTCGGCGCAGCATGCGACGAGATCACGACCCGTATACGCGCGGGCAAGGCGGACGGCCCCTGAAGTCGCGTCTGATCCGTCCTTGCAGAATTTTACCATCTGGGCGCCGACGAGTTCAAGGAACGTTTCGGCGCAGTCAACTTCGATCCTTGCGGGGCGCGTGAAGTTGGCTCCGCCGGCGAGCGCCGCCTCCACCGCCCTGAGCACAGTTGGGTAGGCATGCCCCAGCCCGACGGAACGGTTGCCCATGCCGTATTCGATGTATTGGTTCCCATCGACATCCCAGACGTGGCACCCCAGACCACGTTCGATAAAGCCCGGCGCTAGAACGGGATACTGATCCGCGCCCTTCGCGTAGGTGTGGCTGCCGCCCGGGATCAGCTCACGGGCACGTTCTTGAAGGCGTCCCGATTTGCGAAAACAGAGGCTTTGCTCAGGCATGCGGACTGCTCCAGTTCGATGGAAAGTCTAGATGTCTGGCGCTGGATTTTCGCGTTCTCCATAAGGTCACCCCTTTAGCACTTATGGTGGATGGAATATAGCGGATGGAAGACGCGGTCCTGCGGTCTGGTGCAGCAAACGCGCCAACTGCGTGTGCGGCGCCGGTTCACCACGGCGTGAAATTGCCATTTTGATTTGTACCCCGATGGCCTCTGGCGGGGGTCTGACAAACAGCATTGAGGCGCTAGCGAATGCGCTCGCGCAACGTTTCCTCATGCCGGGATCAGCTAATCCAACGCAGCTTGGTTGAAGTAGGGTCAATGCTAGGAACCTGGCAGAACAGTTCGCGTGTCCGAAACGCTCATGAGCATGGCGCCGCGGCTGCCGCGAACTACGATTACTGACCCGCGGACATCCCGGAAGTTCCAGGCGATGCTGCCAAATAGCCGTCCCCTACGTGATCACGCATTCACGGGAACGAACCTTATGGTAAACAGCTAGGAGCGGCCGATTCCTCAGGATGTAGCCGCTCAGGATGAGCCCGCCCGGGTCGCTACCGTGGCGGGCTTTTCGTCGACCGTGACGTGCTTGGTGCGTTTGCTACGACGGCGATCGTACAATTGAAAGGAAGGCCGCTTGTGATTGCGATCACCTTTCGGCCGGAGCTCCTTCCGCGAAGAGATCATTGACCTTGTATGCGACTTCCGTGCGGTTGGTCGCCTTGAGCTTCTTCATGATGTTGCGGATGTGCACCTTCACCGTGCTTTCGCGCAGGTTCAGTTCAAAGGCGATGATCTTGTTGGCCTTGCCGCGTCGGAGCGCCTGCGCGACCTCAGCCTGCCTGAGCGTGAACATGCCGGTCAAGGGCGCGTCACGGCTGCCTGAATCTATAAGGTGCCGCATAGACAGAACGCTACTTGCCGGAACGAAGATGCCTCCGGCTGCCGCAAGATTGATTGCCTCGACACAGACGTCGATCCCCACAGAGGTTGGAATGTAGCCACGTGCGCCACATTCGAGAGCCGTCAGTATCTGTGCAAGGTCTTCTGTGTCCGCCAAAATCACCACGGGCACCGACTTGAATTCGGACGAAATTCGCCTGATCTGGTCCGCGATACCCTGGTCGGTGACTTTCCGGCCACCCAGGTTGAAGAGAATGGCTGCAAGCGTCATCCCCTCTTTCACGCGCCATTCTGCAATCGATCCCATGGCCTCGACGGCCATGCCGAGTTCGTGATCTTCCAAAGCCGATGCGAGACATTCGCGGTCGAGCGCCCTTCCGTCCAGGATGAGCAGACATTCCCTCCCTGCTGGTTGATGGACCATTCCCGTTCTGCCGGACGGGATTTCTGCCTGATCTGCCGAAGTGTTATGCAGTCCTAATATGGAACCCATACTTTTGCCCACCCTTTTCCACGCAATCCGCCTTGCGGCCAAATAGCTCCTCAACCTTCAGTTCCTTCAGAAATTGAAAATTTAGTGCCCACCGTTTTGGGAGGTTCAGCTGGAATTGCCCAGCCTTGCACCCACTGCTGTTCCCTATTCCCAACCCCAACTAGAACAACCTGAGCTTATGGGCTATTTATCAGCCGGCGCTAACATAGATTAACATTTCGTTAAATTTTCGAATCTGCGAAAAACACTGATGGCGAACCCCGCCGCGGGCGCTAGGGTTTGGGTAAACATGTGCGCTGGCCAGTCGATCGTCCCTGTGGAGCGTCTGAATACCGCACGACGTATGCAACGCTCTGAACGTGAACTCATCCGGCGATGGCTGCCTCGGCGGTCCTCATCCAATAGGCGTAGCCGAGGGCCGCTTCCCTCTCCCGGCAAGTCAAAAGCCGCGTATCTCCAAAACCTCGGTTGACTGCACAGGCGCCGGCACTGTCATCTAAGCGCCTGCTTCGCGCAACGATCAACGAAAGGAAAGGACCGGGTAGGGAAGCTCCCTGGCGCTCCTTGGACGATGCGGCAAATGCCAGCTCGATTAATTGGGAATGGCAAGGCAAATCCGCCAGCATCCCGTGCGGACATGTGGCTCCGAAGCAGCACACGGCCCCGCCGCACTTACCCATACAGAGTTCCGCGATGTTAAGCTCGGGCTCAGGCAATCCCCTGGGGATCGCTCTCGGTCAGCCAATATGAGTCCAGAACGGGTCCGCCATTCTGGATCTCGGCTTCGAAGGCGTCGATCAGCCTTTTGGCGGCCTTGCTGGCGATATGGCTCTCAGGGTAGTTGGCCTTCACGGCCCGTGCACACTCGTAAACTTCCTTGAGTTGCCTAACCTGCTTGAGCCCTAACGCGCGATATACTCCCTGGCTGGTCATATCGCCTCTCCTCCTGTAGTGGAACTCTCCGCTCCCCGGCCTTCTATGCGTCTGCATTGACAC
This sequence comes from Mesorhizobium sp. ESP7-2, assembly GCF_020164715.1. NCBI lineage: Bacteria > Pseudomonadati > Pseudomonadota > Alphaproteobacteria > Hyphomicrobiales > Phyllobacteriaceae > Mesorhizobium > Mesorhizobium sp. ESP7-2. The sequence goes on from NZ_JAIUGQ010000024.1 coordinate 42,350, forward strand.
AGGTTTTCTGGCTGAAAGCAAAAACTGCGTGCGACTGTAGTAAGATCGTCGGCTTCCCGGGTCGAGGCGTTCTTTAGGGGGCCTGCCGGAACCAAGGCTTAGCCATTCGCGGGAGGGTACGACCCGTTTCCCGCTCCTTCGCCGATCTGTTTTGTTCTCCCATCGTGATCAGGTGCATGTTTAGTGCGACTTTGAAGGGGCCATTCGACCATTCAGCCCTCAGCGCTTTTTGGGCGCACCATCACCTTGATTATCAAGACCTCGCAAGGGACGTGGGGACGAGCATTCGCGCGACCTACCTTCGCCGGTGGAAGGCTACCCCCTTTGACTCTCTTGCCCGGGGCATTCAGCTGTCGAAAGATCAGCGATCGGACAGCTCGTTGTATCCGCGTCACCGGGCCAACTAAGCGGGAACTCGTCGGCATGCAGGTGTCTCTGCCGGGACTGCTAATATGCGCGGCTATTTTGGTCACGTCCTACTATTCAAGGGGAATGCTGATCATCGGCTTGATCGCTTCCCAGGCTTTCGGCGCGACGGCCGTCATGACACTGACCTTTCTGGGCGGGTCATCTCCGTTGATCTATACCATGTTCGCGGCCTTGCTCGTCACGGCCGTCGCCGCAAGACGCCGTATATGGCTTGATCTTGGAATCGTGTTCGGAAGCATCCGGCCGGTCTGGATCCTGACAAGCCTAATGCTGTACGCAATCATCGGATCATGGTTGTTTCCGAGGTTCTTTGCCGGACAGACCGCCGTATTCGTGCAGTCCAAGACCCGCGGCATAGTCATAGAAGATTCTTTGGCGCCGGTTTCCGGCAACATTTCTCAGACCGCGTATTTCATTCTTGGTGGACTCACCGCTATAGCGCTTTGCGCGCTGCTGCTGCACTCAGACCGGATCGAGCAGGTCCGGCGCGGCTTCTTCTTGTGGTGCGGCCTCCACGCGGGGATGGGAGTCTTCGATTTCATCAGCAAGAACGTGGGCGCGGGAGACCTGCTGGCCCCGATTAGAACCGCCAACTACGCGATCATATCGAACGCGACGGAGGCAGGATTCGTGCGGATCACCGGACCTTTTTCGGAGGCCTCGTCATTCGCCAGCGTTTCCCTCGCCTGTCTGGCATTCTGCTACAGCTACTGGAGAAAGACGAAATCACCGCTGGCCAAATGGCTATCTGCCATCTTGCTCTTCCTGACCATTCTGTCGACTTCGTCGACCGCTTACGTAGGGCTGACACTGCTATGCATCCCGGTTGCTTTGTCGATGCTGGCCTCGGTCCTGAGGGGAAAAGTCGAGAGCGAAGAGATACTGATAATGGCTCTCATGGTGGTGGGCGGGGCCGCCATATTGGGCATAAGTCTTTACAAGGCCGAGGCGTTTGACCCGTTCGTCAGGCTGATCAACAGCACCATCATCAACAAAGCGGATTCCGGGTCGGGCCATGAACGCACGTATTGGAATGTGAAGAGCCTGCAGTCGTTTCTCGATACCAGCGGACTGGGCGTGGGGTTCGGCAGCTCAAGAGCATCGAGTTGGCCGATTGCTGTCCTGTCCCAGTTGGGCTTGTTCGGGTCGCTTATGATGGGTGTCCTCCTGTGTGTCCTGGCTAGGGGGGCGGTTCGGGAATGGGTGGATCCAGAAACAGATGCCGTCGTGGCGAGCGTCAGGAATGCGGCCCTTGCAAGCATAATTGCCATGTCGGTGTCGGGCGGCAGCGCTGATCCAGGCATCCTCTTTTTCATCGCACTTGCAGTCGTTTGCGCCACGAGAGCCAGCGCTCGGCGCACCATGGCCGCATTGGAACGATCTGCCCCGGCGTCCGGCCATGGCGGGGCCAACGTCGTGTACTCCGGTTCCGCCGCATTGGCTTCGCGACGGCAAAGGTTGCTAGCGATGAGTCAGGGCCCGGTCATGTTCAAAATGGACGGCGATGTCGAGTGACCGGCGATCCCCGGGCGCGAACGCCCTTGGCTGGGGCGCCGGTCGGCCCGGCAACGAGCAGGAGGGCTGCCGCCAGACCTTTCGGAGCGTGCAAGCTGTGCCGAAGAATTGAAGCAAGGTCGTGCCCGCAAACAACACGCACCATCCTGCTTACCGTTAGGGCCTTCTGTTGCCAAAAAGGATGCTTGGCCGCAGGGCGGCAAAGCTGCCAGGGAAGCGACCAATACGGGCATGTCCGTGAGTGGAAGGCCGAGCTATTAGGGCGGGAAACGGGCAGCGTCAGCGTCAACCGCGACATCGAAGTGATGAGCGCCCGACGCCACAAGCTTGTCTAAGCTCACCTGCGCATCGCACGGCTATATCGTTCCAGGGCAACCCGTTCGTGCGAAGTTGACCCGGGTTTTGGGAATTTTCAGAAGACTTTTATATTGCAATCAATATTTGCTTCCATGACGGGGCGACGGCTTTCGTCGGACACAATTACCGAAAGTTTGCTTTGCAACTCGCCCTGAACTTCGTCCTGCGCCATAGCGACTAGCATTCTGACTGCGTCTACCCGGGCCTCAAGCGCACCAACGTAGTGGGTGCCCTCCGTGTCGGGAAAATGGGATTTGCCGTCCCGGACATCGAAAAAAAACAGTGGCATTTTGCCTCCGCGCTTAACAACAAACCGATCGTCAGAGCAGAGGGTTTTGCATCTTGCTCAAGGCTGCTTAGGGCATTCTCCCGCAACATTCTAGCAACCGCAGATGGTCAACCGGAGACGGTTGTGGAGAACTCAAATCGCATCGATCACAAAATATTAAAGCATGATTGGCCGGCAGAAAACACCACGTAGCGCGACAGCTGTCGCGATTCCAAAAGCAGTGTCGGCCTGCCGCTGAGGGCGCCAAACTGTACAGCAGGCCATCGAAAACCCCCGACACCCTTGCTCGACGGCTGTCGCGACAGGCTCAACCAAACTGATAGATAGGCCCGAGGAATGGTTCCGGTAAGCTACCGCCTCGACAACCGCATTATGTCGTTTGCATCCGTTCGGAGTTTCCTGTCGTGCCTCTGAATTTCATTGCCGAAGCCCGGCCCAACACGTTCGCGTTTGAATCCTCTGCGCTGATCAAGGCATGCGGCTTTCGAGAATATGATGCGCGCTGGTGGTTTGGACAGGTCGCGCCGGAACTCAATCTGATCGGCGTCCAGGCGCTTGGCATGGGGCTCGGCACGATGATCCGCCGTCTCGGCGTTGGACCCGACATCGTCACCGGACATGATTTCCGTTCCTATTCGCTTGGCATCAAGCTGGCATTGGTTTCCGGACTCATGGCGGCCGGCGCACGGGTGAAGGATATCGGCCTGGCGCTGTCGCCGATGGCCTATTTCGCGCAGTTCGCACTGGAGACGCAGTCGGTGGCGATGGTCACTGCCTCGCACAACGAAAATGGCTGGACCGGCGTCAAGATGGGTGCGGCGCGGCCGCTGACCTTCGGGCCCGAGGAGATGAGCGCGCTGAAGGCGATCGTGCTGGCCGGCGATTTCGACCTTACAGGCGGCGGCTCTTATGATTTCGTTTCCAACTTTCGAGAGACATATCTCGACGATCTGACCCGAGACAAGCGCATCACGCGCAAGCTCAAAGTGGTTGCCGCTTGCGGCAATGGCACTGCCGGCGCCTTTGCACCTGACGCGCTGGAACGGATCGGCTGCGAGGTGATCCCGCTCGATGTCGAACTCGACCACACCTTCCCGCGCTACAATCCCAATCCGGAAGACATGCAGATGCTGCATGCCATCAGGGACAAGGTGCTGGAGACGGGGGCCGATGTCGGGTTGGGCTTCGATGGCGACGGCGACCGCTGCGGCGTCGTCGACAATGAAGGCAGCGAGATCTTCGCCGACAAGGTCGGCGTCATGCTCGCGCGGGATATTTCCAGCCAATATCCGGGTTCGACCTTCGTGGTCGACGTCAAGTCGACCGGACTGTTCAACACCGACGCGGTGCTGCGCGCCAATGGCGCGGCTACCGACTACTGGAAGACCGGCCATTCCTACATCAAGCGCCGCGTTGCCGAACTCGGCGCGGTCGCCGGCTTCGAAAAGTCAGGTCATTTCTTCTTCAACCCTCCGATCGGGCGCGGTTATGACGACGGGTTGGTCACGGCAATCGCCATCTGCCAGATGCTGGACCGCAACCCGGCCAGTTCGATGGCCGATCTCTATCGTACGCTGCCGCTGACCTTCGGCACGCCCACCATGTCTCCGCACTGCGCGGACGAGGTGAAGTACGGCGTCGTCGAACGGGTGGTTTCCGATTTTCAGGCGATGAAGCGGGACGGTGGCAGTTTCGCCGGCCAGAAGATCGCGGACCTCGTCACCGTCAACGGCGTGCGCGTCGTTGCCGAGGACGGCACCTGGGGTCTGGTGCGCGCCTCGTCGAACAAGCCGGAACTGGTCGTGGTCGTCGAAAGCCCGGTCTCGTCCGAGCGTCGCCGGCAGATGTTCGATGCCGTCGACGCCGTGCTGCGCCGCAGTCCGGAAGTCGGCACCTATAACCAGACTTTTTGAGAGGCTCAAGCCGCGAGAATGGCGGCTTGGTGCAACTGATTCATTGCAAAGTGGGACGACGGGCTCTTGCATCCTCACGCTCCAAGGCAGGCTCTGCCCGGGTTCGCAGCGTCAAAGGTGTGCCGTTATGGGTCACCCGCATATGGTCCCTTAATTGCATCTCCCATCCGGCGTCAGAGGTGAACCTTTGGCGAGCGCTGGGATAACCATCATGATAGGAAACACACTGCGGCTCGGCTGCAACAGGTGCAAACTTGCTCTTGTCGGCGATGAGACACGACCATCGAATCTTTTGAGATGCCCTGGTTGTGGGGCTGCAGACACGTGCGAGAATGTGATGCTGGAGATCGACGAAAGGCGAGCCGAAGCACTTTCGCGCGCTCTTTGCCGTCCTGAACTGCGGGATGGAAGAACGGGTCGGACAAAAGTCTACCGTTTTGCGCTTTTGCTTGGGCGGCTCGTGCGTGCCGAAGTCAAAGATCGGCAGTAGCATCGCGCTGGCGATCGACCCTTGCGTAGCCGACGCCAAGATCAGGCCCTTCTGGTGACCTGGTCGGGGGCCGTAACGGGAACCTGTACTCCTCGACTGTCTACAAGGTCCTTCCCCAGCCGAACGATTTCCGGACAGTATGCAACCTGCAAGGTACCTATTTGAAAAGCCGCTCTGGCGTGCTGTGCCGAGCAATGAATGTACCGGCCCCAACCGCGATCTATTGCAGCTGCCTGCAAGTACGCGCGGCTCCTGAATTCGCCGGAAGATCTTAGTCCGTAAGACCTACTTGAATACTTGCCAGAGCATGATGCATCCTTGAGGCCACAGATGGTCCTTGGCCGCCCCGCCTCAGGTGCTCAGCTGGTGGCAGTCGGACTACCGGTCGCGGTTAACGGAGCTCAGCAATGACGCCCAAGCGATTCACTCGCCCTATTCAAGTGATTGTGGAACTTGGCTTTGCGCATGAGGTGTCATCTGTCATGGACGCCTATCAGCTTCTTGACGAATGGGTCGGGGTCCGCAGCCCAACGCATGCGGCCACACTTGCGCTTTTTCGGTCTGCGCTTGCAGACGACAAGGACGCTGAAACGGCTCGCCTTGCCTTTGAGGCATTTGCTCGATCGCGGGGAATTCTGGGCCAGGACGCAATCGAGTCCTTTGGTGGTGCTGCAGAAGATTGGATGACAGCCTATGACAGGCGGTCCGATGTCGTGGTTGACGGCTAAAGCAATTCCAGGAAAAGTGCGAAGCGGTTTTCCGTCCGGAATTGCGTGAAAACAAAGAGTTAAAGCGGTTGGGCGAGTCCACTGAGCCGCTCTAGGCTATGACCAGAGCGCCTCCACAGCGACGGCAATCTCATCTGCGTCTGGCCCCAAGCGCACGCGAAAGACATGTGTCAATCGGTCGATCCGCTGTTCAAAAGCGTGCCGGAGGCCTGCGAGAAAGATAAACGGTTCTACGCCTATCTCGCCCTCATCGACGCGATCCGCATCGGTAATCAGCGTGAATGGGAGACAGCCCACAAGCTGACCGAGCGGCTTTGCCGCAGGCAGCAGCGCCTGGAGACGAGGCTTGTCGAGAGCGTCGGCTTTCCTTGTGCGACCGTCCCGCCTGCCAGAGGGTGAGGACGTGACGATCCACTCGATCGAAGCGCTCAATGAAGCGCTTGGCAAGGGGCCGGATATGGCGGCTCTACGCAAGAAGGCCGAAGCTGATTTCGCATTAGGCACGCTGGGATGCGGCCGCCGAGGAGGCCGGTTATCCGCTCGCTAGTTGCGAGGATCGAGATCATACCGGCGGAGGGCAGGGGCAGATTGAGCTCAAGGTCCACGGTGCGCTGGCGGAGCTCCTCAACCTGGCAAACCACAGGAGAGGCGCCTAACGCTGTATTGATGGTAGCGGGAGACCGCTACATCGCCAGACCCACTATTGAGGAGGCGTTTTTTTCCTATCGCCGACATGCCGCGTGATTGTAGGCCGCAGCGTCCAATTCGCCTGAGGTTCCTGAAAGTTTTCGAACGTTTTGGGTCGTGTCCCAGCCCGAACTACGTGCGCTTGCTTAGGTAAAATTGACGACCCATCGCCGCTTGGAATTGTCGGCATCGGCCAAGAAGGCCCACGTGCAAATGCCTGAGGTGGAATTAACGGTCATATGAGGTCTGTTCGGTTGGCTGGTGGGACGTTATCCGCACAATAGAATTCCGCACATGGTTTCCGTACGTGAAACTATCCTGGGATCGCTATCCGGGCACCACTTACGGCGATGTATGGAAATCGGTCATTTTCCGGACATCCAGTTATAAACGCAACACATTCCTATCAGAGACATTCGGCTGTTGACCCGAACGAGCGTTGCAGCAACCATAAGAGCTTCGGAAGTACAGGAATGGCGAGGATTTGATGGCGAACGAAAAGAGCGGTAATGGCGATGGTTCAAAACCATCGTTGAAGCAGAACGGCGGTGCGCGCGAGTCTGGTAAGGACAATGACACGGCGAGCGGACTGAAGCCGGCTCAGCCTCAATTGTCTGAGGACGCGCAGGCGAAGCTGCGCGAGATGCGCAGCAAGCTCGCCACTGCGTTCTCCCAAGTTACCATGGCGTTGATGGCGACGCCGCGTTATCGCAACTTGTCGATCTCCGATCTGGAGTGGCTGGTGCTCGAACCGCTGCTGCGCGACCGCATCGCGATCGCCTCCGGCAAGCTGCCGACAAATGCCGAGGAAGGGCCGATGGTGGGCATGGCGATCTGGGCAAAGGTCTCGGAGGCTGTCAGCGCCAGGATCGAGGAGCAGGCCCGCTCCGGCAATTTCCCGGTCCGGCTCAAGGGCAATGACTGGGACAGCGGCGACATCGTCTGGCTGCTCGACGTCGTTGCCGCAAACCGTGCGCTTGCCACCAGCGTGCTGATCAATTTCGGCCAGCTCTCCAAGGGCTCGCCGGTTCGCGTCCATCCGATGATCCGGCGACTGGTCGACAAGGACATACTGGACAAGCTCAGTGAAAAGCGTGCCCCCGTGCCGTCGTGAATTTTGGAGAAGCAGAGTTGTGCGGCAGTTAGAGGTATATTTTTTTGCACGACCTCCAATCTGGCGGGGAATATTGCTCCCAACGAACGGCGGCGGGCTCCATTCATACATGCCCAGTAGATAGAAGTTTAAATTAGATGTAGCTGATAGAAAATGACAAGAATTTCTTAAGTTGTTTTCCCGTCAGGCCTTAACAGTCGATCACGGCCATGTTACCAGATTCGTTGCGGGGGTAACGCGGCGGTGATCGCCGCCCACCCAAAAATGCGGCGAGGGTTTAATGATGTCGGGCGTCACGCTTGGCATGGCTGGTAACGTGTGCGGGTGGAAGCCGGCATCGCGTAGGCGTGCTTCGGCTGACGGTTCTGCCCATTGGAGGGCAAGGCTACAGCTTCTGTTTCGTCTCCCATCTGTAGTCGGGCTACTGACCTTTTTTTTGCTGATGCCAGGGGCTTTCGCCGCTGAAACGGCTCAAGATATCTACAACCTTCCCTGCACGGAGCCCGACCTTAGTGCGGAACCAGGGCATGTAAGCAAGGAGGCCGTCCGCAGGCGCCTGATCGACCCCGCGCACCCAGTGGCCATCAATCTTGGGCCACTGAAGTTCAAGATGCCATGGGCTTATATCTATCCTCGCCCATTCTCCACTCATCTCAATTGCAATCCGAACCGCAAGTCGGTCGGGATTATTTTCTGGATACCAGACTTGAAGGCACCCGAGCGCGACCTTTGGGGGGTGCCGGAGTTCCATCCGAGTGAAACGGACAGGCCGAATCCCGGGCCGGAAGACTCGATAATTAGGGTCACCGGAATACAGTATTACGGGCAAGGATTCCCACTTGGGGAAAGTAACGCGGACGATCGCATCGACAGGCTGTTAAGATTATATCGCAACGACCAGCTAATTATCCTCGAACAGTACGGATTGTCGAAAATGCAGACAAAATACACTACAAATACAGATGCTGACTATTACTTTAGAAGTGATACGGATAGCCTGCTGTTGTCATGCATGCCAACATACTGCCAGGCGTACCTCGACCTAAAAGATATGAATCTCACAGCACAATTCGCAATACGTAGGGAGGTTCTCAGGGAGTATCAGCATGCATCTCGGGGCATCAGGACACTTCTCATGCGTTGGAAGCTTGAGAAAAATTAAATTTATATTCGTATGAGGATTTGTTATGGTTGCGCTGTCGGATGATCAGGTAGAGACGTTAAAGGCTATCACCAACTATGGAACCGACAATTTTTGGGCAGGTTATATTTTCATTCGATCGGCAATAGAATCGGATGCCGCCTCTTCATCAGCGGTGTACTGGCTGACGAAAGCCAGTGAGATAAATATTAATGATTCGACAAGCGAAGCCGCCAATTTCGTGCGCGGTGTTACCAGAAATGGCTTCTTGTTCGATGGCATAACTAACTTCGATATTCAGCAAAATTCGACGTTCATAGGTAAATCAGTACTCAGAGACGTGATCTCCAATCGCGTGATGCCGCCGATTGAGGAAATCGTAAAAAAAGATGTCGGTCAGGCCGTATTGAATGGTGGGCAAACATATGGCGGCTGGGGCGGTGCGTTCTACTATTGGAATTTTCAGTTATCCGAGACGCCGGGCGATACCGTAGGTCAAAGAATCACGAACAACCTCCTCGACTACGACAAATTTATAGCGGCGAACGCGAAGTCAACTTACGATGTCATGGCAAAGTTTGGTTTAACGGCCGAACAGGCTATGTCCGCAGTCAGTGCGCAAGTTCCATCGTCAGTCATGGCAGATATTATCACGCGTATTTACGAATATGCCATCACGCATGAAGTCCCCAGCCTAGCCGGTGATCCGTATAATATTGATGGGTTCACTCCAATCATTGGGGAGAACGACGACGTTGTCGGGTGGCGACACAATACGGAGACCGAAATTGGCGTTGAGGTCACTGATGAGACGCTGATAGCGCAGCTTAACACTCGTTACGCGGTTCGCATTAGGCTTGCCGATGATCCCGCTTTCAATTCGCCAAACCCCGATCATGGATTGGCTGCGCGGGGCGGGCTGGACGCCTTAGCTGACGATACGCGTGAATTGAACGCTATCTTGCACCAAGCGCCCCAGTCATACGTTTCTACTGGCGAGGCCCAGATTCTGCTTGCGCAGTTGGCCACCTGGTACGCCGACCGCTTTGCTAAAACGGAGGGTGCGGGCACGGTCGGAGGTGGCACATCCACAGGTATTCTTAAATCAGGTCTGATCGACTCCGGTGTTCTATCCGTCGAGTTTTCGGACGAGATCAATGCCGTCATTGATTATGTCGCGCCCAGCTCAGTGGGCCTGAGCTCCTTGGAGAAAGAGCAACCAAGGCAATTCGCCCTAGATGCGGTATATCGGGGGCTGGCGTCTTCAGGAAAGCCAGACGCCGATGCCGCCTCTCTCCTTGAGAGCGCAATCAGGACGATCTGGGAGACTGGTGATGATACCGCCCGAGAGACTGCTATCAAGAAAATCCAATACTACGGGTTTGATGCTCAAGGGGGAACGGGTGTCACAATTCATGCGCAGACCCACAATGGCGTTGATATCAATTCAGCTCTCGTGGGTGGGGCCGGCGGCGATCATCTGGTCGGTCTCGCAGGTGACGACATCCTGGTCGGTGGGGCGGGCGCTGACTTTTTAGAAGGAGGCCGTGGATCGGACATCCTTTTCGGAGGTGATGGAAACGACACGTTTGGGGGCGGGGCAGGGCAAGATTTTCTGGCCGGCGGCAAAGGAGATGACACATTCATCGCATTGCCGGGGATGGCCAATGCGGGCTTGCCTAGTGGCGGTGACGATGACGACACCTGTGTCGGCGGCGCCGAGCGCGCCATCTCTTGGAGGCAATGGGTTCTTGGAGACCACGGCTCGGATGAGACTGACACGATAAAGTACTATTCAGGTGGCCAATCCCCTGATCTGATCGAACCAGTGACGCACGAACCTGCGGTGCAAAGCCGAAGCGGCGTCATCGTTGAGCGACTGGAAACTGTTTCCGAGGAAGGTCATAAAAGCATAGAAGTCGTCGTCCGCGACATGCAAACGGGCCACACTTCGGGAACCGATACACTGGTCTCGATCGAGCGTGTGAAGCTGTCGGACAATGGCGACATCCTGAAGGTCACCGACCAGTCTCTCGATGCCGAAATCATCATCGACATGGGCACGTCACGCCGCGTCCAGTCGGAACTGAAGCCCGGCGACACGCTCGATCACGATGCCTTCATTCACAATGTCGACACGGTCGACTATTCCGGCGTCGGCCATGGTCTGGTCTATTTCAACGGCCTAACGACAGAACGCGAACAGGGCCTGCTCACTGCCGGCATTTCGCAAACCGGCGGGTTAGCGACTGAGCTGGGGCTCATAAGTGGCCTCGGCAACGTCGATAATCTGCGCGTCGAAGGGGCCGACAGGATTGTCCTGACGAACAAGGACGATGTGTTCATCGGCGCGCAATATGGTTCGATCGTCGAACTCGGCGGCGGCCAGGACAAAGTCTGGCTACAGCCCGGCATCCTCGTGCAGGGTTTCGATGCCGACGATAGGCTGACGCTGTTCGGCACGCTCAATCTATATGGCGGCTGGAAGAATTCGGCCTCGGAATCACCCTACGCCATCGGCGCCTACGGTGTGCAGTATGGCATCAACCAGGACGGCGACCTGCTCGTCATCAATCCCTGGATGATCCCGGCTGACGGCCGCGATCCCCACATGTTCATCGAAGGCTGGCAGCAGCAGGTGCAAGGCGGGGAATTCGGTGTCGGCACCGGGCCCGGCAACATCCTTCTCGCGGAAATCACCATCACGTCGCATCGGCTGATGGACGAGCGGCCAAAGATGGCGAACGAGATCGATCTCTGGAGTCTGGTCGACCTTCAGTTGCGTATGCTCACCGGTTCTTGCGGTCCCGAAACCGCCGATCCGTTGGTGCTCGACCTCGACGGGGACGGACTTGAACTGACGATGCGCACCGGCACCTCTGCGCGGTTCGACGTCGATTTCGACCTTTATTCCGAGCGCACCGCTTGGGCGAAGCCCGATGACGGCATGCTGGCGCGCGACATCAACGGCAATGGCGTCATCGACGGCGGCGGCGAGCTGTTCGGCTATGGCGATACCTATGGCTACAGCATCCTGGCCGGGCTCGACGGCAATCATGACGGCGTCGTCGACGCCGCCGACAACGGTCTCGCCGACTTCAATGGCGACGGCGTCGTCAACGCCTCCGACACGTTCGGCAGCCTGCTCGTCTGGCAGGATTTCAACGGCAATCTGATTTCCGAAGCGGCCGAACTGAAGACGGTCGGCCAGCATGGCATCGTCTCGTTCACTCTGCCGACAGCCGGCAACGGCGCCGTCGAGATCGGCCCGAACGGCGAAGCCGTGATCCTCGATACCGTCAACGGCAACCATGTCATCGGAACCTCGGGCTTCACCCGGGCGGACGGCTCGACCGGAACGGTCGGCGAGGTGCTGTTCAACATCGACGACATGAACACCCGCTATGACGGTCCGCCGATCACGGTCACCACCGAGGCGGCCGCGCTGCCGAACCTCAAGGGCTTCGGCACGCTGACCGATCTGCGCTCGGCGATCAGCTATATGCAAAATCCCGCCGATCCTGTGCAGCAGCAGGCGGCTCATGACCGGGCGGCGGCGATCGAGGATCTGCTGGCGGCATTCGACACCAACGACCTCGGTGCGCTCGTGGCGGCGGTGCGCCCCATCGCCCAGATCTGGGGCAATGCGGCGCCCGTGCGCGACGACACCGGCGCCATCGTCACCGGGCTCGAGGACCTGCCCGACCTTCGGGTGGTGCGTGTCGGCGGCCAGATCGTGGATTATGTCTGGGGCGGCACGCAATCGACCGTGCTGGACACGGACGGCAGCACGATCACGCTGACCACAGTCGAATTCGCCAGCGGCGCCAGGATCGTGCACAGCCACGATTCCGATCTGTCGACGGGGTCGGCCATCGGCGACTGGCATGATCTCTATGATGCCCTGTTCGGCACCGGCGACGCCTACGAACTTGACCCGACCTCCGTCTGGAACAATTTGAAAGGCACCGATGGCGGCCTCATAAGCTATCAGGCGGGATCGGTCGGCGGCACGCCCCGGCCGGTGATCGACGGCGCTACCGGTGACCTCGGCCTGACGCCGGGTACGGTTCTCGATTGGGTGCAGGGCGAAGACCTGGCCTTCTTCGAGCGCTACACGGGCACGGACCTGTCCGTCTTCTACCAGCGGCCGGCGCCGCAATCAGCGCCCGTCACGACGCTGATCGAGACGATCACCCGCATGGAGGAAGGCTACAAACAACTGGCTGTCCGGGTCGCTGTGCAGGGCGGTCCGCTGTCCAGCTATTTCAGCGATCTCGCCTACGACACCGATGCCAATGTGTTCGTCGCCACCAATCATCTGCGCCAGCTCGGCGGGTCGTTCGAAAAGATCATCGCCGAGGCAGGAACCCAGGCCGATCCGATCGACTGGCTGCATGACTGGAAGCCGCTGCTCGACTACGTCATCGGCAATTTCCAGCGCGGCGAGGCCTTTCTGCAGAACTCGAACCCGTTCCTGCTGCAGAACGTCGTCGACGGCTACGAGACGGCAGGCTCGACGCTCGACTTCGTCGATGTGGCGACCGCGATCGGCTTGCCTGGCGAAGCGATCATCGCCGGCAGCGGCAATGTCGTGGGCAGCAACGATATCGACCTGTTCTATCTCAATGGTGACGAGACCAACGTCTCCGGCAAGGCGGGAGCCGACGCGTACGTCTTCGGGCGCAATCTCGGCCATGTCATCATCGAGGATACGGTCGTGCTGGCCGATGGCACCGGCAACCAGATGCGCTTCTCGCACCATGTCGCGTCCGATTTCGACGTCACGCGCGACGGCTCGAACCTCGTGCTGACCTTGCTTTCGACGGGCGAGACGGTGACGATCAAGGACCAGTTCGCCGGCGAGTGGCCGAGCGACCTGATCGGCAATGCCTGGCCCGTATCAGGCATCGACCAGATCGTCTTCGCCGACGGCACGACCTGGAACGACGCCGACCTGACCCGCGAGGCGGCGACGGTCGATGCCGGCGCCACCACCGTCATCGGCTCGAACGACACCGACTACATCTGGGGCGGCAAGGGCGACGACCGGCTCGAAGGCGGCGGCGACTTCGACATCTATCGTTTCGACCTTGGCGACGGCCATGACGTCATCCACGACTTCGAGAGCAATCCCTTCCGCTCGATGGCGGATTCGATCTATTTCGGCGCCGGTATCACCGCCGCCAACGTCTCGTTCACCCGGGAAGGCAATTCCAGCGACTACACCATTCACTACGGCAATCTCGGCGACCAGATTGTCGTCGAGGGCGCCAACGACAAGATTTATCCGGCGTTCTATCCAGAGTTCTTCACCAGCAGCATCGAGTACATCGTCTTCACCGACGGCTCCTCGATCACCGAACGCCAGATCATGGACCGCCTCATCGACTATCAGTCGACCGATGGCGATGACAATATCTATGGCTTCAACGCCGATGACCGCATCGACCTCGGCCGTGGAAACGACTTTGCCCAGGGCGGCAACGGCAACGATACGTACCTGTTCGGCGAGGGCTATGGTCACGATCGTATCGACGATGGTGCCGGCAACATATTCGGCGGCCTGGACGGCGACGCGTTGACCTTCACCACGCGGTTCAATCTCGAAGAGCTGCAGCTTCTGAGGGACGGGAATTCGTGGGATCTGACATTGCGGCTGCCCGACGGCAGCGATGTGACGATCGCCAACCAGTTCTATGCGATCTACCCGTTCATACCTGATGTCGTCTATTTCAACCGCATCGACAATTTCAACTATGTCGACCGTGCGGGCCAGGCGCATACGCTCTCATGGCTCGACCTGCAACTCGTGATGCTCGACAGGGCAAGCACCGACGGCAACGACACCATTTATGCCTTCAGCACCGCTGACCTCATCGAAGGTGGGCTCGGTGACGATCTCATGAGTGGCGGCAATGGCAACGATGTCTATCGCTATACGCTTGGCGATGGTCATGACAGCATATGGGACAACGGCCAGGCCCCCCTTGGCGGCACCTTCGATGTCATCGAGCTGACTGGCATCGATCCCGACGATGTCCATTTCAGCCGCGATCCAGCTGCGGCCAACGACCTGATCATCAACATGCCTGACGGTGGCACCATCCGCCTGGTCAACCAGTTCTGGCACACCAACATCAACTGGCGGCCGGATGGAATTGAGGAAATACATTTCGCCGACGGCACGGTCTGGACCGAGACCGATTTCGTCGCGCGCTATCTTGCCGATCAGGCGACGCCAGGCGACGACGAAATCTACGGATCTCCCTGGAACGATACGCTCGCCGGTGGGCCCGGCAACGACGTTCTGGCTGGCGGCGACGGCGATGATACCTATCTCTTCGGCTACGGTGATGGACATGATTCTATTCACGAGAGTCTGGAAGTCGTTTTGTCGGGTGACAACGACACGGTCCGCTTCGGCGCCGGCATAGGGGTAGACGACGTCACCTTCTCGCTTGGTGCCGATCGCAATGATCTTATAGCAACGCTGAATTCGACCGGCGAAACGCTCACCATCTCGGGCGAGTACGCCCTGTGGAACTGGTTCACCTGGTACGATATCGAGCAGTTCGTTTTCGAAGACAGTACGGTCCTGACCAAGTTCGATGTCGCTCAGCAGCTGATCGCCGCGCAGGCGACGTCCGGCAACGACACGATCCGAGGCTTCTGGACCGACGACACCATCTACGGTGGCGCCGGCAACGACCTGCTGGACGGCGCCGGCGGGGCTGATACCTACGTGTTCGGCTACGGCGACGGCAACGATACGATTTCGGAAAGCTCGGATTCCATCTGGGTAAGCACCGACCAGGACAGGATCAGGTTCGGCGCCGGGATCGATACGGCCGATGTTGCCATAGCCGTGACCGGGGCGACGATGAACGGGGCTACATTTACCCTGATCCAGACCGGCGAGGTGTTAGCTCTGCCCTTGCTGGACCAGATCGAGTTCTTCGAATTCGGCGACCAGACGCTGACACGCGCCGAACTGCGTCAGCTTATCGTGGACCGCCAGACGACGACCGGCAACGACACCATCGTCGGCACCAATGGCGACGAAACACTCACAGGCGGCCATGGCAACGACACACTCACGGGCTGGGCCGGTAACGACACCTATGCCTACAGCCGTGGCGACGGCAATGACGTGTTCGATGATACCACCGCGGGCGCCTATGCCAGCGGTACGGACCGGGCCGTGCTGCATGCAATAACCACCGCTTCCGTCACGGTGTTCCGCTCCGGCAACGACATCATTCTCAGGATTGCCGAGACGGCTTCCGGGGCAGGGGACGGCGGCGAGATCCTGCTGGTCGGATCGGGGACCGACAATGGGCAGAATGGCATAGAAACAGTCGAGTTCGACGACGGAACGATCTGGAACAGGACTACCTTGCGCGAATTGTCCCTTGCTTCGGGCTCGCTGGATGGCGACGACGTGCTCAACGGAACGAACGCGTCCGAAACCTTCCAGGGTGGCCTTGGCAACGACACGCTGAACGGCGGTCTGGGCGATGACACCTACATCTATAGCCGTGGCGACGGCAACGACATCGTCAACGAGGGCAATGCCTATTACACGTTCGGCGGCAACGACACGCTGATCCTGCACAACATCGCGCCGGCATCCGTTTCCTTCGATCTCACGACCGATCGCGACCTCATCCTGATCATCGCCGAAAGCGCCCCTGGAACCGGCGACGGTGGCCGCATCACGCTTGTCGGGACAGGCGATTCAAACTGGGATCGCGGCATCGAAGCCGTGCGCTTCGACGACGGCACGGTGTGGTCCAAGACGGACCTGAAAACGCGCTATCTCGATGGAGTTAACACGTCGGGTGATGACACGGTCACTGGCTTCAACTCGAGCGATACGTTCCATGCCGGGCCTGGAAACGATACGCTGATCGG
The DNA here is from genome assembly GCF_020164715.1 of Mesorhizobium sp. ESP7-2. Classification (NCBI taxonomy): domain Bacteria; kingdom Pseudomonadati; phylum Pseudomonadota; class Alphaproteobacteria; order Hyphomicrobiales; family Phyllobacteriaceae; genus Mesorhizobium; species Mesorhizobium sp. ESP7-2. The sequence continues at coordinate 58,930 of NZ_JAIUGQ010000024.1, forward strand.
CGGGCTCGGCGACGACACCTACATCTACACCAGGGGCGACGGCAACGACGTCGTCCATGAAGGCAACGCCTATTACACCTTTGGCGGCAACGACTCGCTTATCCTGCACAATGTAACGCCGCCATCAGTGAGCTTCGATCTTCTCGACGGCGATCTGGTTGTCGTCATTGCCGAAAGCGCTCCTGGCACCGGCGATGGCGGCCGGATCACGCTTGTAGGGACCGGCGATTCGAACTGGGATCGCGGCATTGAAACCGTGCGTTTCGACGACGGCACGGTGTGGTCCAAGACTGATCTCAAGACGCGCTATCTCGATGGAGCCAACACATCGGGCGATGACACGATCACCGGCTTCAACTCGAGCGATACGTTCCATGCCGGGCCGGGCAACGACACGCTGATCGGCGGGCTGGGCGACGACACCTACATCTACACCAGAGGCAACGGCAACGACGTCGTCAACGAAGGAAATGGCTATTACACTTTCGGCGGCAACGACACGCTGATCCTGCAAAGCATCGCCCCGGCATCCATCACCTTCGATCTTTCCGACGGGGATATCGTCCTGGTCATCGGCGACAGCGCGGCCGGCGCCGGCGATGGCGGCCGGATCACGCTTGTCGGAACCGGCGATTCAAACTGGGATCGAGGCATCGAAAGCGTGCGCTTCGACGACGGCACGGTGTGGTCCAAGACGGATCTCAAAATGCGCTATCTCGAAGGAGCCAATACATCGGGCGACGACACGATCACCGGCTTCAACTCGAGCGATACGGTCCAGGCTGGACCAGGCAACGATACGCTGATCGGTGGCCTGGGTGACGACACCTACATCTACGTCAGGGGCAACGGCAACGACATCATCAACGAAGCCAATGCCTATTACACCTTCGGCGGCAACGACACGCTGATCCTGAACGGCATCGATCCATCATCGGTGACATTCGATCTCGCGGCCGGCAACGACGTTGTCCTGGTCATCGGCGAAAGCGCAGCGGGTGCCGGCGACGGTGGCCGGATAACACTTGCCGGGACCGGCGACCCGAACTGGGATCGTGGTGTCGAGACAGTGCGCTTCGCCAACGGCACGATCTGGGCGAAGGCCGATTTTACTGCCCGGGCTCATACGCCGGTCATTGCCCATGCGCTGCCGGATTATCAAACCTCGGAAGGCGCGTCGTTCAGCGCCGTCCTGCCGGCAAACACCTTCTCCGATCCAGACGGGCAATCGCTCACGCTGTCGGCCAAACTGGCCGACGGATCGGCTCTTCCGTCCTGGCTGACCTTCGATGCGGTTACGCGTACGCTGTCGGGCGAGCCGCCGTCGGGGTCCGAAGGCGCGATCGACGTCACCGTCACGGCGTCCGACGGCGCGCTGCAGGTGTTCGACACGCTGTCGCTGACGATTGGCCCGGCCCAGCCGGCGGAATGGATCGGCACCGATGATGCGCTTTCCACGACCGCGGGCACCGCGCTGGTGCTCAACCTCATGGCCAACGATCTGATCCCGGCCGGCGCGAATGCCGAGCACTTCATCTGGGTGCAGCCGGAGCACGGATCGGTCTACTGGAGCAGCGCCGACAATTCCTATGTCTATGAACCGGACGCCGGATTTGTCGGTACCGATACGCTGACCTACGGTCTGCACGATGCCGACCATCTCGACCAGACCATGACGCCCAACGGCGTGCATGTCTCGATCGAGGTCACGCAAGGCGGGACCGACCCCGATGCGTGGGTCGGCAATGATGACGCGCTGTCGACGCGCGAAGACACGCCGATCGTCCTGAACCTGATGGCCAATGACGTGATCCCCTCGGGCGCCAATGCCGAGCACTACATCTGGGTGCAGCCGGAGCATGGAACCATCTCCTGGAGTAGTGCGGCGGATTCCTATGTCTACCAGCCGGACGAAGGGTTTACCGGCACTGACACGCTGACCTACGGCCTGCATGATGCCGACCATACCGACCAGACCATGACGCCCAATGGCGTGCATGCCACGATCGAAGTCACCGAAGGCGGCGACACTTTCGTCTTCGGTCCGAACTTCGGCAACCAGGTGATCAACGACTTTGTCACAGGCCCCGGTACCGAGGACGTTATCGAGTTCGAAAACGACGTCTTCGCCGACTTTGCCTCGGTGTTGTCTGCCGCCACCCAGGTCGGCGCCGACACGGTCATCACGCATGACGCCAGCAATGTGGTTACCCTGAAGAATGTCGCGCTGACGAGCCTGCACCAGGACGACTTCCAGTTCATCGCGGCTTGAGTGTTTGAACTGGAAGTCTGGTGACGGCAACGATGCAACTCAATCCATCCCCGCCGCCGCGAGCAACGCTCGCGGCGGTTCTTTCGTCGTTCAAGCGCGCTTTCTCTGGCGTGGCCTTGATGAGCGGCGTCGTCAACATCCTGGCGCTGACCGGCTCGTTCTTCATGCTGCAGGTCTATGACCGCGTCATCCCCGGCCGCAGCGTGCCGACGCTGGTCGGACTTGCGGTGTTTGCTGGCATGCTCTTCGTTTTCCAGGGCGTCCTCGAACTGATCCGCTCACGGCTTCTCGTGCGCATCGGCATGGGGCTGGATTCCCAGCTGAGCGGTCAGGTCTATACCGCACTGATGCGGTTGCCTTTGCGTACCAAGCTCGCTGGCGATGGTCTTCAGTCCCTGCGCGATCTCGATCAGGTGCGGTCGTTCCTGTCGAGCGCTGGCCCGACGGCGCTTTTCGATCTGCCGTGGATGCCGCTTTACCTCGGCATCTGCTTCCTCTTCCATTTCTGGATCGGCATGACGGCGCTGGGCGGCGCGATCATCCTGTTCAGCCTGACGCTGCTTGCCGAAGCGCGCACGCGCGAGCCGGCCAAAAAGGCGAACAGACAGGCGGCCGCGCGCAACACGCTTGCCGAGGCGACGCGCCGCAATGTCGAGGTGTTGCAAGCGATGGGCTTTGGTTCGCGCATCGCCGAACGCTGGGCTGGTATCAACGCCGACTATCTCGGCACCAATGCCAGGGCGAGCGACCTGGCCGGCACGCTCGGAACCATCTCCAAGATCCTACGCATGATGCTGCAGTCGGGCATGCTGGCGATCGGCGCCTGGCTCGTCATCCATCAGGAGGCGACGGGCGGCATCATGATCGCCAGCTCGATCATGATGGGTCGGGCGTTGGCACCGATCGAATTGGCCATTGCGCACTGGAAAGGATTCGTCAGCGCCCGCCAGGCCTGGGCACGGCTTACCCAGTTGCTGGCACTGCTTCCCGAGGCGGCGACGACCGTTTCCCTGCCGGCGCCGACCTCAGCCCTTCTGGTCGAGGGCATCAGCGTCAGCCCGCCGGGCGAGCGGCGCGTGGTGGTGCAGGATGCGGGCTTCGCCTTGGAAAAGGGCGCTGGCCTTGGCATCATCGGGCCAAGCGCTTCCGGCAAATCCTCGCTCGTGCGGGCGATTGCCGGCATCTGGCTGCCGGCGCGCGGCGCAGTGAGGCTCGATGGCGCCACGCTCGACCAGTGGTCGCCGGAGGAACTCGGCCGACATGTCGGCTACCTGCCACAGGATGTGCAGCTGTTCGACGGCACCATTGCCGAAAACATCGCGCGTTTCGAGCCCGAGGCGCCTTCGGACAAGATATTGTCGGCGGCCCGGGCGGCGGGCGTGCACGACCTGGTCGTTCATCTGCCGGAAGGCTACGAGACACGCATCGGCGAGGCTGGATCGGCCTTGTCGGCCGGCCAGCGGCAAAGAGTGGCGTTGGCGCGAGCGCTTTATGGCGACCCGTTCCTGGTCATTCTCGATGAGCCGAATTCAAACCTCGATGCTGAAGGCGAGGCTGCCTTGACCGAGGCGATCCAAGGGGTCCGGGCCCGTGGCGGCATCGCCGTCGTGGTGGCGCATCGTCCGAGCGCGCTGGCGAGCCTCGATCAGGTCCTGGTGATGGGCAATGGCCGGGTCCAGGCTTTCGGACCGAAGAACGAGGTCTTGAACAAGGTCACCCGGCCGGGAGGTGTTCCTTTGAAGGTGGTGTCCGCGCCTGAGGAGAACGTATCCTGATGGCCGCGGCTCCCATGATCGATCGGACCATCCGGCGCTATCTGTTAGGCGGCGTGGCGGCCTGCATCCTGCTCGTCGGCGGCGCCGGCAGCCTGGCGGCGGTCACCGAGCTTTCCGGCGCCGTGATCGCATCGGGAAAGCTGGTCGTCGATTCCAGCGTCAAGAAGGTTCAGCATCCCACCGGCGGCGTGGTCGGCGAGATCCTGGTGCGCGAAGGCGATGCCGTCAAATCCGGCCAGGTCCTAATCCGCCTCGACGAAACAGTAACCCGCGCCAACCTCGCTATCGTCACTAAGGGCCTCGACGAGTTCGAGGCTCGCCTGGCTCGTCTTGAAGCCGAGCGTGACGACCATGCCGACATTGCCTTTCCGACCTCGCTGACTTCGAGGCGAGATGACCCCAATGTTGGGCGTGCCATCGCCGGCGAACAGTCGCTGTTCGACTTTCGCCGGCAGGCCCGCGCCGGACAGAAAGCGCAGCTGGAAGAACGCATCGCGCAGCTTTCACAAGAAGCTTCCGGGCTTGCCGAACAACGGACCGCCAAGAGCCGGGAAATAGAGCTGATCCGTACCGAGCTCGACAGCATCCGAACTCTCTGGCTCAAGAAACTCGTCTCAATTGACCGCCTCACGGCACTGGAGCGAGACGCGGTTCGACTTGATGGCGAACATGGGCAACTGACCGCATCGATCGCCCAGTCCAAGGGCCGCATAGCCGAAACCCGCTTGCAGATCATCCAGGTCGACCAGGATCTGCGCAGCGAGGTTGCCACCGAGCTCCGTGACGTCCAGGGAAAGATATCCGAATTCGTCGAACGCAAGGTGTCGGCCGAAGACCAGCTCAAGCGTATCGACATCCGCAGCCCGCAGGATGGCGTCGTTCATCAGCTCGCCGTTCATACGATCGGCGGCGTCATTTCGCCGGGCGAGGTGATCATGCTGGTGGTCCCGGTGGCCGACGATCTGACCGTCGAGGCCCGCATTGCGCCACAGGACATCGACCAGCTTTCGCTAGGCCAGGACGTTGCCCTAAAACTCTCGGCGTTCAATCAGCGCGTGACACCGGAACTGAATGGCGTCGTCAACGAGATCTCCGCCGATCTCAGCGTCGATGAGCGAAGCGGCGCGGGCTTCTACACGGTTCGCGTCAGCCTACCGCGCTGGGAGCTGAAGAAACTGAATGGCCTCACCTTGGCGCCGGGCATGCCCGTCGAAGCGTTCTTCTCTACCGGCAGCCGAACGATGCTGTCCTACCTCGTAAAACCACTGGCCGATCAGATAGCGCGAGCGTTTCGAGAAGAGTGATATGGCGGCTTCGGCTCAGTCTAAGAACCGCACGTCGAACGGCTAATTTTTCAATCCCGAACCCAAAGCCGCTGTCTGAATTCGGCCCGGCCGCGGTTATTCAATAACTGGGGTTCCTGGGAGCTTTTCGAACTTTCTGTCTCGCGCCACCGGCCGAATTGCGCGTGCGTGTGAAAGAGATTGCGACGTTCGGATACGCTGTGGGGCAGACGTCGTTATCGGAAATGTTCGCTCGCCAGCGGGGATTTGAGTCGGAAGACCGCTACATCGCGAGATCCACTATCGAAGAAGCACTCTTCTGCTATCGGCAAAGCTCAGTGTAGAATGTAAACGTCGCCGAAGATCGATCGGAACTAGAGCTTAGCCCGAAAGCCGCCACTGGCGGCGCGCCCGAGGTTGACGCGCCAACCGGCAGCCGCGTTGAGCGCTGTTGCGAGCGAGTAACGGGCAACGTGCCTTTAAAGCTAAGTGCTTGTTTTTATTGTCGACCGGCACCCGGGTGCTCATGCGGTCACTTATATTCCACTACGAGCAGGGGAAAGCGTTTGGTTGGAGCGAACTTATTCAAACTTCAATCGGCAATTAGCTTTGTGACGCCTTGTCAGAGCATCGGCGAGATTTGGGGTTTATCGGACGGCCTGCGACGTTCGCAAGCTTCTCCCTTGGCACCGGCGGGCGCCAAATCGGGCGTGTTGTCAGTCGACACGTCAACCGTCCACCGTCATTTAGATCGTGCCTCAACAGACTCGGCAGGAGCAGTACTCAATGAACCAAGGCCGGCAATGAGCAGGCAGGCGCCCATGTCCCCGCGTCGCTCAAGTCAGCAGCTCGGCAAGGAGTTTGGCCTGATAGGCGCGTTCTGACAGTTTATACTTGGTGCGAAGCTTGGCCGCTATGGCCCATGCGGCGCGGCCACGCTCTTTGGCGTAGGTCTCAGCATCGAAGGGATTATTCTCCAAGTGCTTAGCGTGGTCGGCCATCATCTGCACAATTGTTACCGAATTCGAGAACGACAGGGCTTCGTTCGCCAACTCAGGGTCGACATTCACCCAGTCGCTGCTCTCGGGCATTGACTCCAAATCCGGTACTCCGCTGGCAAGCGGAGAACCATGCTGCTTCATATGCTCCGGCCCGGAATAGACCAGTTGCCAGCATCGGATCGCGTAATCCTCAAGCGCGATAGCCGCTCGCATCGCAATGTACGTTGCTTGAGCGGCTCGCTGTCGGCCTTCGGCAAGCCACGTCCAGAATGTTGACCACACGACGGAAACAATGCCTGTCGTCGCGATCAGAATTAGTGTGTCCCACATTCACTTTTGTCCCCGAGGTATTGGCCCAATTCGGACTACCTATCGTTCAATGATGCCCGCTTCTAACGTCGGCCAGTTCTCCGGTTAGCCTCACACGAGCGCCGCCGCCATTCTCGGGAATGAACTCGACGCAGGGCCAACACCAGGGCGTAGGCCCGCTGCTCAACGTGGCGGGCCGCTTGGGAACTCCACCTCTCCAATTGAAGGTTTAGGCGGAGTTCCTTCTATCTCTCTCAATAACAGTTCGGCTTTCGGAGTGATAATTGCCTCTATATGACTAGACGGAGGTCCCCCGAGACTTGACCCAGGAAAGATTGTCTCACGTCGGGCGATCAGCCCGAGAGAGAGTAGGTCGTCACGGAGGATACCATTCGTCTTCAACAAATCATTATCTATGAATTCTTGTTCGCTGCCTTCAAAAATGACGGTGCCCGTCGGGTCGGTCATTCCCATCTTATCGACCTTGGACTCGACACCTATCATGGTAACGTACTGCCAATCGTATTGGCCTTGGCGGGCTATTTCCTGCAACATTGTTATGTGACCATCGGTCAACCTATCGATCATGCTCAGCACGAGTGCAGACATATTATACTTTTCGGGCGAGTGAAAAATTCCACTCGCGGTCGCATTTCGAAGGGCCTGAAGCTTCTTCTCCCCGAACGATCGCGAGGCAATGCTCATTGAGTCGGCAAGGATCGCTGCCGAGTGTTCTTGCCGCATCGCCGCTTCGGCCGACTGTTTGTCATGAAGTTCATCTACGCGCATCGCCAAAGCCACCAGGAAATGATCTCTGGCGATACGGCCGGGGTCGGGCCACACCTGATCCGTCAGCCAGGTGACAGTTGGACCAACGATGGGGATGTAATTTGTGAACATCAAGGCCATCTCCCGGACCGGCTCTGACGGATGGGAAAGCTGTTTGTGGTAATCCGTCTCTTTCACTGGTTCCTCCCACTCTCACAAGTACGTTGCCCGTCCGTTTTTATTTCCAACGCTGCCCTGCAGGCGTCATCGAGTACCAAAGGCAATTCACGATGTCGACGAGTTGGAAGACAACATTCAATTCCGAATCCACTTGCCGGCCGCTCATGACGTGATGCTTGATCAGCACGTCGTCATCGTTCCACCTAGAGAGGGTGTTGTCTCGCGACAGGTGGAAGTTTTTGACCTTATCGGTCAGCACGTTGATTCCGTACAACTGACGGACAAATTCGGCATTCCAGGCTCTTGTTGCTTTTTTCATGGATGATAGTCCTATCTGGCGGGCTATTTCCTCAGTTCGAAGTACGCAACGAGGATACCGCGCTCATCGAGCAGACGCTTCTGCATCATCTATAGGTGGTTGCGGCGGGATGACGCTGGTGGTGCTTGGGTCGAGCCTAGCCGTCTGGTAGCTTAAGATCTTGCAGGTAGAGGAAAGATTGGCGAACAGGACCATCAAGCCATCGACCATCACTCGGGTTGGATATGAATACCAAGACTTGGTGGGGATCGAGGCGCTTATTAGATATTATCGCGACCCCGATACCTACAGCTGGGTTCAGCTGGAAGCAGTCGATGATGGCACTGCCCTGGATGACGTAGTTGTATCGCGTCGAGACGGCGCGTTCGAGTATCTCCAGGTCAAGTTCACGGTTGACAAGACTGACTATCCCCTCAACTGGGCGTGGCTCACGGACAGGAAGCCGAACGGTACCTCCCTCCTAACGAAGTGGGCGACCTCGCTCCGAAAACTTGCGGCAACCGGGTTAGTCCATTCTGCGACGCTTCGCACGAATAGGGTTCCATCAACCGAGGTCGCATCGTGTCTAAGCGGAAAACGGCTCGACTTGTCAAAAGCGTCCCCAGAAGTGCGCGCTACTCTCGAAAACCACTGCGGCGGTAAAGCCGAAGCTATCGCATTTTTCAACTGCTTCGAATTTGACCACAGCGAACGCGATCTGGACGACTACGAGGCCTTCTTGAGAGACCAACTAGTGCCGTCCGACTTAGACCCTAACGGTTGGTTCGCCTTCCGAGAGCAAGTGCGTACCTGGACTACTAGGCGAAACCAGCCGCCACCAGATGGAAGGGTACTTTTTGCGCACCTTTCGCAAACTATCACAAGGCAACGCCCACAGCCGATCCGGCAGGATTTCCGCGTTCCTCCCGATTACATTGTGCCAAGTCAGGCGTTTGATGCAGAAGTCACATCCCGGCTTACGAAGGGCGCACCGCTGACAATCGTTTGGGGCACACCGGGAAAAGGGAAAAGCACGTACCTGAGCTTGCTGGCCGAGAGACTGCGGAAGGCTGGCGATGGCGCCGTAGTGATACGGCACCACTATTTCTTGGCAATGGACGATACGACGCCGGACCGAATGTCTTTCGCTACCATTGCAGCCTCGCTCGTCAACCAGCTTACAGCATCATACCCCGAAAGCGTTCCTGGAGGCAGTGACGATCCCACGCGGCTTCGGTCAGTGATCAAAAGTGCCGCTGAGTATCTCGCCGCGAAGCATCAGCGCCTCTACATTCTTATTGACGGTTTAGACCATGTGTGGCGTGACACCGCTCGGGTCGACCAACTCAATCAGCTCTTCGTTCACCTACTTCCCTCGCTCGACAACGTCAGCCTCGTCGTCGGTACCCAAAAAGTCCTAGAAGATCAGCTTCCAAAGCGTCTGGTTCAGTCTGCAAAAAAGGTTGACTGGCTGGAAATACCGGCAATGGATGAGATTTCCGTCTCGGCCTGGGTGAAGGCGCAGTACAAGGCTAAGCGGTTGCTTCTACGCTTACGCCGCAGCGAAACGCGGCGCGAGCTTGTCGATTCCATTGCCAAAGCATTTTTCACGGTTTCACAGGGTCACCCTCTTCACCTCATTTACGCGTTCGAGAGTCTCGCTCTCTCAAATAAACGTGTCAGGGCCGAGGACGTTCTGGCGTTACCACCGTGCCCAGACGGCGACATTCGAGTCTACTATGCGGCCCTGTGGGGCGGGCTCAGTACAGCCGCCAGGAACACACTTCATGCGCTTGCCGGCACAACATTCTATTGGCCTGGCGACGGAATACGGAAATGCTTCGGCGATTACTCCGAGATCGCGTTCCTGCTCGATGTTCGTCAGTCGGGCCTGGTACCTTTCCACGGGAGCATATTCGCCTACGTGCGCGAGCGGCCTGACCATGTCATGGCCTACCAAGCCCTGTTGCCTGTCATCGTTAAATGGCTCGAAGTAGAGGCGCCTGATTATTGGCGTTGGGGATGGCTGTGGATCACAAAGGCGCAGATGGGCGACCCAGTCGATCTGCTCGCCGGAACGACCCGGAAATGGATCGTAGACTCGCTGGCGAATGGGTGGAACGAGCGCCAGACCCATGAAATTCTCCGAGCGGCCGAATGGGCGGCCTTCAAAGCAGCTGATCTTCCTCGGACGACAACGTTGCGTTGGCTTCGAATACGCCTGTTGAATTCGCCCGAACAGCAGTCGCAGGATTTTGCTGCATTCAAGACGTCCGCGCTCGCGGCAGCGAAAAACTGGCAGCAGGTAAGGATCTACTCCGACGAGGTGGAGAGTGTATCCGATTCTCAACTTGCAACACTTGCAGGTACTGCACCGGCGGGGTTTGAAGATGAGCTTCGGGATATCTGCGTCGGAGAACTCACGCGACGTATAAATGTCTGGATCGAGCTTAGGCATCGTCCGGAGAATGAATTCATGCAGCTCACTCACCACCTGTTGCACGCAGCCGGCGGAAGCGGCATCGAGACAGCAGGTCGCGTACTAAGTTTCCTGGAAGGATTTAAGGACTTCAGCAGTTTACTGATCGAATATACGCGGGCAGTCGGGAAAGCGGCCAACCTTGACGTTTTGATATGGCTTTTGGCCAAACTAACGAGTGCCTGGAGTCCAGTCAGCAAGATCGTCCAAGACGAGTTAGTCCGCACCTTGGGGTACCTTGATGTGGAAATGAGTTCTCGGGTGCCGCGTCCGCCGAGTTCGGTAAGTCCTTTGTTGGCCTGCTATTTCGGGACGCGAGACCAACCTGTCGGCTCAATGGCTTTGCCCGTCGCCCCAGCCAGGCTCGGTGACGAGGAGATGCGAGCAGGTATGGGTTCGGGCGCTGATCGCTTCTTGCACACAGTGTTTTTCTCAGCTCTAGCGACTGCCTTTCGGGCCGAGGGCAATTTCTCATGGGTGTATCCGGGACTGGACTTGGACCAAGTGGGCTGGCTGTCGGAGGCAATCCACTGTCTCGAACGAACCGCAAGCTACATCGCGGCCGGAAAGTTGGAACTCAGCTTTTCTGCCCCTTACCTCGGGGCAGCGGATCTGGCGGAAGTGCGGTTTAGAGGGAACAGCAACGAGGCGGACTATCGTAGATACATTGAATTTCGCGGCGCGCTCCGACAGATAGCTTGTGATCTGCACCTCATTTCCCTGAGAAACGAGGCTAGTTCCCAGGTCGCTCTAAGTGAGCTGGAGGTTGCGCGGAGCTCGATTCATTGGGTCGATTCCCTCTGGATCGAAGATGATACCTCTGACGAGCGGCGGATACTTGACCAAACTGGTGCCGAAGTACTTCTGCGGGATAGCGTTGAGGCGCTCGCCTCGACCGTTACCGAATTTATGGAGCGCACGGACACTTGGGTGAAACTCGCTAAGTTCTCGGCCGCATACGGGCTTGGACGCGAACCTGAGCTCATAAGGCGGGCTGCTGACTGTCTAATGGGGTATGGCAACCGAAAGGACATGAGTGGGATCGAGGCGCTTGATGCTGTCGAACAGGTCCACCTTGCTGGTGGCGCAGATGCGCTGCCGGCGATCCTGAAGCTCACTCCAATCGTCGAACAGATCACAAAGTTCACCGACGGAGACGAGACCGACCACGTACGCTCCAAGTTGATCGAAGTTGTCGCAAAGACGAGGCCTGAGAAACTGCCGATGTTTTACGCCCACCACGTTGAGTGCGAAGAGTGGCGGTATGCCGATGAGTGCATCAAGGAATTCTTTACGGTCGGAGACTTCGGCAGCGAAGCAGTCGCAGCCCTAGCAGCAACCCTCATGGACCATGGTACGCTCGGTGCGCTCGGCGCGGCAGGAGCACACGACGCAGCTGCGGAAAAGCTCCACGCGGATCAAGTCGCCTTTCTTGGTGGTGAGCCGAAAGACCGTCACGACCGGTCGAGTAGAAGCAACGGGCTCGGAGCTGGAAAGCCGTGGCGGACGAAGCCGGCAAAGTTCAAGGCCGATCAATTCGGAAAGGTTGCAAGTGAAGTGGGCAAGGCCGCATTCGATTTTCGGAATCGAAGAGCGTTCGTAAGCGGATGGCTCTCCCATTGGACTTCCGAGGGCGAGGGAAAGGTTGCAATTGACTCCATCGATCAGTTTTTTACTTCCGGAAAATCTACTTATCACATTGAGGATAGCCTTGATGATATTTTCGAAGTGAGCCGGAAGCTGGAGGGAAAGAAGGCGGCCTATAAATGGCTCGTTCGCGCTCATAGCATGCGCAACGGATGGGCTAGCTATTGGGCGCCCGAGGACGAAGTGATGAGGAGGTTGTCTACGGCAGCAAGACTGTACGGCTCGGAGTGGTGGAAGTTCATTGTGGATACCGCTGTCGCCGACCGATACGGACGATCTGCCGGAGGCTCATTTGTGATTGGTCAACGCTATCTGGTGGGCTTCCTCATTCTCGTCGGTCAGATTGACATCGCAGCGACAGTCGCTCACGCCCTCGTTCATTGCCTCACCGAAGAAGTCAAAGATCAGCCAATCCCTGAGGCTCCATGGCTGACTTAGCTGCGTCTTGCGTTGCGATTGAACTTCTGACCGAGCGACTGAGCTGGCCCGTCAAACTCATTCGCTGGCGAACGGCGAAACAGCTACGAGCACTTTTGGAATCGCCGCATTCGAACGCGCTTGCTTCGAAGTCCTTGCTCAACTGGATAGCCGCTAGAAGGCTAGAATCCGAGACCGCTACGGGCCTGTCGGTCATCCTAGTTACAAATGCGGCTTCGCGACCGTCACTGGCAGAGGTTGTGACGGCGATGTCTTGCCGTTCAATTCTATCGGACTTCCTCCTAGAGCAAATCTACGGTCCCGGCTCGGGCCCTCGAAGATGGGATGCGGACACCCAGGAAGCGCCCGAGGATTATCAACCGCCCTCGTACTTTAACGAGCACAAGCGTCAAGACGTACCGCCGATACTCGAGACACATATGCGGGGGTTAGAACGCAAGTTTGGCCTTCCATTCTTTCGGCAGTGGGCTTTTGAGTGGGAGCGAGTTCGGCAGCGGTCGGCAATCCCATACTCTGACTATCCCTACTATTTTGGCGATTTTGTCCTAGCGCAGTCGGGCGCGCATCCGCAGGTGGTAACGCGCCAGAGCGAGGTCTTTCGGTCGGCATACGAGCGAACGATAGCCCACGCGGTACTGGAGTGGGGGATGCCCTTGCGACAAGCGGTCCAATATCTAGCGGATATCGTGCCGGTGCTTCCGGGGCTATTCGAACTCGAGCCGCAGGCCCGGCCAACCGGCCTTCAGGAATGTGCGGTCGAACTGAGTGCGGATAGTGCAGATCTTGAGAGTTGTACAAGGCAGCTATTGTCGCGGCTGAACGAAGGTGCAGCATTCAGGGTGGTGTCTTTGAGTATGCCCACACCGCAAGAGGTTTCGGAATTTGGAAGAATCGAAGCGCGGGCTTATCTTGCGACGCCGGAGTTCGTTCCCGACCACACTGAGAAATGGCTGACCCCAGAAAGGTTTGTCTTTCCGGACAAGTTTTCGCTCAGAGGCGACTTGCCAGAAATCGAGTTGGTTGACGTTGCTGTGTCTGGTGACGCAGGATCTGCATGGCCCGTGACATTCTCTGCGATGCCGTTGATGCACGGAACTTGGCATGACGAATTCATAGGCGTCGGGCTTATGGTGCCATGCCCATACACCCTTAACAAAGGCGGCAAACTTGACGCTGACGCGAACGGACTGTTCGTTGAAACATCCGGTACCCGAGTTGCAAAGACAGTACTTTGGCTTGATCACTGGACGCCGATCCATGCCCCTGGCGGGAGCACGAGGTGCGGGACACTTTGTACGATGGACAGTTCGGAGCTGGATGCGGGGGCTCAACGATTAGGCGCAAAACTTGCGTGGCGAGTCGACGTTGTCACCTGGACACCACAGAACGGCATTGGCGACTTGGTGCGGACGCGCAAGTCAACATTCTTCTTCGACTGATTTAGCGTTTAGATTAGTGCGGTCCGCGCGCAGCGAACAGGTGGCCTTGGGGTATGCCTGTTGCGGACCAGATTATGAAATGGTTGGATACTGTCGTTTGACGACCCTAATCGTACCAGGCGATGTGAGGCCACTCATGTCGAGACGGGGTCTCATAAATGTTCGTTCCCGACTATCAGAAAGGCGTGTCGTCGCCTTCATCCGGCTTCGCGGCCGAAACCGGGGTTTCCGTATTTCTTGCGGGTTTCTTCGGTTCGGCACCCCACGCCTCGATAATGGTTGATAGCGGAAATGGCGCGGGTTCCGTTCGCCACTCGTGGTAGGGAGCAGCAGTTTGGCTGAAAGGACCCGGATTCGGGCGGTCGAATTGCACGCGCGCTGGGATATGAAAAGCGCTTCCAAAGACGATCGCCTCGCCAGAGGCAAGGATTGTGACTTGATCGAGCAGCCTACGAGCCTGCATTGGAATGATCCGACGAAAATGGTCGATATCGTCTGGGTTCTGAAGGCGATGGCTTATGAAATTGGCACATTGGCTGATGATTGTCTGACTGATTTCGCTGGGTCGCTGGCTGGCGATAACAAGTGACAGGCCAAATTTCCTTCCTTCCTTGGCTATTCTTTCAAACGCGAGCCGCGAGAGGGTCTGCCCTCTTTCCTCGTCGGTGCGGGGAGGTCTCGCGTAGTTATGGGCTTCCTCCAGAACCAATAACCAGGGATGTTTGTAACGTCTCTCGGCGGGAAGATTTTCTCTCGCCTCCAAAAGAACACGACCGATGATCGTGCAGGCATAGGGCAAAACTTCGTAACTCAGCATTGATAGATCAATAATCGAAACTCGCGGCCCCTTCCGCTTTCCAAGGCCTAGTTTGTCCATCCAAATCGATAGGGAGGGAATGTTAGTGGCCTCGTTTTCATAGTTGAGGAATGATTGCCAGCGCGGGTCATCCAAACGAGCTTTCAGACGAAGTTTGAGGGTCGTAAGATGCGCCTCCACCCTTCCGACATCTTCCGGAGCCGTGGCGCTGTCGAACAGCGTGGGATCGACAAGTCGGCCACGCGGAATAAATCGTGGACTATCCGCTGTCGTTGCGCTCATCGTCGCGACGGCGACGTCGCCGGCAATTAAGGCCCTCAGATTTGCCAGGACAGTCTCCGCTGCAGCCCGGATGTCAAATTCGTTCTCTGGTGAACTCCAATCCACATCCTTCCCATCCGCCTTGTACTGAGCGGCATGAGGGAGAAGAGTTTCGCGCAGCTCGGTCATTCCATCGAGCTGCCGCGCGCCCACGTAGTCCTTCAGGATTTTGAATTGTTGGCAGCATATCTTCTTATACGGCTTCTGCTGAGCATCTAAGACCTGAAGTATGATCAAGACCTTGGACACGGCATGCCGCAGCATGTTTGACCCCGTCACGAGCGCGCCGTCCTCGCCGCTGGCCTTCGCGATGGCCCACCAGTCCTTTAGAACGGGCTCTTGAGTTTGCTCCGATGCGCTCAACCAGGTGCAAATTTCGGACGCGTTCATGAACCAGAGCGGAATTCCGAACTCAGCTCCATTCAGATAAATCCGGTCCGGCGATCGAGGCGGGGATGCCGGCGGGAATGCCTTGCCGTACTCCCCGTTGATATCAAGGACAAAAACGTGCGGCTCATCGCCTTTGTCGCCAAGCGCTCGCATGGCCTTTTGTAAAAGATTTGAAACGGTGAACGACTTTCCAGAGCCGGTATTGCCAACAATGGCGAGCGGCCGCGAAAATAGATCATTGTAGGAGGCGCGCACCGCGCTATTAGGTTGTCCAGTAGGCCACCCAATTCGCAGATCGTAGTCGAAATCCTCGCCACCATAATCCTCCGGCTTGTTACAACGAGGTGGCGTTTCGAACACCGCCTGAAGGATTTCTGGGGAGCATATTTCGGCCGGGGTATCTAGCGTCGGCAGGATGGTTATGCCCGGGCTAAAGGCACCAATTTTTTCGTTTTGTTGAATGGTGCCCAAGAGTTGAATATTCGCCGTCCTGCGCGGTTTTATGAGCTCCAGCGAAAGGTCGTCCCCGGAGGTGGTATCAAAGGTCTCGCGCGCCTCTAGGTCGGTAATGATGCCAATGACAAATTGCCCAGCCCCCAGACTAAAGGTCAAATAAGCGTTGATCGCCACGGCGATCTGAACGCCGTCGAGCGTAGCGCGAAGCGCGGATTTGGTTTCGGGCAAAAGCTCGACCTTCACCCGAAAGCCTTGCACCGCCACGATATGGCCGACAATCCGAGGGTTTTCCATCGTCACGCCGAGCCATTCGCCGGCTGATCGTCAGGACCATTCGACGCCTTGATCTGCTTCTCAAATCGGCGAAGTCGCAAGAAATCGTCCAGCCATTGAACATCCGGCATGATAGCGCGCGCGAAATCATCAAACGTCGATTTTTGATAAGCGCCTTTCTTGAAGGCGGGCGCTGACGCCGTCAGCACAAACGCACGTTTGCCAAGCTCTTTGTATCCGCGGATGCGGGCGATTGTCGGGCTGTTGGGGTTGGGCTCAACCACGAGCAAAACCAGCGACGGATTCATGAGAGCCGTCTCGATAATCTTAGTGACGTGGTCGTCGCCAAACCCATATCCGAGTACCAGCACGAACGTCTGTGGTGCGCTCATCCGGATTTGGAACGCGCGAAAGAGATGAGCAAATGGCATCGAAAGCGTCTGAGCGAATTTGTTCGCGGTGGGCAGAACGCCAACGGACGGAATCTTGTCGCCAAGCTCCTCAATCATCTTGGCCTTGGCGACCGGATCGAGGGTTGCGTATTTCACATAGTCGCTTAGGTCTGGATGGCGAGCCCGCAGCTCATCACCGCGAACCTGCCAGTGAATTGACCCGTGAAGCTTGTAAAAATGCAGAAATTTGTCGAAGCGCCTGACCCTGCCCTCCGCTATTTCGCCGGGATAGTAGATGTCGAGCCCATACACGGAGGGGTCAAACCGGGCGTCGGCGCGGCCGGTGAATCCGTCAAAATACTGAATGCCGAGTAATTCGAGGGCCTGCTCAAAAAGAGTGTCGTAGTTCAGAGTGAAGAGATGGGCACGGCCGAGATTGCTATCGCGAGCGACCAGCTTCGCCAGAAAGGCAAGCTGCGGCGCGATCGCTGTCGAACTCACGGCGCCCGTGCTGGGCAAGGACAGGGCACATTCTGCGAAGATGACCTTGCCGGCCTCCTTAACAAGCCAGGCGAGTTCCAACACGCTCGGGCTAGCCTCCCCTTTCCATATTACTCCGCCAAAGGGGGACCGCGTGGCGGTTCCGATGTAACTGGCATTCACGAGGTACGAGAGCCAATCCTCAAAGCCAGTTTTCTCAGTGCTCTTATCCGCCGTGCGCGCGTCAATGATGACCTTAATGGTGGCTGGGCACTTCGCCATCGCCTTCACCGCCGCGAGGACGGCTTTTTCCAGCTCGACCATTGTCTTTCCGCCCGACGAAACTGATGTGCCGGCGCCGGTAAGCACAACAAGATTTTCCATGCGAAGCCATTCGGCGATCAATGCCTGAAGTCTTTGACGGCCGTCTTTTGGTGATAGCCCGGAAAGAAGGTCGCTGACGGTGCCTTCCTCGGAGGGGCCGATCAACTGGTATTCGCTTTCAGGTGCAGTCGGCAATTCGGACATGGTTGGGCCATGCTAGCACCCCCACGCTGTTCCGCACAAATGGCGTTCCGTCTTACTGATCGAGGGGAATGAGGGTCTCCCGCGATTGCTCGGCCGCTTCGGAAGAGCGGTCAAACAGCGCCCCAAAAGCCGAGAGTTCTTGTGCCAAGGAGTTTTCGTCGATGGATTGTAACGGATGACGGAAACTTGCTAACCCGTTGTAAAGTAGATGAAATATTTGGGATGTTTGCGAGATCCTGGCACCAAATGAAGAGGCCGCCGAGGCACGCCATCTCATTGATTTCACTAAGGAGGTTGGTTGCGGGACAGATTTGAACCTGTGACTGTGAGGTTGTGAGCCTGACGTACCGCCCGCGCACTAAATGAAGGCACGGCACCACGCGTCAAGGCAGTTCTGTTTCTTAGAGTTTATCGAAGACGGAACCCATTCGAGGACTGAAAAGTCGATCATAGGTTTTGAGCAGAAACCAATCAGTCATGCCCGCGACGTAATCGCAGATGGTCCGGACGTCGTCTCCCGATTTTTGGAACGCCTCGTAGGCGTCTGCGGGAAGAAACGCCTTGGGTTCGGAATTGATCGCCTCAAATACCGACACAACCATCTTCTGGCCCTTGAATTCAAGGTGCTGGACATTCGCGCTTCGGATGACCTTGTCGACAACAGCACTTTTCAGCGCATCCAGCAGAACCCCATATCTTCGAGGCATAACGGCCCGGAAACGGAGAAGCGGTTCGGCGAACTCTGGCACCTCCTCAATTGTTACACTGGTCATGAAATGATGAACGAGGCGACCAATGTAGTGTTTTCTGCTCTTCCCGTCTGAGAACAGCTTCTTCACAACCACTTCGTATACGTCATTCGCGAACTCCTTGGGGTACTTGGCTTTCAAGGATTCCAGGAACGCGGTGCATGCAGCCTCCGGCACGAGTGCGCGAAATTCATGTTCCTTGATTAGACCCAGGGCAATGGAATCCTCGAGGTCATGGACGCCGTAGGCAATGTCGTCCGCTATATCCATGATGCTGCAATCGAACGATTTATGAATTGTCTTGGCATGCTCCCCCTTTGTTTCCTTAAGAGCCTGAAACCTCTCTCGGTCTGTCCTGCCTAAGGGTTCGAAAACCCAATCTACAACGTCGGTCTCGCTGTCGAGGAAACATTTTGGTGGCTTCGATTTTTTTCGATCGATGATCCTGATTGAGGTGGGCCGCTCATCCATCTCGGCCGGCTTCGCTGGATTGAAGACCGCGCTGTACGGCGCTGGATATTTGAGAAGTCCAAGCAGGCATCGACGCGAAAGATCGGATCCGTGACGCTCGGAGAAGCTTTCAAGCCGGCTGACGATCCGAATGGTGTGCCCATTTCCTTCAAAGCCTCCGTGCTCGCGCATGCAGTAATTGAGGGCGACCTCGCCTCCATGTCCGAAAGGCGGATGACCGAGGTCGTGGGCGAACCCAATGGCCTGGATTAGGCTTGCCGATGGCAGATGTCGGAAGGCAGGATGATCCGTGAGCAGCATTAACTGGCGGGCAATGCCGCCAGCGATTTGCGCGACTTCAAGAGAATGGGTCAGACGGGTTCGGTAAAAGTCACTGTCGCCCAGGTTAAGGATTTGAGTTTTGCCCTGGAGCCTTCGAAAAGATCCGGAATGGACGATACGAGAGTAGTCGATGTCCGAGGATAGCCGCGCGTCCTCCGGCTGCTTTTTCCACCCGCTCTGACGCGCGTCCCACGCTTCTTCCATATTGCCCCCCTACGCTCATTCCCCGAGAAAGGCATATACTGCCACGCGTAAATCGAAAACAGCCATGGATTTGTTTCTATTTGGTTTTCTTATTGCATAGTAGGCTCTCTTCGCCGGCGAGACACGCGCGCTAAATCAATCACACACTGGAAATGCGATGAACGACAGCGAAATCGAGGCCTTTGACAAACACTTATCGACGCAGGATTGAAGCTCCATCAAAGGCCTTTCCACGTCGCTATGCGGATCATTCGAAACCGTGGCGGCGGAGATATTCTCGACAACCAGGTATGGGCAACTGTGAATGCCGCGTACAAACACCTCTACCCTTCCGGTGATTTTTCGATGCCGGCAGTTCAGATTGGTGGCGTGGGTTTGCGTGACCGGTTCTATTTGGCGCGCGTTAACCTTGGCTATGGCACGTTTTCAGTCCAACCCCTCAGGCAGATCGACATTCTTTGGGAAGAACTGGAGGTCATGTTCCGGAACCAGCCGGATCAAGTTTGGCGCGCGTCCTATTCAGTTTCTGACGTTTGGGATTTTGGTTATGGCGTAATGGATCGCGCGGGGCAAAACGCCGAAGCGGATATACTGTGGGGAAAGAGCGGTTCATCCATTGAGGCCACCGCGGCCTTGCTTGAGCGTGGTCGCCACATGCTTGACGCCGCAGTTCAAAGCGCCTGTCTAGCGGCGGAACTCGCGATGAAGGGGACGCTAGCCTGGCTTGGCGTGGATGAACCTACTCGACGAACCTTTAGCCATGGACTCTCGTCCCTGGTGGCCGAGATTATCCGGCTTCGTCCCAGTAAGTCGGATGATCGGTTCGCTCGTGCGGCCGCCAATATGCCAAACTACGTAAGAACGCGATATGACGAACACGGACTGACCCGTGTCCAGATCGGCGAACTGGCAATGCGTTCTCAATATTTGGCTGCGGAAGCCGTTCGGCGGGTTTCGGATCGAAATCTGGCGGGAACGCTTGAGGACGATCCAAACCATGCGCCCCGTGTTTTTCCGTAGTTTTTTTGAGGTCAATCAGCCGCCCGAACGCCCGATCAGGTTGCGAATATCCATGTTCGGGTCACCTACGCTGACGTTGGCCAAAAAGGTTCTGATGCGCATGAGGAGAACGCGCATGCAGATTTCCAAGTCGGGTGATCGAGGTTGATGCTCGATGCAACGCCGGCTCTTCGAACCGGCATCTCTTTTGCCGGGTGCCCCGCTCGATCCCCACCGCGCAATCGCCGAGGCCGCTAAGCGCATCCCGAAGGGCGTGATCTGTCTCGTCTTTTGTGAACTGACCGACGCCTTTTCTCCGTGCGTATGGGTGGCAGTCGACCAAATGGGAGCTGCGTCAGCACAAAAGCGAAACGCTAATTATGCAATATCTGATTTTCAGAGTGACCCGACTTAGCACGAAGCCCCGCCGCAAGGCGGGGCTTCGCCATGTTCAGGTCAGCCTCAGCCTAGGCCTCTGGCAGACGGTGCAGGCTACGCTTTGGCCAGCGCCTTGCGCGCCTTCTTCACCGGCGACTTGATTGCAGCCGCAGTTGTTTTTGCTGCCGCCGCTCGCACGACCGGCTTGCGTTTTTCTACCGCAGCAGGAGTGGGCGCTGGCGCTTTGCGCCCGAGTCCAATTGATTTCGCAAGGGCCGACCGGGTCGCCGCATAGTTCGGCGCCACCATCGGATAGTCGGTCGGCAGGTTCCACTTCTGCCGATATTGGTCGGGGGTCAGGTTAAAGTGCTGAAGATGCCGCTTGAGCGATTTGAACTTTTTTCCGTCCTCCAGGCAGATGATGAAGTCCGGTGTCACCGACTTCTTGATCGATACTGCCGGTTCCTGCTTGACCACAGGTTCCGTCGCGGGCGTGCCGATACCTTTCAAAGCGCCGTGGATATCGCCGATCAATTTCGGCAACTCGCCGACCGGCAGTGGATTGTTCGACACATAGGCGGCGACAATGTCAGCCGCTATGGACACTGTATCCAGTTGGCCGTCTTGTTCGAGAGCAGTGGTCATCTAATTTCCTCTTATTGTATCGGACGCATTGAGCGACGTTTGATTTCCCTGTCCCGCCAAAGAGGCAAATAGTACCTTTCTCTGTAAAATCCACATCTCTTGCGCAACATGACAAGAGTAAGTTTCGCTTCTGTCGTCCCACGGCTGAGGTGCCCTTGCCGATCTCATGGAAAGCGAGGAGCTTCCTTCGCTTTTCCGCCCTTCCATTTTCCGCCCGTTCCAGCTGTGCAGAGCACTGCCGCTGGCTCGCACCCTGGCTATAGAGTTTGTATCAACGCGCAGTGTGCATGATCGCATTTGTGGGGCGTGGGAGGTTTCGAGGGGAACACGATCTGGCGTTTGAAGTATGCTCATAGGGCAGCACCTGCTTTGACGACTTCGCCTTCTCAAGCGTTGCGCCCTTCGTCATCTGGATCAAGGCCCGCGAGAGAAGATTGTCGCCGGTAGCGATGAGGGTTGCGAAGGCCTCCTGCGCAAGCGCTTGACTGCGGCGCTGCCGCACCGGCGGAAGTCTGCTGTTCTGGCTTCATGCCGGCCGCTGCTCGCCCCAACTGTGGCTAAGTTCGCCGTCCCATCCGCTCTTCACGCCGTTCAACATCGAACGCCTGGCTACCCTTCGCGGCCCATAGATCTCGCGCATGTTCGCCTTCATCGCTGTGCAGCTTGGCGGCGATCCAAAGCATCGCGCCGTAGATCATGGCGCGATCGTCATTGGTGAGCTCGACAATGCCCGCCTTGGCGACGAGCCCGCCAAGTTCGATGAACTGCCGTGTGCGCTTACGGCGTTCGACCTGCCAGGTGCGCATGTCATTGCGAGCCAGAGCCGCTTGTCGGCGATTGAGTGCTGCCCGGTTGCGCTGGAGCGCTGCGCTGCTTTCGGCTAGATGCCGAAGCAGCTCGCCGAGACCTGCTCTCGAAAAACGTCACCCCACGCTTGGCCCATGCCTCACGCTTTGCGGCATCTTTCGTTTCGGCGATTGCGACCAGCGCGCCGGCCAGTTCGGCGGTGCTGAGCTGATCGGCGCCGGTGACGATCACCAATTCTCCGAGCTGCTGCACTTTTCGCGTTTTGAGTTCTCGCGCCTTGTCTTCCAGTGCTTTCAGTTCCGCATCGAAGTCCCTTGGTTTACGCATGGCTTTCTCCATCTGACGTCAATGCGCCAATGATAGGGGAGCGCCTGCCGCAAGGCTTCAGGGTAGCCGAGACAGCCCGGGACGGGCTGGTCCATCCCGAGAATTTTTCGAGGGAGGGCGCGCTTATACGTCGTGCCGACGTACGCTTTGCCGTGCAAATGATCCTGTCGCGATGGCGATCTATCATCTTCACGTCAAGGTCATTGGCCGCAAGGCTGGGAGCAGTGCTGTGGCTTCAGCTGCCTACCGCTCGGCTTCGCGGTTGCATGACGAGCGGATCGAACGCACTCATGACTTCTCCGCCAAGCGCGGCGTCGTCCATTCCGAGGTGATGCTGCCGGACAATGCGCCGGAATCCTGGAGCGACCGCGAGCGGCTGTGGAACGATGTCGAAGCATTCGAGGTGAGGAAGGATGCGCAGCTTGCCCGGGAGGTGGAGTTCGCCCTCCCACGTGAACTGAGCCAGGCGCAAGGCATCGAACTGGCGCGCGACTTCGTGCAGGCCGAATTTGTCAGTAAGGGCATGGTCGCCGATCTCAATGTGCATTGGGACAGGGCGGAGGATGGCAGCCCCAAACCTCATGCCCATGTCATGCTCACGATGCGGTCGGTTGATGAAGACGGTTTCGGAGCGAAGGTACGCAAGTGGAACAGCACCGGGCTGGTCGAGCGCTGGCGCGAACGATGGGCGGAGCTTGCCAACGAACGCCTTGCCGAACTCGACATCGACGCCCGCATCGATCATCGCAGTCTGGAAGCCCAGGGTATTGCTCTTGAGCCGCAGACGCAGATTGGTGCGTCAGCCCAGCGCATTGAGGGCAGTGGCCCAGACGCTGGTGACAGTGAAGCAGATCGCGCCGAACTGCATCGCGAGATCGCCCGCAACAATGGTGCGCGCATCATTGCCGATCCATCCGTGGCACTGGATGCCATCACGCATCAGCAATCGACTTTCACCCGAAAGGACATTGCGAAGTTCGCGCATCGGCACAGCGATGGCATCGAACAGTTCAACGCGGTCATGGCGGCCATCAGCAATTCGCCCGATCTCATCGAACTGGGCAAGGACGGAAGCGGCGAAGACCGGTTCACCACCCAGCAGATGATCGAGACCGAACAGCGCCTGCACCGCGCGGCAGAATTGATGGCCGGGGAGGAACGTCATGCGGTGAGTGATGCGCAACGTGAAGCTGCTCTGGCGCGCGCAGCGCAACGCGGGCTTGTTCTGTCAGGCGAGCAGGCCGAAGCGCTCGCTCATGTCACTGACGGCCACGGTCTTGGTGTCGTGGTCGGCTTTGCTGGTACGGGCAAGAGCGCCATGCTGGGCGTCGCGCGCCAGGCATGGGCAGCAGCGGGCTATGAGGTCCGAGGCGCGGCACTCTCCGGCATTGCTGCAGAGAATCTCCAAAGCGGATCAGGAATTGCTTCGCGCACCATCGCCAGTATGGAACATGGTTGGGGACAGGGCCGCGATCTGCTCACCGCGCGTGATGTCCTGGTGATCGATGAAGCCGGCATGGTCGGCACGCGCCAGTTGGAGCGCGTGCTCTCGCATGCGGCGGACGTCGGCGCAAAAGTCGTCCTTGTTGGCGATCCGCAGCAGCTGCAGGCGATCGAAGCCGGTGCTGCATTCCGCTCGATTCACGAACGTCATGGCGGCGTCGAAATCGGCCAGGTGCGTCGGCAGCGAGAGGACTGGCAGCGTGACGCAACGCGCGATCTGGCAACCGGCCGGATCGGTGCTGCGATCGATGCTTATGACGAGCAAGGCATGGTGCACCAGGCTGCGTTGCGCGATGAGGCGCGCAGCGATCTGGTCGAGCGCTGGGATCGCGACAGGCAGACGCGGCCACAGGCAATCCGGATCATTCTCACTCAGACAAACGACGAGGTGCTTGCGCTCAACCAGGCAGCTCGTGAGCGCATGCGCGCTGCCCACGATCTCGGCGACGATGTTCAGGTGAATGTGGAGCGCGGTGCAAGGACCTTTGCCGGTGGCGACCGCGTCATGTTCCTGCGCAACGAGCGCGGACTCGGCGTCAAAAACGGCACGCTCGGTGTGATCGAAGACGTCAGCACACAGAGCGTGACTGTGCGCACCGACGACGGTCGGTCGGTGCGCTTTGACCTGAAGGACTATGCTCACATTGACCACGGCTATGCCGCGACCATCCACAAGGCGCAAGGCATGACGGTTGACCTGACCCATGTCCTGGCAACGCCGGGTATGGATGCGCACGGCAGCTATGTCGCGCTATCCCGGCATCGAGACGGAATGAGTCTGCACTACGGCAGCGACGACTTCGCGACCCGCGAACGGCTCGTCCGCACGCTGTCACGTGACCGCGCGAAAGACATGGCGTTGGATTACGGGCAAGCCGACCCAGCGCAGAGCTATGCCGAGCGGCGCGGCATCACGTTCCGCGAGCGCGTGGTCGAGATCGTGCGCCGGATTGTTCCGGAGAAGCTGCGCCACAGGGTCGGCGAGCTGCTGGAGGGATTGCGCTCACCCGGAGACGCCGAGCCCGGCCAGGAACGTGTTCGCAGGCCGGGAAGGGGAGATGTTAGAGCGCAGATCGGAGATGCCGGTCCCACGCCAGGAAGAGAAGTTCCCGGTATGGGAGCGCACGGCCACACGGATGCGGCGGTGGAGTCGGAAGCGGTCTTGCGCAGCGCTCGCACCAAAGCGCTTGTGCTTCACGCGCGTGCACTCGACGCGATCCTCAGCACTGGAAATGCCGACGGGCAAGGTAGTCCCGAGCAGATGCGCGAATTGAGGGATGCCCGCAGCGCTTTCGACAAGGTTCGGCCGCATGGCTGGCGCGATGCCGAAGCGGCCTATGTGAAGAACCCTGAGCTGGTTCGTGAAGCGGCGGCCGGACGGGTCAATCGCATCGTGCTGGCTCTTCAACTCGAAACCGAAATCCGCACCGGACTGGATATTGATCCGGGCCGCCGGGCAGACCGTTTCGTGGATCAATGGAGCAAGCTCGACCGCGTGGGTCAGCGCCAATACCAGGCAGGCGACATGTCCGGCTACAAGTCAACCCGCTCGGCGATGTCCGACATGGCAAAAAGCCTCGAACGCGATCCGCAACTTGAATCGCTCCTCGCCAACCGCAAGCGCGAACTCGGCATTCACGTCGATTCCGGCCGCCGACTCGGGGCGGAACTCGCATTCAGCCATGGCATCGGTAAGGGGCGAGGAGTCGGTATCTGAACCCCTCCGATTTGCCGCCGTTTCCACGCTACAGGCGGATGAGGCGACAAAGCCGATTGTGCTCGGCTTAGGTGCAACCTGTTGTCCCAGCAGATACCTGCAACAACCAGTGAGAAGCAGGCGGGCTATGTCCGAGCCAGATCGTATCATACGCCTCAGAACCGTCCTTGACCGGACCGGTCTGTCCCGCTCGACCATCTATCGCAAGATCGCTGAAGGGACGTTCCCGGCGCAGATCAAGATCAGCATCAACGGGGCGGGCTGGCGCGAATCCGATGTCAATCGATGGATCGCTGACCCTGTTTCGTGGCGCGCCAGAGCGGGACGGTGCAATAGCGACTAGGGGTGATCGATCGGCAGGCACATCACTGCCATCGGCATAGGTTCACCTTTGTCAAATCCAATGACCGATAAGGGGCCGTTAGCTGTCGATCCGCTTTCGGGGAGGGGCCGTCGGATAGCAGCCGAACCCATCCCAAGTTGTAGGTCGATGCATGAGGCGAGGCTCAAGAAATTCAAATGAACCTCCTCTCGCGCCGCGAAATCGGTAGCATTTCACGCTGGTTTCACGACACATATGGAATAGCGGCCAAGGGACGGGGAGAACTGGCATGAACGCTCATCGCGGGACCAGTGCGACTGGGCCGACTCTGACGGGCGGTGTTCAAAGCATCGGCGCCACTGTCGATCCGCGTCAGGTCGATTTTCGCAACTTTGGCTATTCTGCTGGCGCGGACGAAGCCAGGCTCTATCATGGCCTGGATACGCCGTGGGCAACGCAGTCCCTGTTTGCCAAGCTGTTGCGAAAGATGAGTGTGCCGCCCGCTGGAGGTGGCAGTACAACCAACGAGCGGATCCCTGCAGGATACACCTATCTTGCACAGTTCGCGGCACACGACATTATCCGCAACTCCTCGCTCAGTCCTTTGTTGGCCGCCCGCGAGGCAGGGCGCCGTAATGAACGCGAAGAGGCGCTCCTTCTCGACGTGCTTTATGGCGGCGGACCGTTCTCTAGCCCTGGTTTGTATGTGGTGGCCAAGCCTGGCGAAGCTGTGAGGTCGCTAATGCGTACCGGGCCGATGGCACCGCCGTCACCGATCGCCATGGCGATGCCCGCGGGCGCCTGTCCCTTTGCCATGCGCGACTTGCCACGCTTTCAACAGGCCGATCTGAGCGATGGGTTCGAAGCTGGTCGGACGGACGTCCTGGTCGCGGACCAACGTAGCGACGACAACGCCAACATAGCGCAAATGACGGCGCTTTTCCTGCACCTGCACAATGCCGTGGCCGGCGCACTGAGCAGCAGCGGTATACCCAAAAAGGACGTCGAACTGCCCGCAGGTGCGTTTCTTTTCGACCGGGCACGCCGGGTTACGACGGCGATTTACCGGAGTGTGCTGCAAAACGACTTGCTGCCGCGCCTCATCGCCAAGCCGATCTGGGACCTCTACCATGCGAACGGGTTCAGACCCCTTGTCGACATGCAGCCGCAAGGTGTCCCGATAGAGTTTTCCCACGCGGCATATCGCTTGGGTCATGCCATGGTCCGACTTTCCTATGTGTTTAATGACCAGCATCCGGAAGGGGAGGGGCTAGAGAACGTCTTGCTCAACCGCTCCTCGTCGCGCCCGCATAAATTCCCTGTCTCCGAGCACTGGGTTGCCGATTGGTCGCACTTCTTCCAGATTGCGGGCTCGACGCCGCAGTTCAGTCGGCGTATCGGGCCAACGATCAACCAAGTGCTGCTTAGTGCCTACAGCATGCCCATCCTTTGCGTTGGCCCTGATTCCAAAGCACTCGACCCGGCCGCGGCGAGTCAGTTGAGCGAAGCAGACAAGGCCGCTCTGCCCGATCCGAATGCGTCCGGACTGTTGTTCAGCGATTTGGTCCGAGGAGCCATTGGCGGTCTGCTCAGGCTCGATGCCTTGATCGAACAGCTACCGCAGGCCGCTCTCGCGGTCTCGCCGCTGCTGGGCGATGCCGAGAAACGGCATCAGGCTATTCGATCCTGGCTTCAAGGATCGACCGTTGCCTTCACCGCGGCTGAGTCAGCTGAGCTGGCAGAAAATCCGCCGTTGTTGTTCTGGCTGTTGTTCGAGGCCGCGATCGAGCAGGACGGGCTGTGTTTCGGTACCATCGGATCGGTGATTGTAGGGGATGTCTTCATGGCGAGATTCGCGGCCTCGCGTGCCATGATCGAAGACGATCCGATTACGCAAGACCTCGCCGCCAGTTTGTTTCCCACCGGCATCCCGCGAACAATGGCCGACCTGATTCTTTTCGTCGCCAGCGCGCTCAATCTGAGCGACGCCTGGCCCCGGTTTATCACCCCGTCTACAACTCCTGGAGCGTAAAATGGCCGACCCCGTCGATAATTTGGACGCCTTTCCCGAACCGATACAAACCCTCAACTTCGAGGCGGCCGGCCGCAAGGTGGTGCAATGGGCACAGGATCCCAGCACCCGTCCACGTGACTTGGCCGAGTTCAAGGCACAGTTGGATGGACTCGTCGTCGTGCCCGACCGCTACAAGGAAATTCAGATTGTCCAAGGCTATGACCACGTCTTCTTTCTGCGGCTGCCGCCCAACAACCAGGTGACGCAATCGCAAAAGAAGCTTCAGACCGAACAGGGCGGCATGACAGATTACGGCATTCCGGATTTCTATTTCGATGCCATTCTCGAGAAGGTGCCGTTCAACCGCGACAGCTTCTTCTATTCACGCATCGCCGACTACACCATTCGGGGCTGCCGATAGGCGGGACCCCGGCAACTGTTCATGGCTGACGACTATCCCAGCCCCGGCCAGCCCTCGGCGCAGCGTCTCGAGGGCCTCTGGACTGCTGATCGGAAAGCTGTCCATGAGCCACGTGCCCACATTGTCAGGCTCCGGAGGGGAATAGCCAAACCACTCCGTCTTCAGCTGCTCCAAAAATCGGTCGGCCTCTTCGTGCGCGGCCCTCTCGTTGCCGAGCAAGGCGAGAGCCGCAGCCTTCCAGCCGCCGATATAGGACACGCTGTCGGCGGCGCGATCGGCCGCTTCGACGCAACCGGCATAGTCGCCAAGCAGGAACCGCACGCCTGCCTGATAGCTCCATTGCAATTGCGAAACCCCAAGCCCGGTCTGCAACGCCAGAGTAGCTATGCGGCTCGCGTTCTCGCGATCATCGCAATAGGCAAGCCCGAGAGACGCAGAGACCAACGTCCAAGGGTCGTTGCCATTGAGTTCACAGGCCAGAAGGAAGCTGATGGCCGCCTGCTGCGGAATGCCGTTCATGGCGTACGACCACCCCAGATGCAGTTGGCTTCGAGAATCTATCGGATCGATCTGGGTTGCCTGTTTGGCAAAGATCAACGCTTCGGCATGGCGTTCGCGCCGGCGGCCTATGCCGGGAAAGATCAGATGTCGCGAATTGATGATGCCGGCCAACCCGGCATGGGCGGCAGCGAATTGGGGCGACTCCGCGATGATTGATCGGAAGAGCGCCTCTGCCCGTTCCTCGGACTCCGGGCGCCACTGAAAGATCAGCTCCTGCGCTCTCAGCCAGCGGTCGAACTGCTCCAGCGACAGGTCCGGGATGCTGGCGATCTGAACCAGCCGTTCGGACGACATGCTTACACCCAGTGCGACGGCGATGCGGCGGATGAGCCTCTGTTGGGTCTGGTACCACTGGCTGTTCTCGATGACAAACTGCTCGCTCCAGATGTAGCGCCCGGAGGCAAGCTGCTTGAGCGTCATGCTGACACGAAATGTCGGCCCGTCGAGAAACCCGGTTGCCTCGATGCAATAGGCATTCTCGGTGAGGCGGGGTGGCTGCCCCTCCCATTCCATCACCGCCCAGTCGCGGAACCGCACCAGTGACGCGACCAGTTCGCTGCGGAAAATACGCACGGCGTTGCGCGCACGGACGGAACCGCTCACCAATTCGAACTCCCGTACGAACAGCAGCACGCCGGCTGCGGGCTCTTGCAGCCGTTGCGCCTGCGACCCGAACGCCTCGGCCGCGATTGCGGTCACAGCGCCCCTGCCCGCGCTGCCGATCGTGCCCAGCTTGATGTCGCTGACCAGTGCCTGCGTGGCCGCTGAAGGTTCGCTATCGAACTCTGTTTCAAGCAGGTCCCAAAGCCCCTTATAAGCCCTCAAGGCCGTTGCCTGATCGCCCATCCGAGCCGACGCTTCCATGACCGCCCGGCACCCGATCTCGTTGGTCGGATCGAGATTGAGCAGGGCTTGTCCGGCTCGCTTTAGCGCTGGCCAGTCCGTCGCGGCTTTGGCCATGGCTTCCAGACATGAGATAAATTCGTCCTGAAGACATTGCCGCTGGACGAGGACCCAATTGCGAAACGAAGGATCGATGTCGTCCAGGTCATTGAGAAAGCTTTCGGCGACACGCTGCCTCTCCAGAAGGATGGGAGGAATACGGCCAGTTTTCAGATCGTGCCTGATCTCACTTACATCCACAGTGACGAGCGACTGCTTCAGCGTCACGTTGAGCCGGTCCCCGAAGAAAACCCCTTCGACTTCAGCCAGGCAGTCCTTGAGATCGACTACGGTTTGCCTCAGCGAGGCCCTTGCTCGTGCCTCGTCCGATTCACTCCAGAGCAAGCCGCAGATACGCTCGCGTGTTTCAAAGCCATGAGGACTGAGTGCAAGATAGGCAAGGACGGCGCGCGACTTGCGGTTTCTCAAGGCGACGTCCCGCCCAAGTTGGCTCAGCGCGACCTTGTCAAGTGTCGTGACGCTGATCAGCGGCGCAGTCTTCGTTGGGGGTTTTTGCCCGATCATCTTGCCCCGCAGCTCCCTGCCTCAATCTACATAAGATCGGCACGGCCGCTCGGGCCGGCCTGATCGATCAGGGAACGAAGCCGGCGCGACTGGAACGGCGACGGAAAAGGCTGCAGCCCAGGGACGAAGACTTTGGCAACGGGAATGTCAAACATCGGCGTGGTCAGATCTGCAGCATATATGCGGTATTGCTTTTTAAGCATTTCGCCAACCAAGGATACGAAATTCAAGCCCTTCTCGGCATTTTTGTCCATCAGCAAGCCACCGGACAGGTGTGAGACGAGGCCAGTGTCGGTTGCGCCAGGGATCTGGGAGCGCTCCGCCTGCAGGCGCTCGACCTCATCGAGTGTCTCATCTCCCTGCTCCCTGTGCTTCATCGCCGTCAGGTCGAGAGCTAACTCCATCTGGCACATTTCGAGCAGCGCCGCCTTCAGGGCGCTGCCCGCGTCCAGCCTGCAGGCCAGCCCGACCGCCAGGCCGCCACCATCCGCGTCGAAGGATAGCGCCGCGATCACAGGCGATGGAAACTCACCCGATATGTCGAGCAACTGGGTGCATCTGCCGGGCTTCTCTTGCCTTATCCGTGCAAGCAGATCGAGTGCACCCCAGCCGGCAAGCGCTTCCAGTCCGATCAACCGGGCGCCGCGCCTGCTGCGCCACCAGGCGGCGGCAGCATCGCGCTCGATTGTTTCCAGCAGCGCCGAGGTCAGGGCAGCCTCGTGGGTCATCCCCGCGGCGCATCCGCAACTGGTCACCCAGGCGCCTCGGGCTGCGCTGCGAATGAAAAGTGTCTCGGGCAAATAGCCCTGTCGGTCGTCGTCCAGCCGCCGCACGGGCACCCACCGGTCACTTTCACCAAAACCGGATTGCACACGGAAATCGTCCAGGTGTTCGGCCAGTCGGGCGTCCTGCCAATGGCTTACAGCATCTGCGCTCGAGTGGTTCATCGTCCCGTGCGGCACGTGCCATTCGCTGTGATATTCGATGCCCTCGCCGATGCAGGCCTCGAATGCTCGCCCCGGCGTGAGGCCGACACCGCTGAAGCTGGCAGAAGTGGCTGAGACAGAATCTCCCCAGTTGCGGTGTACCTGTGCACCAAAGAAGTACAGCCCCGGTGCGTAGCGGGCGTGCAAGCGGAACAGATTGCCAAAATCTGCCGCTGCTGACAGCAATCCCTGGCGATTATTTGTCACCCTCAGGTCTGGATCTATGTCGCCAGAGTCAAGGTAGCCGAGAGCACTGAGCAACCCGCGTGCCATTGCAGCCTGCTCGGGCGCCAATTCTTGCGGCCGTGAACAAAATCGCGCTGCCAGTTCAAACGCATTAGCGGCGGTCAAATCACCATCCTCGCTGCTGAAGAAAACCTTTCCCTGTTGTCTGCCACTTTCGCCTTACGATTTTGATCGGGTCAACAAAACGTTGCGTGCAAGAGGGTCCAGGCTCCGCAAAAATACGGGAGCCAAAGATGGTCCCATCTCACGCTGATTTCACGCTGGCTGGTCTAAAGGTCAATTCAGAAAGGTCATCTCGACCATCGCCGGCCCAGACCACCCGGACCGGAACGCATCGGGACGACTGAAGATCGGCGTGAACTCGCATCCTCCCGGAGCGCCGCCGCGGGGCCATGACTGGGGCGGGCCGGTTATGTGCCTCGCGGCCGCTGGGAAGCGGCGTAGGCGGGTTCTTCAACACAAAGCCATCCTGCAATCGGCAACCGACAAGACAGGGAGATCAAAAATGGGAACGCATGGCACTCCGCCCCGGGGTATTAATGCGACACGATCGCCGCTGTTCGAAGGCCGCTTCGGCCGTATGTTCCGAAATCTGGCCCCCGCAACGTTCGGGGCAACCGACGATGACAACCGGCGTAACCTCAAGGCGCTCGGTGCCGCCATGTCTGCCGATATTGACAAGCCGAAAGATGGGCTCGACGCCGAAGAAAGCGGGATTCCTGCGCTCTATACTTATTTTGGCCAGTTCGTCGACCACGACATCACCTTCGATCCCGTCAGCACCTTGCGCAAATCGCTGGACCCCGATGGGCTGACGGATTTCCGCACGCCGAGCTTCAACCTGGACAATGTCTATGGCCGGGGTCCGGCCGACCAGCCCTACATGTACACAAAAGAGGGACGGTTCCGCCACGGCGATGCAATGACAGGAGCGGGCGGCCAGCACGGACACGATCTGCCGCGCTTCGCCGGACGGGCAATTATCGGTGACCCCCGTAACGACGAAAACAGTCTGGTGTCGCAGCTGCAAGGGCTGATGCTCAATGTGCACAACCGGATGATCGACGACAATCCGGGCCTGGATTTTGAAGCGATTCAGCAGCTCGTCCGCTTCCACTACCAGTATGTTGTCGTCAATGACCTCCTGGCCAGGATCGTTTCGGCACCAATCCTTGCCGCGCTCAAGACCGACGGCCGCTTCGATCGAAAGCAATTGCGGTACTTCCACTGGCGCAACCTGCCGTTCATGCCCGTGGAATTTTCGGTCGCGGCCTACCGGCTTGGCCATTCGATGATAAGGCCGGGTTATCGGCTGAACGATCACAAGCTGCTGCCGATCTTCCCACCTGGCGGCCAGCCGCATGAAGAGGCACTTACCGGTTTACAGACAATGAAGCCGGGTCGCGCCCTGGATTGGGGTCGATTTATCGATATTGACGAACGCGCCGGAGGATCGGATCCCGAGACTGGAGATCCGGCAAACATGCATCGGCTGCAATTTGCCTATCGGATCGACACATCCCTCGTCGGTTTCCTGCACCATCTGCCGAAAACCGTGGCGGGTGACCCCCCGGCCTCACTGGGCGAGCGCAATCTTTTGCGGGGCTGGCTCCTCGGCCTGCCGTCTGGCCAGAGCGTCGCACGCGCCATGGGCATCGTTCCAATGGTCGATGCGGACATCATAATCGGCAAGGCTGTGGACCCTCCCCCCGAGGCTGGCGACGTCGTGGGCCCCATCATCGATGCCGTCAAAGCCAAAGGTGGCGACGGCAATGTCTTCGCCGACAATTGCCCACTTTGGACCTATGTCCTTGCCGAAGCGGCAATGAACAAGACAGACATGCCTATCCCGGTAACGGGTGGCGGCATTCGTGCCACGCCGCAGCTTGGACCGGTGGGCGGTCGTATCGTGGCGGAGGCGTTCCTTGGACTGTTGTTCGGCGACGGCATGTCCTACCTGTCGCTCGACCCTTTGTGGCAACCCGTGACCGGGACAGGCTTCAGACTAAAGGACCTGGTCTCATACGGGCTCGGCACCGGGCCGGCCCTTCACTACCGGTGAAACCCACGCCTGGGGGAGGTGATGGGTCATCTCCTCAAGGGCATTGCCAAGAAATCTCCGACCTCGCTGCGCAGTCCGAGCCAATTCTCCTATGTAAATGCGGAGCCAAGACGTGGCCGTCAAAGTCTACTTTGCGACAAATCGCCAGCCCTACACCGATCCCGGTAGCGGCAGGATCACCCGGTTCGGAGACGATCCCGGACCGGTTGGCGGCCTCAATGTGCGTTACGGCAGCGCCGATGTGGACGTCGATCTCGACGCGCGGACCAACACGATGGTCGCGGGATCCCTGCATGTGGCGGACGAGCAGCTCATTCCCGCTCAAGGCGGTCAGCCGCAGCTGGGGAGCTCTACGATATTCGACGCCCTGCGCAACGACATGAAAACGTCCCAGCGGCCGACCATCGCTTTCATCCATGGGTTCAGCAACAGCTTCACCGACGCGATCGAGCGCGCAGGCTGGATTTCGGCGTTCTATGGTCTGGATGCCAAGATGTTCGCTTTCACCTGGCCGTCGCGAGGTTCGCCACTCGGCGTTCCCCTACCTTACACTGACTACACGCACGACAGGAAAACCGCTCTCATGTCGGGTCCGGCCGTCGCGCGCACGATCCGACGCCTGCATGATTATGTGGATTCCTTGCCCCCTGATCTGGCATGCGACCAGCCGATCCATCTGCTGTGCCACAGCATGGGCAATTACGTTCTTCGCAATGCGCTGCAGGCGCTCATGCGGCTACCTGACCCGGCGGTGGCCAGCCACTCGGGCGAAGCCGTCTCGGACATGGTGCCTCTGCCCCAGAATGTGCCCGACCCCTCGGTTCTGAGGCGAACGTTCGACAAGATCGTGCTCGCCGCAGCCGATGAGGATGCCGACGCCTTTGACGACCCGGCAAAGTTGAAGTTCCTGCCCAGGATCGGCCAGTCGGTTTCCGTATACCATTCATTGAAGGACTGGGTTCTGAACACACTGAGTGACAGGACAAAATTCAACGGGCCGCGGCTGGGAAGCGATGGTCCCGACAATATGGCGACAATCAGCGACAAGGTCACCGCAATCGACTGCGCTGATGTGACGTCCTTTACCAAGGATCCGGAAGAACATCAGTACTACCGGGTGTTTCCCGTGGTTCGAAACGACATCGTCCAGGTGCTCAGAGGAGTGCCGCAAAACAAGATCAGAAACCGGGCTGCTGTCTCGCAGGGGCGATACCGCATCAAGCCGGCCTGAACGGGAGGGACCGAAAGTCTAGCGTAGTTACTCGAAGGGGATATGGGCAATGGCACTCTTTGATGAATATAAGGACGGTTATGAGCATAACTGGGGGAGGCTGGAAATTCGATCCAACAGAGCCGTCGTCGTCAAAAAGGAAGCCAAGCGCATCCTGGATGGCAAGGCGATTTATACCCAGATCGAGAGCCGGACAGGTGTTCCGTGGTGGTTCGTCGGACTCTGCCATTACCGCGAGTCCTCGTTGAACTTCGGCACCTATCTCGGCAATGGCCAGCCTCTTGGCCAGCGCACCACCATCGTTCCCAAAGGCCGTGGGCCATTCACCGGGCCGAACGCTTTTGTCGACGGAGCCCTGGACGCGCTGCGCCTGGAGGGCTTTGTCGGCGCGAGCGACTGGGGGATTGCGCGAACTCTGTTCAGGCTCGAGGGGTTCAATGGTTATGGCTATCACGGAAAAGGCGTGAATTCTCCGTACCTTTACGGTGGGTCAACCTTGTACGGGCCGCCCGAGGCGCGCGGCGGCAAGTATGTCAAAGACCATGTCTTCGACCCCAATTTTGTCGACACGCAGCTCGGGACCGCAGTGATCTTGAAGGCTCTGCTCGGTCTTGACCCCACAATCAGCATCGATGCGAGCGGCGGCGCGACAAGCGTGGAACCAGATGATGAGATGGCCAAGGATGTTGTCTGGCTTCAGCATTCCTTGAACGCCCTGGGAGCAGACCCGCAGCTGGTCGAAGACGGGAGGAGCGGCCCTCTGACCAGGACAGCTTTGTCGCGCTTTCAGCAACTGAACGGACTGGACGATACCGGGTTGGCAGATCGTCTCACGATCGCGGCGATTGACCGGCAGTTGCAGCCCGGGCCAGATGTTGGTGCGCATGATATTCGCGAGAAGCTCGAATCTCTGCAGGCCGCTATTCGTTCGTTGACCGAAAGGCCCGATAAGGTGCCTTCGCCTGCCGGTGCAAGTCCGGCCGGCGTGAACAGCGACATCCCGGACATTGTCAGTGCGTTGGGAGGTGCAGTCCAACGCATAGCGAACACCGTCCCGCCTGTTAATCAGGGCGGCAGCCAGGACGATCGCTTGCGGAAGGCACTTGATCTGGTCTCGGCGATCCTGCTCCCCGGCCAAGCCAAGGACGCACCGTTAGGTCAGGTGAACGGCGCGCTCGGTCAGACGATCGGGAACCTGCTCGACGGAAAGAAATCGGCGATTGGTATTGGAGGTGCGATCATTACGCAGCTGCTTTCCAAATTGGCGACTTCGACTGTGCCGCCGGGTGTTCCGACTGTTATACCGGGCGTTTCGACTGTCGTGCCATATGTCCCGCCATGTGTTCCGCCAGTCGAGCCTGTTCTGACTGGGGTGGCGACTGCCCTGTCGAGTATCACGCCAAGCATCGGGTTAAGCGCTTTCACAATGCCCATATTTCTTGGCCTTGCAGCGTGGGGCTTCCTGGGGAAGCTTGAGAAATGGAACCAGGGAAAGTCCACAACCCCGTTAAACTGACCCGCAGGAATGGCGCCGGCCAGATCAGCATGGCTATGCCGAGTGTCGCGGAAAGCCTGATTGAGCCTTGGGTGGGGCGTATAAACACCCAGCATTCGGACTCGCGTATTCACGATAGACCGGACAGGAATGGGCCATCCGATACATGACGAAAGCCAAGGAGTTTGCTTTGGATCAGCCCAATACCGCAATTGACCAGTCGGGCCTCTATAATTGGCTGGGTGCCAAGACGAGGAAGCTCGTTCGCTTGTGGCGAAGGTTCGATGGCTTTGTGAACCAGCCATTGCCGACGGGCCGGGCATGGTATTGGAGCTGGGTCGCTCCGGACGGCTATGCTTGGTATGTGCCAGCCATGTCTGCCATGCTGATCGTGGTTATCGCGCTTGGCTGCCCGACATTCCGGTTCGTCCCCGCGACCATCGAGCTGTTGATATTCGGACTGATGCTGCAGCTCGCGCTTCATATTGGAGCGTGGTTGCAGCCATGGATCCAGCGATACCTTCTTGCTGGGCAGCTTGTGATCCTGGGTGTCTTGATCACCCCAATCCTTCTCTTCGCCCAACCTGAAACCTACGACGATCATTCAGGATCTCTACGGTTGCACATTGGCGTTGCGATTATCGTCATCTTGGCGATCGCGCTCTGCATAGCGTGGTGTATAGCCGTGCGATTGTTCAATCCCAATGGACGAGGCGAACTTGCGCGGGCGCTTCCAACAGTCGACCTGTTTCCACCGACAAATCGCTATGATTTCATGGGCACAAGTCCCTTCGCCGCGCTGTTTTCTGCATGGCTTATTGTTCCGGTTCGGTACCCAGTCGAGCTCCTTTTTCCCGGATCTCTTTTGGTGCTCTTTGTACCAGATCGTTTTCTGTCGTGGGTGTTTGTCATCGCGGGCCTTCTAGCCTGGATAGGGCTCTTTCTTGGCGCGCTTTTTGAGAGATTGATGGAGATCCTCAAGACCGTCGGTCGTCTATTCTTCGTCGGCCCGCAGTTTGCCATTAGCCTGCTGGTCATTGTCGTTGCCCTGGCACGCCTAAACGACGTCCACTACATCACTTATCTATTCAACGCCGGCAGCACCGGATACGGCAACACCAAAATCATGGGTTACCTCGCGCTTTGCTATCTGGCGGCCTGGTACTATGCCTTCTGGTGCGATCAGTTCGCAGCGCGCAGGGTTATCCGTCTGCTCGGCGGTAGTGTCGCCGTTGGGCCTCCATTCGAGGTGCGATACAACTATATCGGCAAACAGCATCTCAGTCCGGTCAAGCCGGACGGCCGTATCATAGCCCTGCATGGGGCAGGGCGTTTGAAAATTCAGGGCCAGTACGAGGAGGGATACGAAGCCCAAGGGGCAGCCTTGCAGTTCGAGACCCCATCGGAACTGCTAGCCACCTTTCGCCAGCAGATCGAACAGATGCCGGAAACAAAGAGCTTGTTTCCCGACCCGCTGCCAAGCGTGCGCAACTTTCAACGTTCTGCCTTGGTCTTTCCTGTAATCACAGGCGCCCTGGCCTTCCTACTAATCGCAGGACCGTCTTCGATCTCGTTCTTCTACGCGGTTCAGCCGCCGGAACTGGAAATCCATCGCGCGACGTCCAGGAGCCTTGACCCCGCAAGTTTGCTCGCGTCTGAGACTGGGAAAACAGGGGAGTGCCCGCCCTTAGGCCCAAGCGATGCCAGAATTGCCGTCGCCGCATCTGGCGGCGGCACTCGCGCCGCCATCTACACGGCGTCGGTTCTTCACGGTCTCGCCCAAAAAGGCAAGATCTGTAACGTCGTCCTCGTCAGCGGTGTATCCGGTGGTAGTGCCGCTCTGGCTTACTTTGCTTTGCATGAGAGCGAACTTCGACGACCCGGTAACCCAAATGAGGATGCTTGGGCGAATTTCTCGAAGGTTATGGCAGATCCCTTTTTCGAGGACGTTCTCGAAAGGGCCGGCGACCTGAGGACAACCTTTGGACGTCGCAGTTGGCAGCCGGCGGTATGCGGTGAAAAAAAGCCGGAGAAAAACGAACAGGTCTCCGGGTGGATGCCAGCGCGAACCCGTTTAGGCAATATCCTTGCAGAATCGTTCGTCTGCAACATGGGCGCGGGGACGATGGAGTCCCCGTCCTTTGGCCTTATATTCAACACGTCGATGTTGGGTTCGTTCGATGCAAAGCCAACCTGCGGTGATAAGGATCTTTCACTTCCAGAGCTCATTTCAAAATGTCCAAAACAGCTGGACGGCAGCGTCGCGGGCGGGCGGCTCGTGCTGACGAACCTCAAGGCGCCAAACCAGAAGGCGTCAAACGGGGCAGCGACAAATGAGCCGGCCGCAATGAAAATCGTCCCTATCGATGACGTAAGCCTCTCGATCGCCCGCGCCGCTGCTCTTAGTGCGAATTTTCCGCCCGTCTTCTCCGACGCAGCCATTGATGTATTGCCGAGTGAAAAAGACTCTGTTCGACAGCGCTATTGGGTGACGGACGGCGGCGCAGTTGAAAATCGCGGCGCAATGACGCTCTACCTTTTTATTCGGGACGCTTTGAAATCGTTGGACAAGTCAGTGTCCTTGGCGCCGCTGCGCATCGTCATTGCCGATGTCTCTGCTTCGGCGGGAGGGTATACTGAGAGCTTTGGCTTCAATTCGGTGTTGCAAGCGGGTGGACAGCTCGGCCTGGGAATGGAGGGCGAAGTGTTCTCAGACATACACGACATCTATTGCGAGCACGGACCGCAGGGATCGATCGCCACCGTGCATGAGATCGATATGCCTCGGGTGTTGCGCGATGCCATCGGCACGCATTGGCTGCTGCCGGGATCGCTCACCTTCACCGAGCCGACGAAGAAGTCCGTGACCTTATATTCGCCTGACGTCAAAAAGCTTGTCCTTGCCTTGTTCAGCAAGGGCAGTCCAATTTTCGACTATCAGGAGGACGCAAATGCCGTTCTTAACTGGGCGGAATATTCCGAGTCGGAGCACCCCACCGTGGCAACGAATTGGGACAAGCTTCTTGCAGTGCTCTCAAACTCCAACGCTGCCTCCAGTGACTGTGTCAACCGGAGTCAAGGCGGTGCCGCCTTTGTCCAGTGATGGTCGCTTAGAGTGCTGTCGGAGGCGCGGCTCAAGGCCGACGAAATGATCCATGGTACGATGCGCAAATCGTGGTGATTGCGTTCACAGCGAGCCGGGACCTGGGGTGCGTGCAATGACAGCCTGGTGGCCGGCCCTTGTCTTTCTCGCGCTAAGTCTGGCGAGTGTCCCTCCTGTGTTCGCCGCCGACCTCAGTTCACCGCGATAGTGGGGCAAGCGATGCCGACCGTAACTGTGCCAAACGCCAGCGACGTGGTTCGAAGGCAGATCGAACCTCTACTCAGCAATCTTTTCGCGAATGCTTCGGAGTTGGGGGATTATGCACTCAGTCCCGTCTGTGCCCATATCTTGCTTGAATGCGTCAGGTCCCTGCGGGCGAAGAGAGCCGAACACGATATCCTGTCGACCACGACCGTCTTCCTCAACACGTTGCTAATGGCACGATTGCTGGCCGATACAAGCCCCAGCGCTGAGAGCTATTTATCGGACGGCGAGCTTGGCCGTCTGCGGGCCTGGGGCGAAATCGTCAACGACGGATACGCGACCACACTTGAAGCAATGGCAGATGATTTCTTTAGGGACACGCCCACCCCGACCATACGGCTCTTCGAACAAATCCCGGCAGCAGAACAGTTCATTGGTGTCCGCTTTGGGCCCGGAATGAGACAGGTTTTGACGAGTTTAAGCGGTGCGCAGCAGGTCCACATAACCGACATCATCCAGCAGAGTTTCGAGGATCCAAAATCAGGCCTTTCCGAGCGGCGCATTGAAAATCCTGATATCGGGAGACTGGTGGACGCCATCAGGGGAGGGGGAAAAACAAGCGCCGGCCGCATGCCGGCAATGGTACGAGAAGCCTATGATGATGAGCTTGCGCTCGGCGTTGAAAAATATGCTATCGGGCTCGCCACGATTCTGCGAACCGCAAAAGGTGAATTCACATTCGCGCTCTTTGGACCGTGGGGAAGCGGCAAAACCACGCTAACACGACTCCTAACGCCGCTGCTCGAATTCCCAGAGAAATTCAAAAAGACCATCAAGCTATCGGAAATTCCATCAGCAGATACGCATTACGACGTCGTCCATCACAATGCCTGGAAATACCGTCAGCCGCCTGAAGCCTGGATTTATCTCTACAAAAGCCTCGTAGATCGGGCGAGCGCGGGCATGAGTACGCCAGCGAAAGCGGCGCTGGCTGCGAGAACGGCTCACTTCCGCTACGGGCCCTGGCCGCTCGTAGGCACACTTGTGGCGCTCGCTCTCTTGGCGATCCCGCTCAGCGCAACTGTGCAGCTCGCCACCATCCTTGGCTCGTTAATCGGCGTGGGAGCACTCGCACACATTGCGGCAATTACGCCCAAGGTTGGCACCAAAATTCGAACTATTTTCGAGAAGAGCGCACGGCTTGGCTCAACACCTGAACGTCTGGGCATGCTGGCGCTTGTCGGGGAGGACATTAAGGCGCTTCTTCTGGCTTGGACGACCGAGCCGGCCAGCGCTTCCTCTTCCGAGAGCCAAGCTCCGCCCGCCCAGGGCACTGCGCGGCCGGCAGAACCGCGACCCGCGGCGCGCTTGATTGCTCCGGCGCTTGTTCTTTTGTTGGTGGCAACGGGCTGGATCTATGGGCTGATTGGCCAGTCGAAAGCGCCTCAAAGCGGGCTCCTAATCACTGGCTTCGAGTTCTTGTCCAGCTTCCTTCCGAAAGGACTTATCATCAGGTTGGGCGACCTTTTCGTGGGTCCTGTCGAGTCAGGCGGGGAACTCGGGAATTGGATCCTTCTGGTTGCTTGGATAGCATTGGCAGCGGTGACGCTTTTTGGTCCTTGGATGCTCAAAGAGGTGACCCCAAACCGGGTGTTGCTGATCATCGATGATCTTGATCGTTGCACTCCCGACGAAATGTTGAACGTCATCGAAAATATGAAGCTCTTAGTCGACGACCCAAGCATCAGTCAGAGGCTTCAAGTCCTTATGCTGGTCGACGAGCGGGTGTTGGCGCATGCAATCGCCAAGCGTTATGAAAAAATGATCGAAGAGCGAGCCGGCGAGTTCCCTGTGGCAACTCTTACGGATGCCAAATTCTTAGCGAGCCAGGAGATTGTCGCGGAACAGAGTGAGAAACTGTTTGCCTGCCACCTGAGATTTCCGACGCTCAGCGATCATGACGTCGCCGACCTGGTTCTTCGACTTTCGTCGCGTGAGCTCGACATCATCGAGCAAAAGCAACAACAAGACCAGCGGGCCAGGCGAGCAGCCCGGCTCCTCACAGCTGAACAGGATATGAAACGCGCTCAAAGCTCACAACAGGCCGCCGAGGCGGTCGTGCAGGACGTGCTTACAGGCAAAAGGCGCGAGCTTGTGGACGTCGACGCCCCGTCGAATCGGCGGCTTAGGGGCGTGCCCGGAATGAATGATGTTGGCATGGAGGCACTCCCACACGAAATGCGCGCCAGGACGCACCAAAACAGTGCGGCTGAGAATTGGAATAGACGAGTCAGCGGCAATACACCGGAGGTGCGGCTTGCTGCAAATCCGGACGTGGTGCGGCACCGGGACCAAACCGCCGCCGAAGCCAAGCAGGCAGCAGAAACATATAGGCGCCTCCTCGCACAAACCTCCGAGGAAGATCCTGGAAATGCCCAGGCGGACACACCAGAGCCGTCCTTTGGTGCGGCCGACGTCCGATTTACACGTGACGAGGTTGGCGAGCTCGAGCGGCTGGTTCCGGGATATTTTCGCACGATCGGACGCCGGCCGTCACCAAGGGCAATTCGAATACTGCTCTTCAAGATTCAGCTATTCCGCCTGCTCATGCAGCTGCGGACGCCAGGCCGGCGGCTCGAGAGCCTTTCGATGTTCGGTATCTTACAGGCGTTCGAGGAGGCCTTTGTCGGCCAAAGCCTCTACAAACTGGACGATGATATTATGACAGTTGCTAAGCAGGTTATCTAAGATGTTATATTTTAAGCATATTTTCCATTTCCATAGGATATGTTAGGCGATTTTGGATCCAATGTCTGCTTTGGGGCCGCGCAGAGATTCACAGGTATGTCTGACTCTGGGAAGGGTTTCGGGTGCCGTCAGGCGTACGAAAGCCTCTCATGCAGGAACCCGCGGGCTACAGTCGATGTCTATG
>NZ_JAIUGQ010000025.1:0-96878 GCF_020164715.1 Mesorhizobium sp. ESP7-2
CGGCAAACAGCGCCGGATCGATGCGGTTCATGAGCAAAGTCAGCCAGCGGCCGCCCGGCACGCCGTGATGGTAGGGCAGATAGCGGCGCAGGAAGTCAAGATGGGCATTTCCCCACGCTGCTATCAGGTCGTAATCCTCGCAGTCGCAGATCGTGCCGCAGACGACCAGAAGCAGCACCTCGGGCAGCGGATGGGCAACCCGCCACGGCTCACGCGGGTCTTCGATCTCGCCAAAATGCTCGAGAAGCGACCTCAGGCGGGACTTTTCGAATCCTTCAAGGGCGACAGTGGTCATGGCGAGGCTCCGAATCATGGGACCCCCATGGAATCAGATCAGCCGCAATCCCCAAAGCGCGTTAACCCGAGTTCGCAGCCCTGATCGGTCGCCGAGCAGGCTTGACCTCTATTTTCGGCATGGCATCTTGACGGATGGGGACCGGTTGCCGCGTGAGCGCGTGGCCGGCAGGACAGGCATCGACGAAGGCTTCCACGCCGTGTTGGACGATCTTACCGACAAGATCTACGAGGCTGCTTTCGTTCCGGACCTATGGCCGGAGGTGCTGGAAGGCATCAATGCCGCCTCCGCCTCGGTGGGCGCCGCGGTGTTCCTGTTTGCCGACGAGCAGCCGGTGCGCGGAAGGACGGTGCCGCTGCTGCAGGACTTGTTGAGCGAATTCCTTCTGGGCGATACGCTGCAGTTCTCCACGGCGGTCTCGCGCATGTGCGCGGTGCAGCCGGCGAGCTTCGTCGATGTCGAGAGCTTCCTGACAGCCGAGGAAATCGAGAATGATCCGATCCGGGTCCGCCTGCGGGCGCTCGGGATCGGCGCGCATACCTGTACCGCCATCCCGATGCCTAGCGGCGAATTGGCTATCTTTGTCTTCCAGCGAAGGCTTGGTGAAGGCGGCTACGACGCGCGGAGCTTCGACATTCTCGACGGTTTGCGGCCGGCAATGGCGCGCGCAAGCCTGATCGCCGCACGGCTTGGCCTGGAGCGCGCCAAGGGAACCGTGGCCGTCATGACGGCCATGGGACTGCCGGCGGCAATTCTCTCGTCGAGGGGACGTGTGCTTGCCGCCAATCCGTTGTTCGAGAGCATGGGCTCGATCTTCCTGCCGGTCGCCTTTGGTGGCATGGCAATAGCCGATGCGGACGCCAATCGCCTGTTTCAGCAGGCCGTCGTCGCCGCGCGCGGGGATACCGAACCCTCGGTCCGATCCATCCCGGTTCCGGCTGCCGCCCAAAGGTCGCCACTGATCCTTCATGTCCTGCCCCTGCGCCGTTCCGCCCACGAGATATTCTCGGGCGCCGACATTCTGATCGCGGCGACGGCAGTGAATGCCAGCGCCATGGTTCCGTCGCCAACGCTGCTTGCCGGCTTGTTCGACCTGACGCCGGCCGAAGCGCGCCTGGCCTCGGCACTTTCGCAAGGACGAACCCTGATGGAGGCGGCGGCAAGCGCCAACATCACCGTGAAGACCGGACGAACCTATCTCGAACGGATATTCGCCAAGACCGGAACACGCCAACAGAGCCAGCTTGTCGCGTTGCTCAAGGGCACGGAACCGTTCCGGTAACTGCCGGTTCGCGGTTTCCGGTGGGCTTCTCCAAAGACATTGCGAAACAGGCAGGGAACGGTTATACAGGCCCCGAATTTCCCATTTTGGTGGCTCTAAACCACCGCCCGCGCGGGAACGCGGGCGAACGAGAAGGATTTTTAAAAATGGCCAATACGCTGCTGATGCCCAAGGCGACCGCCGTCTGGCTGGTCGACAACACCGCGCTTTCCTTCGAGCAGATCGCGCAGTTCTGCGGGCTGCATCCGCTCGAGG
Source organism: Mesorhizobium sp. ESP7-2 (assembly GCF_020164715.1). NCBI lineage: Bacteria > Pseudomonadati > Pseudomonadota > Alphaproteobacteria > Hyphomicrobiales > Phyllobacteriaceae > Mesorhizobium > Mesorhizobium sp. ESP7-2. Next base: position 1,833 of record NZ_JAIUGQ010000025.1, read on the forward strand.
TCAAGGCGATCGCCGACGGCGAATCGGCGCAAGGCATCAAGGGCATGGACCCGATCATGACCGGTCAGCTGACCCGCGACGAGATCGCGCGCGCCGAGAAAGACCCGAACCAGCGCCTGAAGCTTTCCGACCCCAAGGTGCGGGTGCCGGAATCCAAGCGCAAGGGTCCGCGCTACACGCCGCTGTCGAAGCGCCAGGACCGGCCGAACGCCATCCTGTGGCTGGTGCGCAATCATCCCGAACTCAAGGACGCGCAGATTTCGCGCCTCGTCGGCACCACCAAGTCGACGATCGAGCAGATCCGCGAACGCAAGCACTGGAATTCGGCCAATCTGCAGCCGATGGACCCGGTGACGCTGGGCCTCGCCTCGCAGATCGACCTCGACATGGAAGTCAACCGCGCCTCGCGGGGCCGCGAACAGGCGCAGCCGGTCGGCGACACGCTGCTGCCGGCGGCATTGACCGAGCGGCTGGTACCAGCGCCGGAGAAGCCGAAGGACGAGGATGCGGAGCTCGACGCCAATGCGGTCTTCGCCAAGCTGTCGGCGCTGAAGTCGAAGGATACCGACACGGACGACGAGGAATAGGCCTTTCGCCTACGCAACAAAAAAGCCCGCTTCGAGCGGACTTTTTTGTGCGGTCGGGCAAATCTCAGCTTCGCGCCGCGCGGTCCGGCGCCATGCCGTAATCCTCGCTGCGCTCCACCGCCCGGTAGAAATCGGCAAGCTGCTTGCCGCGTTCCGGCTTGAAGATGCGCCCTGCGATGACCACCGAGGCGATGCGGTCGATGCGGAAGGCACGGAAATCATCGCGCATCTCACACCAGGCGACCAGCGTCCACACCTTGCCCCAGAACCACAGGCCGAGCGGCCTGATATCGCGCGCGGTGCCGCGGCCGGCTTCGTCCGAGTAGTCGATGGTCAGCACCTGGCGCTTTTCGACCGCGCGTTCGATCAGATCGATCGCCTCGCGGGCGGCGTCGCTGACCACCCACATCGGCGTATGGATCTCGGTGCGGGCGATGCGGTCCTTTTCTGCATCGGGCAACACGGCACCGATCTTGACCAGCGCCTCGTCGGCGGCCCGCGCCATCGCGGCGCCGCCAAAGGCACGCACCATTCGCGCGCCGGCGACCAGCGCCACGATCTCGTCACGCGTGAACATCAGCGGTGGAAGGTCGAAACCCTCCCTCATCATGTAGCCAACGCCGGCCTCGCCGTCGATCGGCACGCCCGTCGACTGCAGGTCGGCTATGTCGCGATAGATGGTTCGCTCGGAAACCTCGAGCCACGTGCCGAGCTTCTGGGCGGTGACCAGACGGCCACCACGCAGATGCTGCACGATCTGAAAGAGCCTGTCGGCGCGGCGCATCGTTTGCTTCCCCAGTATCGTTCCCATGCATGCCGTGGCTCCCGGACCGGATCCACTTCCACATGGCATGCATTACGGTTTCAGCCCTTCGCGCTTGCGCTGCGCGGCGACGAAATCCGCGCCGAAGGACAGTTTACTCGTTGTCGGCGTCGTCGCATCGAGCACGCGCCAGAAGGGTGCGATGTCGCGGAGAGTCATGCCGCGCTCAAGGTCCTCATTGGCGGCTTCGGCGACCGTGCGCAGATGATAACCCATGGTGACCGGGCATGTCACTTCGGCGCCGTGCTCGATGGCAAGGGCCGTGCGCAACGCGCGGACATCCATCTCGACGCCTTCGGGAATCGAGCGGATGAAATCGTCGACCTGGCGCGCGGTCGGCACCAGCATCGGCTGGCCTTCGAGGACGTCCCCCACCGTGCGCGGCGTTGGTTTCACGCCGCTGATGCCTGGTGTGTTCAGCCTGTCGTTCCAACTCTTCATCGATCGTCCTTTCGGCCGGCCAGGCGCATCATCCCACCATCGCACGCACCTCCTGACAGCATACTGTCAGGAGGCTTCAGCATACTCCTTGGCGAACAGCGTCCGCATCTGCGCGAGTTGGCTGCCTTTCTCGGGATAGAGCGTCTGCAGGAAGGCAAGGGCGAAGGTGCCCGGTGCCGAACCCGGCGCGGACACGATCTTGCCGTCAGCCACGGCATGCGGCACATCCTGATAGTTCAGGTCGCCGGCATAGCCGGCTTCGTGACCGTTGATCCAGTCACGGCCATTGCTGGTGTGCCTAGCGTTCTCGAACATGCCGGCGCGGGCCAGCGCAAGCGTTCCCGCACAGATGCCGCCAACGACACCGCCGCGCCTGGCGACGGCCGTCAGCAGTTCGGAAGCATCCGGCGGCGCCTTGCCCGCCCACTGGTCGGAACCGATGACGGCCACGGCATCGAGATCGGTATTCTCATCGACGCTGGCTGACCGGTCTGGCGTCAGCCGAAAACCGCTGATTCCGGTCACCGGCTTGCCTTCGGGCGTAATCGACACGGCGCGAGCGCGGAACCATTCGACCGCCGAGGCTGCCAGCAGCCCGTATTCCCAGTCGGCAAAACCTTCGATGAACAGAAAGCCGATTATCTTCTGATCGGGCATGAACTCGCTCCATCCCTCGCGCGCCGGACCTGATATCTGGGTGCCGATGGGTCAGCATCCAACTGCTGCGCTGAAAATTTCGTCTCAATTGCCGTGACGGCGACGCTCGGCATACATGTCAGGCCAGCCGATATCCTTGCGAATGTCGGCGGGCAGCGCATTCATGAACCGCTGGGTCCGGATCTCGTTGCGCATCGTGCGGATCTTACCGACATAGTGCTGCATGCCGCGCAGAATGGTAAAACCGTTCATGACCAATCTCCTCTCTCTGACTGGGAACAGTATCGCACACCCCTCCTGACAGCAGTCTGTCAGGAGGATGGCAGGTCGTGCGACGACGGTTCCGTTCTTGCCGTGACGGGTCAGGCGGGCGCGGATTGTTCACCGGAGGGCAGCTAATCGGGGCAGTATTGTTCATCGCGTGGTGACGGACTGTCGGGATAGGCGGCCTTCAGCGGCGTGACGGGAGTTCTGATATGAAGGGAGAAAATCCTTCCCCAAAAACAGGGAGACGACTATGAGCTTGCAACTGACGGGAATTCACCATCTGACCGCCATCACCGCCAATGCGCCCGGTAATCTTCACTTCTACACGAGGGTGCTGGGGCTGCGGCTGGTCAAGAAGACGGTGAACCAGGACGACACATCGGCCTACCACCTCTTTTATGCCGACGGCGAGGCAACGCCGGGTACCGACCTCACCTTCTTCGACTGGCCGGTCGGCCGCGAACGGCGCGGCACGCACAGCATCGCGCGGACCAGCCTCAGGGTCGGCAGCCGGGAGAGCCTTGCCTGGTGGAAGCAGCACCTTGCCAGCGAAGGCATCGTGACAGGAGAGATTGCCGATATCGGCGGCTACTCCAGCCTGGATTTCGAAGATCCCGAGGGCCAGCGTCTGCGGCTCGTCAGCGATGGCGGCAAGGGCGGCAGCCATCCCTGGGCGCAGAGCCCGGTGCCGGCGGAGCATCAGATCCGCGGGCTCGGGCCGATCGTCATCAGTGTTCCCGACATCACCAACACCGAGGCGGTGCTGACCAGCGTGATGAACATGCGTAAGGCCCGCGACTATGCTTCGCCGGACGGTGAGGGCCAGGTCCACGTCTTCGAAATGGGCGCGGGCGGGCCGGCGGCGGAGCTTCATGTAGCCGTGCAGCCTGGGATTGCGCCGGCTAGGCAAGGCGCCGGTGCGGTTCATCATGTTGCCTTCAGGGCGCCCGACCAGGAGACGTTGCATCAATGGACGGCACGCCTGGCCGAATTCCGGCTTCCATCGAGCGGCGAGGTCGAGCGCTACTACTTCCGCTCGCTCTATTTCCGTGAGCCGAACGGCATCCTGTTCGAGATCGCCACCGACGGACCGGGGTTCACCGCCGACGAGCCGCTGGAAACGCTCGGCGAAAGCCTCGCCCTGCCGCCGTTCCTGGAGGCAAAGCGCGCTTCGATCGAGGCTGGCCTCAAGCCGCTGAAGTAGATCGCTGCGCGGTCAAGGCGGGCGCCGCGTTCCGGTTCGGGATCGCGACGCCCTTTCTTTCCCGGAGACGGAACGAACCGCTTTGACAGGTGACAGCGTTGCTGGTCAAAGGCGGCATGACCAAACTCCTCGCCCTTGTCATTGTCGGGTTCATGGTGATCCAGATCATCAAGCCGGTCGGTTGGCCCGGGCTCAAGCGCCGCGCCGATTTCTGGAAATTGGCATTGCTCGCCATGGCGGCAATCTCGCTGGCGGCCGTGCTCGGGCATTTGACATAGGCCCTCGCGACACCTGTCGTCGGCTTTCAGTCCGCAAGCACAGGGCCGACGAGATGTTCCGCCCAGGCCCGGTAGCCGGCCTCCGAGGCATGGAACCCGTCGGAGGCAAAACCGGCCTCGGGATTGGTGATCGGCAGGCGCGGCGCCGGCACCGCGCCGCGTTCCAGGCAGAGGCGTTCGCCCATCCGGTTCATCGCGGTGGCGCGGATCTCGAGGATCTTGCCGAGCAGCGACGGCATGGCCGGCGCACGCGTGAACTCCAGCACCGGTGACCATACCACGCGCGCCTCCGGCCATTTGGCGCGCAGCGCATAGAGCAGGCCGCCGAACTCCTTCTTGAAACGCGGTACTGAATGGAAGTTCTTGGTATCGTTGGTGCCGATGGCGAGCACGATGTGCGTCCACGGATCGGCCGACAGATTGGGCAGGACATGGTCGCGAATCTGGCCCGATGTCGCCGAATTGAAGCCGGCTGCACGCCAGCGCACAGCGCTGCCGGTGCGCTGTGCAATCAGGACGGCGAGCTGCGCGGCAAGTCCGTTTTCGGAATTGCCGATGCCGACCGACGCGGCTGAGGAATCGCCCAGCACCAGCAGCGAGATCACCGGCGGGTTGCCGGCGAGATCGTGCATGACCGGGCCTCGCGCCGGCAGCATGCGCGAGGTGCGGCGGCGCACGCCCAGCCCCTGCCAGACATAGACAGGGAAGGCGAGCCAGGTGAGAATGGTCGGAAAGCGTCGCATCGCTGGTCCATTGAGCTGGTTTGCGACCAGCATCTAATGCATGTCACGGGCGAGGTGAACGAGCATTTCCGGCGAAAACAGAATCGCCTCGAACGCTCTACCCCTTTGCTTTACGCTATTCCGAACGCAAAACCGCTCCGCACTTCGGTGGACTCTAGCCGTCGTGGCGATCGCGCTCCGCTTGCGGCTCGCCTGCATATTCGTCGTGCAGCCGCACCCAATCCATCAGGTTGCGATAGAGGCCGGTCTCATCGCGGCCCTTCGGCGTCAGGTCCAGATAGTGGTAGGCGCCGATCAGTTGTTCGCCGCCGCGGGCACGCGAAACGAATGTCAGGAAGGTGTCGCCGTTCTCGTCCCTGTAGAAAACGCTGATGCCGGGGAGCTCCTTCGATGTCCGGGGACGGGTTTCGAAATTATAGGTGGTGTCGCCAGCCGCGATCTGCCTGTCGGTGAAGGAAACCTGCATGTCAAAGTTGAAATCCGACGCATAGGACGACACCCAGTCGAACTTCCAGCCCATGCGCTGCTTGTAGGGCAGCAGTTCCGCCAGCGGCGCGCGTGAAACCACGACCACCGACACATCGTGATGCCTCAGATGCTGATTGGCTCCGTCTATATGGTCGGCAAGGAACGAGCAGCCCTCGCAATGATGCGTACATCCCGGTCCAAACATGAAGTGGTAGACGATCAGCTGGCTGTTGGCGCCGAACAGGTCGGAAAGTTTCTTCGGCCCCTGTTCGGTTTCGAAGACATAGTCCTTGCGGATTTTCAACCAGGGCAGTTCGCGCCGCTCGGCCGCAACGCGCTCGCGTAACCGTGTCAGTTCCTTCTCGCGGGCCAGATGTGCCTTATGAGCCTCGAACCAGTCTTCGCGCGAAACGACCTTGTTGCGATGCATGAACTTCTCCCTGTCTGCATCCCAAGGACGTACGGGATGGGCGCAAGCCGACATCGCCGCTGCCAGGAATGCCCAGAGCAAATAAGAATGCGAACGCCTTGCCCCAAGGCCGGTGCGCCAAAACAAAAAACCCGGGCATGTCGGCCCGGGTTTGAAGGAAAGGAATAGCAGGGGGTCTTCAGGCAGCCTGTTCCAGGCTCGCCTTCCATTTACCCAGTGCCGCCAGGTGATTCATGTGGGCACGGTGGGTGAAGGCGGCCTGGCCGGCGGCGACGTTCGAGGCCTTGCCGCTCCAGGCCTTCTGCGGCGCGGCCTGCAGCGCGCGGCCATAGGAGAAGGTCAGCTTCCACGGATGCGGGCCGATGGCGTTGATGGCATTGAGGTTGGCGGTCGCCTCCTCGTCCTCCTGGCCGCCGGAGAGGAAGGCGATGCCCGGCACCGCCGCCGGCACCGTCTCGCGGAACAGTTTTATGGTTTTTTCGGCTACTTGCTCGGGGCTGTCCACCGTGCCTGATTTTTTTCCCGAGAGCACCATGTTGGGCTTCAGGATCGTGCCTTCGAGCACGACACGGGCGGCGTAGAGTTCGTCGTAGAGCTTCGTCAGCGTCGCCTTGGAAACCTCGTAGCAGGTGTCGATGTCGTGGGCGCCGTCCATCAGCACTTCAGGCTCGACGATCGGCACGATGCCGGCTTCCTGGCAAAGGGCCGCATAGCGGGCGAGGGCATGGGTGTTCGCGCCGATCGACGTGACCGAGGGCACGCCCCTGGTCGTGTCGATGTCGATCACCGCGCGCCATTTGGCGAAGCGGGCGCCGAGCTTGTAATAGTCGGCAAGGCGCTCGCGCAACCCGTCGAGGCCTTCGGTAATGGTGTCGCCGGGAAAGCCGGCCAGCGGCTTGGCACCGGCATCGACCTTGATGCCGGGAATGGCGCCTGATGCCTTGATGATGTCGACCAGCGGCGTCCCGTCGGCGGCCTTCTGGCGGATGGTCTCGTCATAAAGGATGACGCCGGAAATGTACCGGGTCATCGCGTCCTTGGTGCGGAACATCATCTCGCGGTAGTCGCGGCGGCTGTCGGCGGTCGATTCGACACCGATGACATCGAAGCGCTTCTTGATGGTGCCGGAGCTTTCATCGGCGGCCAAAAGGCCCTTGCCGTTGGCCACGATCGCGGCGGCAATGTCTTCGAGACGTTCGCTCATGGTTGCTCTCCTTGACGGTATCGTTCGCGTTTAACGGAACTCTACCGCCAAAGGAATGATGCCGGAAAGCTCGAATCGATTGAAAGTCGCCGGCGCTGCCGCCGGCTCCCCTCGAGTTGATCGGATTGTCGGCGAGCCGACGAACGCCTCAGCGCTTGAGCACGTCGACGCCGGGCAAGGGCTTGCCTTCCATCCACTCCAGGAAGGCGCCGCCGGCGGTCGAGACATAGGTGAAGTCGTCGGCGACACCGGCGTGGTTGAGCGCGGCCACCGTGTCGCCGCCGCCAGCGACCGAAACCAGCTTGCCGGACTTTGTACGCGCGGCCGCATGCTTGGCTGCAGCCACCGTGGCGTGATCGAACGGCTCGATCTCGAAGGCGCCGAGCGGACCGTTCCAGACCAGCGTCGCCGCGCGATCGATCCACTCGCCGATCGTCGTCACGGTTCTGGCGCCGACATCGAGGATCATGCCATCGGCTGGCACGTCCGAGATGGCGACGGTCTCGCAGGCCGCACCCGCCTTGAATTCCTTGGCGACGACGCCGTCGACCGGCAGGATGATGGCGCAGCCGGCCTCGGCGGCCTCGATCATGATCTGCTTGGCGGTCGGGGCGAGATCGTGCTCGCACAGCGACTTGCCGACATCGGTGCCGCGCGCGGCGAGGAAGGTGTTGGCCATGCCGCCGCCGATGACCAGCGCGTCGACTTTCTTCACCAGGTTCATCAACAGGTCGATCTTGGTCGAGACCTTGGCGCCGCCGACGATGGCGACGACCGGACGCACCGGATTGCCCAGGCCCTTCTCCAGTGCCTCGAGTTCGGCCTGCATGGTGCGGCCGGCAAAGGAAGGCAAGAGATGCGCCAGCCCTTCGGTCGAGGCATGGGCGCGGTGGGCGGCGGAAAAGGCATCGTTGACGAAGATGTCGCCATTGGCGGCGAGCCGTTCGGCAAAGGCCGGGTCGTTCTTCTCCTCGGCCTTGTAGAAGCGGGTGTTTTCCAGGAGCAGCACGTCGCCCTTGTCCATGGCGGCGATAGCGCTGCCTGCCGTGTCGCCGACGCAATCGCTGGCGAAGCCGACGGGGCGGCCGAGCACCTCAGCGGTTGCCCTGGCGATAGGCTCCAGCGAGAATTCGGGCGAGGGGCCATCCTTGGGCCGGCCGAAATGGGCGAGCAGGATGACCTTGGCGCCCTTCCCGGACAATTCGGCGATGGTCGGTGCGATGCGCTCGATGCGGGTGGCGTCGGTGACCTTGCCGTCTGCGACGGGAACGTTGAGATCGACGCGCACCAGCACGCGCTTGCCGCTGATGTTGCCGATATCGTCCAGTGTCTTGAAGGCAGCCATGCCGGTCCCTTTCGTCTGAAAATCGCCGGGACCATACCCCGCATCGGCGGCGATGCAAGGCTTTGGCCGGGGTCGGATGCGAAATTTTGAGACGGGCGGGGACATAGTCCGTGAAGACGCCCGGCTTATGTCGGGGTGGTGCAACGATCGCCCGCGTCAGCTTTCGGCCGATGCCTTCTCGACCGGCGGCTCAGGGCCGTCATCCGCCTGTGCCGTTACCTGCGCCCCGGCCGGCTTGCGCCACTTGCGGATAAAGGCACCGAGACGGTCGCCGATCTCGCCGGCGCTCAGGAAGACAGGCACGCGCGCCACCGGTGCGGTCGGCTCGAAAGAGAGGCCGAGACCTGTGATCCTGCCCTTGTCGTCGACATCCCTGACGATCAGCTCGATCGGGCCAAGCAGAACCCGGTCGGCATATTCGGCATGGCCGCCGAGCCGCGCCGTGACCAGGGCGCCGACTGTTTGCTTCTGCTCGGCCTCGGTGAGACCGGGCGCATAGGCGACTTCCAGTTCGGCGGCGGAGCGTTCGGGGTCGACGGCGAAGGCGCCGAAAAAATCGGCATCGTCCGGATCGACCACGGCGCGGCTGGCGAACAGCTTGTCGAGCAGGCGCGGATAGCGGTCGGGCACGAAGATGTAGACCTGATCGCCGGCAGCGAGCCGGCCCATGTCCTGGAAACGCATCGAGCGGCCGTCACGCAGCACCAGCGAGGGCCGCGCCCAGCGCGGGATGCGCTCGCCGCGCGCCACCGGGCTGCCTGGCGCCACACGATAGGCAAGGAGTTCGTGATGCGCGGAGCCGGGCAGCTCCAGTTCGACCTTGTCCAGAGGTCCGAGCCGCGCCGGCACGATCAGGCCCAGGCGACGCGCCAGCGGACCGACGGTCCAGCCCTGGATGACCAGCGACACCAGAACGATGATGAAGGCGGCGTTGAAGATGGTGCGGCCGTTCTCCAGCCCGCCGAGCAGCGGTGTGATGGCGAGCAGGATGGATACGGCACCGCGCAGCCCGACCCAGGAGACGAAAGCGACTTCGGGACGCGGCAGGCGGAACGGGACCAGGCAAAGCCACACGGCGACAGGTCTGGCAATGAACATCAGGAACAGGCCAAGGGCTATCGCAGGCACCATGATCGCCGGAAATTGCGAGGGCGTCGCGAACAGGCCGAGGATGAGGAACATGATGATCTGCGCCAGCCACGACATGCCATCCTGGAAACGCTTCAGGATGGTGACGGCGCGGATGTCGGAATTGCCTGCGATGAGCCCGGCGATATAGACGGCCAGGAAGCCCGACCCGCCAATCGCGCCGGCGGCGGCGAAGACCATCAGCGACAGGGTCAGCACGAAGATCGGCAGCAGGCCATGGTCGAGGTTGAGCCGATCGACTAGGCGCACGATGGCGAGGCCGCCAAGCACGCCGACGATGGCGCCGAGGCCCATGTTGACGAGGAAGCCGAGGATCAGATTGGTGACCAGGACATTGGCTTCGGGATTGGCATGGGCGGCAATGACCTCGACCAGCGTGATGGTCAGGAAGATGGCGATCGGATCGTTGGTGCCCGATTCCACCTCGAGCGTGGAGCGCACGCGCTCGCGCAGATTGATCTCGCCGGCGCGCAGCAGGAAGAACACCGCGGCCGCGTCGGTCGAGGCGACGGCGGCACCGAGCAGGAAGGATTCCAGCCAGCTGAGGTCGAGCAGGTAGTAGGCGGCGGCGCCGAACAGGCCGGTGGTGAGAAGCACGCCGAAGGTCGCCAGCGACAGGGCTGGTCCTGCCGCCTGCCGCAAGGCGTTGAGCGGCGTGCCGAAACCGGAATCGAACAGGATGACGGCGAGCGCCAGTGAGCCGGCAAAATAGGCGATACGGGCGTTGTCGAACTGGATGCCGAGGCCGTCGGTTCCGGTGGCGAGCCCGATGCACAGAAACAGGAGCAGGAGCGGGGCGCCGAAGCGGAAGGCGATCAGGCTCGAAAACGCGGCGGCGACGACAAGCGCTGTGCCAACCAGCGTGACGAGATAGATCGCATGCTCCATCCGTGATTTGCCCCTCGAATTCCTCTGCCTCCTGGCTTTACGGCAGAGTGGGGCGAAGGCGTGACCAGTGCAAGGCGGGAGGGTGGTTTTTTGCCCAGCGCCACTGATTTTCGCGCTGCTGCTCCGGTAAACGAAAAACGCCCGGACGAAGCCGGGCGTTTCGAGTGTCGAGAAGACGGATCTTCGATCAGGCGATGGTCTTGCCGAAAGCGACGGCGGTGTCGCCCATGCGGTTGGAGAAGCCCCATTCATTGTCGTACCACGACAACACCGAAACGAAGTTGCCGTCCATCACCTTGGTCTGGTCGAGCGCCATGATCGAGGAGCGCGGATCGTGGTTGAAGTCGATCGACACGTTCGGGTGATGGGTGACGCCGAGGATGCCCTTCAGCCTGCCGTTGGAGGCGGCGATCACCGCCTCGTTGATTTCCTGTACCGTGGTCGAACGCTTGGCGATGAACTTGAAGTCGACGACCGAGACATTCGGCGTCGGCACGCGGATCGAGATGCCGTCGAGCTTACCCTTGAGGTCGGGCAGGACGAGGCCGATGGCCTTGGCGGCACCGGTCGAGGTCGGGATCTGCGACAGGGCGGCGGCGCGGGCGCGGTAGAGATCCTTGTGCATGGTGTCCAGCGTCGGCTGGTCGCCAGTGTAGGAATGGATCGTCGTCATCATGCCCTTTTCGATGCCGACCGTCTCGTGCAGGACGGCCGCGAGCGGCGCCAGGCAATTGGTGGTGCAGGACGCATTCGAGATGACGATGTGGTCCTTGGTCAGCTTGTCGTGGTTGATGCCGTAGACGACGGTCAGATCAGCGCCGTCGGCAGGCGCCGAGACCAGCACGCGCTTGGCGCCGGCGGTCAGGTGCGCGGCGGCCTTGTCGCGGGCGGTGAAGATGCCGGTGCATTCGAGCGCGATGTCGACGCCGAGTTCCTTCCACGGCAACTGCGTCGGGTCCTTGATCGCGGTGACCTTGAACTTCTCCCTGCCGACGGTGATCTGGTCGCCGTCGACCGACACTTCATGGGGGAAACGGCCGTGCACGCTGTCAAAGCGCAGCAGGTGGGCATTGGTCTCGACCGGGCCGAGATCGTTGACGGCGACGACATCGATGTCCCTGCGGCCGGACTCATGGATGGCACGCAGGATGTTGCGGCCGATGCGGCCAAATCCGTTGATGGCAACTCTGACGGTCATTGTTCTCTCCCTGGGAGCTGGAAGGCAGACGATTGGTCCGCAGCTTCATAGCGGCGGACGGGCGAAGAATCCAGCCGCAGCGGGCTGGATTTAAATCGATTAGGTTAGGCCAGTCCGGCGAAACCGCTTTTCACGCGATCTCGCCGGTAATTTTGTTTCGTGCATGTCGTTATCCCAAAACCGCTATACACTTTTGGGCGACATGCCCGGGCCTCATTTGCCGTGCAGGCGGGCTTCCGCTGCCTTGGCAGCCGCATCGGCGGTGATACCGAAATGCGGATAGAGCTGCTCGATGGTGCCCGAGGCACCGAAGCTGGTCATGCCGATGAAGATGCCATCGGATCCGATGAGATGATCCCAGCCCTGGCGGATGCCGGCCTCGATCGCCATCTTGATCGGTGCCGAACCGATCGTCTTCTTGCGATAGGCGTCGCTCTGCTTGTCGAACAGTTCGAAGCAAGGCACCGAGACGACACGGGTCGGGTGGCCATGCTTTTCCAGAAGGTCGCGGGCGCCGAGCGCGATCTCGACCTCGGAGCCAGTGGCGAAGATCGTCACCGCGGCTTCACCGCTGGCGGCGGCGAGTTCATAGGCCCCCAGGCTGCTCAGGTTGTTTTCGGTGAACTCGGTGCGCACGGTCGGCAGGTTCTGACGGGTCAGCGCCAGCGTCGACGGCGTCTTTTCGGATTCGAGCGCGATCTGCCAGCATTCAGCGGTTTCGACCGCGTCGGCCGGACGGAACACATTGTGATTGGGAATGGCGCGAAGGGCCGCCATGTGCTCGACCGGCTGGTGGGTCGGGCCGTCTTCGCCCAGACCAATGGAATCATGGGTCATGACGAAGATCGAGCGGATGCCCATCAGCGAGGCAAGCCGCATCGACGGGCGGGCATAGTCGGAGAAGCACAGGAAGGTGCCGCCATAGGCGATGAGGCCGCCATGCAGCGTCAAACCGTTGATGGCCGCGGCCATGCCATGCTCGCGAATGCCGTAGTGAACATAGCGCTGGCCGTAATCGTCCGGCGTGATGTTCTTGGTCTGGCTGGTCTTGGTGTTGTTGGAGCCGGTCAGATCGGCCGAACCGCCGATGGTTTCCGGTACCGCGCCGTTGATGACTTCCAGCGCCATCTCCGAGGATTTGCGGGTGGCGACCTTCGGCTTGTCGGCCGTAAGCTTCTTCTTGTAGTCGACGATGACGGCGTCGAAGTTCGCCGGCAGCTTGCCCGCGGTGCGGCGCTCGAACTCTGCCTTCAGCTTCGGATCGGCCTTGGCGAGGCGGCCTTCCCAGTCTGTGCGCGCCTTGACGCCGGCCTTGCCGGCGGTGCGCCAGGCATCGAGGATGTCGGCCGGGATTTCGAAGGGCGGAGAATCCCAGTTGAAGAACTTGCGCGCGCCGGCGATCTCGTCGGCACCGAGCGGCGAGCCGTGCGCCTTGTTGGTGCCGGCCTTGGTCGGCGCGCCGAAGCCGATGGTCGTCTTGCAGGCGATCATCGTCGGCTTGTCGGAATGGCGGGCGGCCTCGATGGCATAGGCGATCGCTTCGGGATCGGTGCCATCAATGTGGCTGGCGTTCCAGCCGGAGGCCTGGAAGCGCGCGACCTGGTCGGTGTTGTCGGCGAGCGAGACCGGGCCGTCGATCGAGATGTTGTTGTTGTCCCAGAAGACGATCAGCTTGTTGAGCTTGAGGTGACCGGCAAGCGCGATGGCTTCCTGGGAAACACCTTCCATCAGGCAGCCGTCGCCGGCCAGCACGTAGGTGTAATGGTCGACGAGGTCGTTGCCGAAGGCGGCGTTCATGATGCGCTCGCCGAGCGCGAAGCCGACCGAATTGGCGAGGCCCTGGCCGAGCGGGCCGGTCGTGGTTTCGATGCCGGTGGCATGACCGTATTCGGGATGGCCGGCCGTTTTCGAACCCAGCTGGCGGAAGTGCTTGATCTGATCGATGGTCATGTCTTCGTAGCCGGTCAGATGCAGCAACGAGTAGAGCAGCATCGAGCCATGGCCGGCCGACAGGATGAAGCGGTCGCGGTCGGCCCAGTGCGGGGCCTTGGGGTCATATTTCAGGAAGCGGGTGAACAGCACCGTGGCGACGTCGGCGCAGCCCATGGGCAGGCCGGGATGGCCGGAATTCGCCTTCTCGACGGCGTCCATGGAGAGGAAACGGATCGCATTGGCCATCCGGTCATGTTGTTCACGCGACGTCATGGTACCTCCAGGGTGGGGGTTTGGGGGCTTGGGAGAGCCCTTGAAAAGGGTGCGCGACACATAGCAGGCGCGGGCTTTTAGTCAACAAATCGGGTGCAGATTTGCCGGTCTTGTGATGCCGCAGGCAGGCCTACTTTAGCGTTAGCGGGGGACAGTCGCGAGAGCTTTGTTGACGTTGCCTTCACCCGGTGCCTAATGTTTCCTGGATAACGCGTTCTGAACGCGAACGATTCGGTGATGGGCAGGGCAGGACGAAGGCCATGACCGGGGAAACCACGCTCAAGGAAGTAATCGTCAGGCTGGGTAAGGCCATAGAAGGGCTGGAAAACGCCGTCGCGGCCAAGCTCGAGCATGAGCGGGACTATTCGGAAGCCGAGGCCGAAGTGCAGCGGATGAATGCCGATCGCTCCCGGCTGGCGCAGGAGCTCGACAATTCCGAAGCGCGCGCCGAACGGCTGGAAGACGCCAACAAGGAAGTATCGCGACGGCTGGTGACCGCGATGGAAACCATCCGCGCCGTGTTGGACAGATAGGAGCTGGCCCGATGGCACAGGTCACGGTTTCAATCGACGGCAAGCAGTACCGCATGGCCTGCGACGAGGGCCAGGAAGAGCATCTGATCGACCTCGCCGAACGCTTCGACCGTTATGTCTCGCATCTGAAGGATTCTTTTGGCGAGATCGGCGACCAGCGGCTGACCGTCATGGCCGGCATCATGGTGATGGACGAGCTCTCCGAGCTGCAGAAGCGCGTCAAGGGCATGGAGAGCGAGGTGCTGACCTTGCGCAAGACGCGCGACGAGGCGCTGACCAAGGCCGACAAGAGCGACAGCGTGCTGACCAACGCTCTCGGGGCCCTGGCGCAGCGCATGGAAGATCTGGCGACGTCGCTGGCGATCAACAAGGCCTGAGGCGCGCCTCCCCGATCCCTGACGTCTGTCTCATGCCCGATGTCACGCTCTATTTTTCGCCCCGCAGGCGCGGAAAAATTTTGCCCGTCGGGCGATAGCCGTCATCTCCGGCGTTTAATCAGTCACGCTGCGGTGGTACGATTAGGTGCCGGCGCCGGCCGGCAAAAGAATGCCGGCTATATTTCACAAGGGTAGGGATAGGTCATGAGTCTTCGTATCAACGACATCGCGCCGGACTTCACCGCCGAGACCACGCAAGGGACCATCAAGTTCCATGACTGGATCGACGACGGTTGGGCGATCCTGTTCAGCCATCCGAAGAATTTCACGCCGGTCTGCACGACCGAGCTTGGCACGATGGCGGGGCTCGAGGGCGAGTTCAAGAAGCGCAACGTCAAGATCATCGGCATTTCGGTCGACCCGGTCGAAAGCCACGGTAAATGGCAGGACGACATCAAGACGGCGACCGGCCATTCGGTGCATTATCCGCTGATCGGCGACAAGGACCTCAAGGTCGCCAAGCTCTATGACATGCTGCCAGGCGGCGCCGGCGAAACCTCGGAAGGCCGCACGCCCGCCGACAATGCTACCGTGCGCTCGGTCTACGTCATCGGACCGGACAAGAAGATCAAGCTGGTGCTGACCTACCCGATGACGACGGGGCGCAACTTCGACGAGATCCTGCGCGCGGTCGATTCCATGCAGCTCACCGCCAAGCACCAGGTGGCGACGCCGGCGAACTGGAAGCAGGGCGAGGACGTCATCATCACGGCCGCCGTTTCCAACGAGGATGCAACCAAGCGCTTCGGCGCCTACGAGACCATCCTGCCCTATCTCAGGAAGACCAAGCAGCCTTCCGCCTGAAGCCAGCGTGTCGGAACAGTTTTTGGCTTTTCCGCTCCTGCGAGCCAAGTCATGCTTGACTGGCCCGCAGGAGCGGACAACGATGCTCCCAATGGGTTCCGGTAGAGAAAATCGTTCCTGCCGGCCTTGGGGTAAGGGAGCCGGATGTGGATGTAGCTTTGGCCAGGCCTTTGGTCAGCGGCTTCTATGACAAGCCGACCGGGGCCATCCAGTATGTCGTCGCGGACCCCGCGACGAAGCGATGCGCCATCATCGATCCGATCCTTGATTTCGACGAGAAATCCGGCGCAACTGGTACGAGGAGCGCGGATGCCCTGCTCGATTTCGTCGGGGAAAATGGGCTGGAGCTCGAATGGATCCTCGATACCCATCCGCACGCCGACCATTTCTCGGCGGCGCATTACCTGAAACAGAAGACCGGAGCGCCGATGGCGATCGGCGACAGGATCGTCGACGTCCAGGCGCTGTGGAAGGTCATCTACAACTGGCCGGATTTTCCCGCCGACGGAACGCAGTGGGACAGGCTGTTCGCGGAGGGCGAGACGTTCCGGATCGGGACCCTTCCGGTCAAGGTGCTGTTCTCACCCGGACATACGCTGGCGTCGATCACCTATGTGGTGGGGGATGCGGCCTTCGTGCATGACACGATGTTCATGCCCGACAGCGGCACGGCGAGGACGGATTTCCCCGGCGGCAGCGCCGCGCGGCTCTGGCGCTCGATCCAGGGCATCCTGGCGATGCCGGACGAGACGCGCGTCTTCGTCGGCCATGATTATCAGGCCGGTGGCCGCGAGCCCCTGTGGGAAAGCACCGTGGCAGCGCAGAGGGCCACCAACATCCATCTTGTCGCCGCGCGCACAGAGGCTGAGTTCGTCGCGCTGCGCGAGGCGCGCGACCGCACATTGCCGATGCCGCGACTGATCCTGCATGCGCTGCAGGTCAACATGAACGGCGGGCGGCTGCCGGAACCTGAAGCCAATGGCCGGCGGTACCTCAAGTTTCCGCTGGATGGGCTTTGAGGCAACCGTGGCTCCGGCTGCGGCGTACAAAAAGGCGGCGCCAGTTTCCTGACGCCGCCGTTTGTTTCGTAGCCGATCCCGGCTTTACGCCGCTGGCTGTGCCTCGATGGTGCGCAGCGCCTGCATCTGGCGCTTGGCGGCGGCCTTGACGGCATCCTGCACCTTTTCGAAGGCGCGCACCTCGATCTGGCGAACGCGCTCGCGGCTGATGTCGAACTCGGCCGACAGTTCCTCAAGCGTCAGCGGCTCCTCGGCGAGGCGACGCGCCTCGAAGATGCGCCGCTCGCGATCGTTGAGCACGGCCAGCGCGCCCGACAGCATGCCGCGCCGGTTTTCCAACTCGTCCTGCTCGATCAGCATTTCTTCCTGGCTTTCGTGGTCGTCGACCAGCCAGTCCTGCCATTCGCCGGACTCGCCTTCCGTCGCCCGGATCGGCGCGTTGAGTGACGCGTCGCCGGACAGGCGGCGGTTCATCGACACCACTTCGGCCTCGGAAACGTTCAGCCGCGTGGCGATCTCGGCGATCTGGTCGGGCTTGAGGTCGCCATCGTCCAGCGCCTGGATCTTGCCCTTCACCTTGCGGAGATTGAAGAACAGACGCTTCTGGTTGGCGGTCGTGCCCATCTTGACCAGGCTCCACGAGCGCAGGATGTATTCCTGGATCGAGGCCTTGATCCACCACATGGCGTAGGTGGCGAGGCGGAAACCGCGCTCGGGTTCGAATTTCTTGACGGCCTGCATGAGGCCGACATTGCCTTCCGAGATCACTTCGCCGATCGGCAGGCCATAGCCGCGATAGCCCATGGCGATCTTGGCGACGAGCCTGAGATGGCTGGTGACGAGCTTGTGCGCGGCCGTGGTGTCTTCATGCTCGGCATAACGCTTGGCGAGCATGTACTCTTCCTGCGGCTGAAGCATGGGAAAGCGGCGGATTTCTTCGAGATAGCGGCTGAGGCCGCCTTCGCCGGAAACGATACTGGGTAATGACTGGGCCATGATAGCGCCCCCTCTCTATTGGAGTGATGCCCCCGAAACGCGGCGGGCATGTGACGCGAGCACCAAAGGCTCGCCCGCGACAACAGATCCTATACAGGAACAAAACCAGAAAAGACAGGCATTTGTTCAACACGAAACAGTGTGTCACGCTGAAGTGAACAATGACAGTCAGGTTTTTTGATGGTCGGTTCAGAGTTTGCTGAAGCCGTCGACGAGTTTCTCCATATCCCTCGGCATCGGTGCCTCGAACCTCATCGTTAGATGGGTAGTGGGATGCCGAAATGCAAGGAGCCAGGCATGCAAAGCTTGCCGGGAAAATGCCTTGACCTGACTTTTCAAGAGCTCCGGCAGCCGATTGGCCTTGGTGCGGAATGCCAGGCCGTAATCGGGGTCGCCGATGACGGGATGGCCGATATGGGCCATGTGAACGCGGATCTGGTGGGTGCGGCCGGTTTCCAGTCGGCATTCGACGAGGCTTGCGGTGGCGAATTCCCGCTGGTCCTCGCCGAAACGCTCCTGCACGGCAAAGCGGGTGACGGCGTGGCGCGCGTCGTCGCGGCCTTCCGGCACGACAGCGCGGCGCACCCGGTCGGCGGCGCGGCCAAGCGGCGCATCGATCGTTCCGGTCGGCCTCTGCGGTATGCCCCAGACCAGCGCCAGATAGGCGCGTTCGAGGTCGCCCGTCAGGCCGTGGTCGGCAAAGGCTTCCGACAGGGCCTTGTGGGCGCGGTCGGTCTTGGCGACCACCATTACGCCGCTGGTCTCCTTGTCGAGGCGGTGGACGATGCCCGGCCGGCGCACCCCGCCAATGCCCGACAGGCTGTCGCCGCAATGGTGGATCAGCGCATTGACCAGGGTGCCGGTCCAGTTGCCGGCGCCGGGGTGCACGACGAGCCCCGCCGGCTTGTTGATGACGATCAACTCGTCGTCTTCGTAGAGCACGTCGAGCGCTATGTTCTCGCCCCGCGGCTGCGCCGGTTCCGGTTCCGGCATGGCGACCGACACATTTTCGCCCGCGCTCATCTTGCGTTTGGTTTCGTCGACCGGCTTGCCGTCGATGACGACGGCGCCTTGCCTGATCAGCATCTGTACGCGACTGCGTGACATGTCCGGGCCAAGGGCGGCTGCCAGCCACTGGTCCAGGCGTTGGCCCGCCGCATCCGCGCCCGCGACCAGCAAGGTGGGCGCGGCCTCCATCAACAGGTCCTCTATCAATTCGGGGGCCTCTTCGCTATGAGCGCTCATCGAAAAACCATTCCGGAATATTTGCCATGGCCCGGCCCGATGCCGACGAAGACCAGGAAAAGCCGCTTGACCCCGAGGTCGACAAGCTGCGCGGCAAGCTCATCCGCTTCATGGTCATCAATCTCGGCCTCTTGTTTGTTGCTCTTATGGTGGTGATCGGCGCCCTTGTCTACAAAGCCCGCAAGGCGCCATCGGCCAACCCGCCGCTGTCCGGCGACGTCCAGACGCCGGCTGGCGAGCCGGCCAGCGGCGATATCGTGCTGCCGGTGGGCGCCAGGGTGGTCAGCCAGTCCTTGTCGGGCGATCGTCTCTCTGTCGATGCCGAGCTTGCCGACGGCAGCCGTGCGATCTTCGTCTATGATATCGCCGAGCGCCGCCTGATCGGCCGTTTTGCAATCCGCAACAAATAGGCAGGCAGCAATGCCGCAAACGAGCTTGCCGCAGACATGACCGGATTCGCCGAACATCGCCGTGTCGCGACCGTGACGCTGGTCGTCGCCGATTATGACGAAGCGATCGCATGGTATGTCGGGCGGTTGGGCTTTCTGCTGCTCGAGGATGTCGATCTCGGCGGCGGCAAGCGCTGGGTGATCGTCGCGCCGACCAACGGGCAGGGCGCCAGGCTGCTGCTCGCCGAGGCGTCCGACGAGAGGCAGAGGAATAGCATCGGCAACCAGACCGGCGGCCGGGTCTTCCTCTTCCTCGAAACCGACGACTTTGCCCGCGACCATGCCGCCATGCTGGACAAAGGCGTCGAATTCCGCGAGGCGCCGCGTTTCGAACCCTATGGTACCGTGGCCGTTTTCGCCGATCTCCATGGCAATCTCTGGGACCTGATCGAGCCCAGGCGGTAACGCGGAGGACCGCTTTTTACTCGATGCGGTAAAGCCGCCGAACCCCAGTTGCTTTTTCCTGGCCGTCAGCCTATATCGCCGGTTCTTGAACGCGCCCATCGTCTAGCGGTCAGGACACCGCCCTCTCACGGCGGGAACAGGGGTTCGATTCCCCTTGGGCGTACCAAGCAACGGCGCGGTCGTTGATCTCCAGACAATCCAACGATTTCGGACCAGTCCCGCATGGGCTCTGCATACGTCCAAAGAGCGCGCAATGCCCGGCGAGAGTCCGGGAATTTCCCATGCCCGAATCCACCCAATTTAAGTCAGGCCGCGGCGCTTGAAAGCACTGCGATCTCTGATACTTGCGTGCGGGGGGTAGCTTTCGCGGCAACGCGGATTTTGGGTTCGGGTAGAGTTTGGAATGACTTCCGTGAAGATGACATGCGCGCACTGCCATGGCGGCGGCAAGGTTTTCGATTGCTCCAGATGGCATGCGTCAAAAGGGCATTGCTGCCCGCATGGGACGCATCAAAGCGGTTGTCCCGGAAAGACCGTGGTGTGCGCGGAGTGCGCCGGGCTCGGGACGATGCCGGAAGCCGAGTTCAGGGCGGTCGCATAGGCCATCCTACCGCAAAGAGGCGATCTTCGCGGCTATCGATTCGTGCTTGGTGCGTGAGACGGTCGGCACGTTAAGGTTTGGTTTACCAATAGCCTGTCTACTGGAAACAATTCGCTTTCGGCCCGCGACCACGGATGTACTGGCGCAACCGTCGAGGCGGAAAGGAAAGGTCGGCTCAGTGCCGGCCTTTTTGCTTTCGGCATTGGCTCGCATCGGCCACGGTCAGGCGCCCCGGCGGCTTCGCGGTAGGCTCTCTCCGAACAACTTTTTGGCAAGGGATATTGCCATCGCCTCAATCGGCCCTACCATCGATTCCGGCAGTCCGACGCGGATTGCCGGCTGGTCGTGACGATGAGGCTTGCGATGAAAAGCATTGCAAAGCTGGTGATTGCGGGTGTGCTGTCGGCAGGTGTCGTATGCACATCGGTTGCCGCAACGCTCCACACCATGGACGATGTCGGGGCCGCGATCCAGTCGTGCTGGACGCCGCCTGGCGACGCCGGGAATTCGACTGTAACCCTGAGCTTCAGTTTCAAGCGCGACGGTACTCTGATCGGACAGCCGCGACCAACCGCCGTCAAGGTGGCCGGCGACGACAAGGCGCGTCAGTCGTTCATCGATGCGGCAATAACTGCGGTGAAGAATTGCACGCCGCTGAGTTTATCGCCGGAACTGTCGCAAGGAATTGCCGGCAACGTGTTCACGCAGCAATTCGTTTCGCCCAAGTAGCGGCACACCCAAAAAAGCCTGCGATGGAGTGGGCATCAGCGTGGGGCGTGGCTGGTTCGTCTGAATCGGAGAGCGGGGTCGAACGTCTTTCCCCCGATCGCCGGATCAACGGCTCAGGCGCCGTACTTCGGCATGCCGTGCCAGATCCGGAGTCTCGAAGACATAGTCGCTCCAGGCCGATTCCGGAATCTGCCCGGCCAGATAGCACTCAAGCAACAGGTTTTGCTCGGGATTGAGCGGCCGCGGGGCACGTTCGTGATCCAGCCCGAGAGAATGAAAAAGATTTCTCGTCAGTTCCGATACCGTGAAGTGGATCGACATCTGCGTTCTCCTTCGCGCTTCAACGCAGCAATGCGGGCAAAGGTTTCAAGGCCAGACACCGGTAACGCCTGATTGATCGCATGGCTCGACGCATCGGTCTGCCGACGGCCGCAGGTCTGTCTCCGTTGTTTTCCGATTCGTCTCAATCTTGAAATAAAAATGTAATGTCGAATTTATAGGCAGGATTATATTGCACTAGATGAAGCTCTTCTCGGTCAGAAGTCTTGTAATATTAGGTATATCTCATTTATTGGTAATTTACCCAAGTCGAAAGAGCGTGGTTCCGGACCATCGGCGACAAGGACCGTGGCATTCAGATGACCCGTTTCTGTCTTTTCATGATGATCGCGCTGGTATCGATCGTTGCGTTTGGGTTCGGCACAACATCTTCCTACGCGGACAGTTGTGGTGCGATCAGAAATCAGTTGCTGTCCGCTGGCCGCGGCGGAGGCGCGAGCCCGGCACTGGCTTAGCTTCGTCGCCAGCTCGCGGCAATTCAGGGCCTGGAGAGGCAGCGCAAGTGTACCGCGCAAAGTGCCGCGGGCAGCTTCTTCAACGCCTGCGCCGACCTGGCTCGAAACCGGACGGAGGTGCAGCGCCAGATTGCGGCTGCGTCCAATTCCGGGCGTGACAATTCCGGCCCGCAGGCGCGGTTCGCAGCGCTCGGCTGTCCGTCGGGGGCAAAGCAGGAGCGCCCGGCGCCGAAGGCCCAATCCGAGACGGCGGCGGCCGGGGCCACGACCGGCGGCAATGCGATGCTGCTTTGCGTCCGCCTTTCGGACGGGTATTTCTTCCCCGCGCCAAAGTCGCAATTCGCCGGCAGCGGCGATCTCAAGGAAATGGCCGATCAATGCCGTTACATCTGCGACGATCCGGCGGTCGATCTCTACACGCTGAGCGATATCAGCCAGGAAACCGACAGCATGGTGGCGCTCGACACGCGCAAACCATACACCGAGTTGCCGGCAGCTTTCCGGTATCGTGACGATGCCAATTTCAAGGCCTGTGACGTCAAGCGTTATTATCAGCGGGTTGCCGAACCGAGGGCCAGGACGGTGACGCCCACGAACATGACCAATGCCATCATCCCTTTGCCTCAGGCAAAGTCGGACCTCGGCAGCGTCGCGGCAATTCCAGAATCCGATATCGAGGCTCCGGGTGCCGCCTAGCCGCAGTCGATAGGGGCCGGCAAGCGGACCGTGCGTGTGGTCAGTCCCGCCTTCTTTCCGGCTGAATGACCACAGGCGTTTTCGAGCGCGTAGCCGTCTCCGATGAGCCTGCCGCGTGTCCGCTGGAACCAAGATCCGGCTGGAACAGGGACCTGCTCCCGGCGTTGTGGTCGGTATCAGGCAGGAGGAACGCCATGGCCACGTTCAGGGAAATGAGGATACTGGAGATCGTCGAAGACGGCTCCCTGACTTCCGACCAGAAGATCGCTGAATTGCGCAAGATCGAATCCGAGGCGCGCGGGCTGCAGCGGGCGGCGACGGAGGGCCCGATGGGCGACGACGACGGCTGGCAGGACGATCTGCGCCAGGTTCGGCTTGCGCTCGACAGACTGGGGGCCAAGGAACCGAGGAAGGGCGCGGCATCGCTGTAGACGCTGTCCGCTGGAGCAGTTCGGCGATCCTGTCAAATGCAAAGCTGTCCTAGTCGCAGACCATGCGAACCCTATGGCCGGGTGCGCTCACGTTCCGGCATGCGAGTTGTTTTTCGGGACCCGATGACGGGGGAGGCGGCGGCGACGCCCTGGTCGGATGCCGTCTATGCGGCGCAGGTTTCAGGACCTTGCGCTCGGAAACCCGTCCGGGTGGCTGGGGTGGCCCCGGAAAGGCGCCATTGTCCACCTGAGGCTGGTAATCGACATTGGGCGGCGGCCGGTCCCAGATCCGCCGGGCGTCGAGCGGCCGCGGGATAATGACCGTGCCGTCATAGCTGCGCGAGCAGCCGCCGCTGAAAAGCAGCGCCACGCCCAGCAAGAAAGGCACAATCCGTCCATACATTAGCAACACCCCTGCACATGCTTATAGCGCGGCCTCGCTGCGCGCCACAACCGGACGGAATAACGCAGAAGGAACCGGCCCGTTGCGCCGTTAAGGTTAGCGGATCGTTAATGCTTCTGCGGCACATTTCGCCGACGAACCGCGGAGGGAAGGTTCGACCTTGATTTTCGGGGTGGGGACAGCATGGCGGAATCGGACGAAGCAATCGGCGCGCGCGGCAAGCGCGAGCCCGGCAAGGCAGCCGCGCATGGCGGCGATGGATCGTCCGGCGTCGACATGGATTGCGCCGGCGCGCTTCGCCAGCTCGTCGAAGCGGCTTCGGACTGGACCTGGGAAACCGACGCGGAACTTCGCTTTTCCTGGCTTTCACAAGACTACCAGGCGGCGACTGGTATCGATCCGGCTGATGTGCTTGGCCGGTTCCGCTTCGATTTTCTCAATCAGGTCCTGAAGGGCAACCGCAGCGCGGCAGCGCATCTGGAGGATTTGCAGGCGCACCGGCCGTTCCGCGACTTCGTCTACGAACTGAAGGGTGGCCGCCCCGACTGCCGCTGGGTGCTGACGTCAGGCTTCCCGCGTTTCGACAGCGACGGAAAATTCGCCGGCTATCGCGGCATAGGCCGCAACGTCACCGCGCTGGCCAGCGCCTTCGAGGCCATGGAACCGCCAGCTGACGGCGAGTCCGTCCAGCATCTTGGCGATCTCGAGCGGACGATGGATGCCATGCATATGGGCGTCGTACTTCTGGATGCCAGGCTCGACACGCTGATCGTCAACAAGGCTTATCGCGATCTCTCCGGGATTCCGGATGGGGCCGTGACCGTCGGCGCTCCGTTCAGTCTGTTGATGGAACTCAACCGCCGCAATGGCATCTATGGCGACATCGACGAAGAGCAATGGCGGCGCTACCTCGCCACCCGCGTCGAGGAGATCAGGGCCGGTACCGTCGCACCTCGGGAGTTTGTCCGCGCCGACGGACGGACCATGATGTTCTCCGTCACCGCTCTGTCGGGAGGCAAACGCCTGCTGACCTACTATGAGGTCACCGAAATCAAGCGCCGTGACGCCGAGATCGAGAACGCCAACGCCAAGATCGCCGAGACGTTTGCCAACCTCCGCACCATGGTCGATCAGATGCCGATCGGCGTTCTCGTCCTCGATGCCGCCATGCGTGTCGAGGTCATCAACCGCGCCTTCTACGATTTCTGGCAGATCGACGCCCAGGACGCCGAGACCGGCTGCAGCTTCCGCGATCTGATGAACGCGAGCCGCGACACCGACCCCTATGGCTCGGACGACGCGACATGGCAGCGGCATGTCGCCGAGCGCGAGGCCGAAATCAGAGCCGGCACCGCCGGATCGTGGCAGTTCCCGCGCAAAGACGGCGGGACGCTGATCGCGTCGATGGCGCCGCTGGCCGGCGGCAAGCTGCTCATTTGCTATGTCGATGTCACCGACATGAAGGACCGCGAGGCCGAACTTGCCGAAGCGCTGGAAAAGGCGCGGCTGGCGGAGACCGTGATCAACGCCGTCGAGGATCCGATCTTCGTCAAGGACGACAATTTGCGCTTCGTCTTCGTCAACGAGGCCTTCGCGGCGCTGTTCAAGCAGGCGCCGCAAGCCATGCTTGGCAAACCGGGGAGCGATTTCCTCGGGCCGGCCGACGTCGCGTTGTTCGAAAGCAGCGAACGTGAGGTGCTGGCCAGCGGGCGGCAATATGAAGTGGAGGAAAACTTCGAGGCGGGCGGCGCCAGCCGTTCGCGCATCGTCAGGAAGAACCGCGTCCGCATGGCAAGCGGCCGCGACTATGTAGCCGGCTTTCTCTTCGACATCTCCGACATGAAGCGGCGCGAGACCGAAGCGCAGGAAGCGCGGAAGCATCTCGCCAACGTGCTTGAATCGCTGCCGGCCGGCGTTATCATCTACGATCGGGACGACAAGTTCGTCTTCGCCAACCACAGGCTGCAGAATACGCTGCCGGCGCTGAAGCCCTTCTGGCAGCCCGGCCGCACTATCCGCGAAGCGCTGGAGTTCGGCCATTCGGTCGGCTATTTCCGTTCGAGCGGCGATCCTGGGATCGACAGCCTGTACGAAGTCGATTCCGAACGCTGGCTTGACGGCATCCTGGCCCGTTACCGTCTGCCGAATTCCTCCTATGAGCGCCTCAATTCGGATGGACGCTGGTACCAGGTCTATGACATGCGCACCGACGACGGCACGTTCATCGGCGTGCGCGTCGACATCACCGACCTGAAGAGTCGCGAGGCTGCGCTTCATCACTCGATGCGCCAGATCGATCTCTTCCGGCATGTCATGGACGAGTTGCCGGTAGCCGCCTTCATCAAGGCGCAGGACCTGAGCATCGAATTCGTCAACAAGGCCTGGTGCGCGCTGACCGGTCTCGCCAAGGACGATGTCATCGGCCGGACCGACCGCCAGTTGTTCAGCGGCGAGGAAGCAGAGGGCTTCAGCCAGGACGACACCGATGTCGTGACGAACGGCAGTGTGCGTGAGGTCGAGGAGCCCGTCACCCATCGTGACGGAACCGTGCGGCAGTTGATGACGCGCAAGAGCCGTCTGGTGGCCACGGACGGATCGGTGCATCTGGTCGGCTCCAGCACCGACATCACCGACGTCAAGGCACGCGAGCAAGCTCTGGAAGAGAGCATGCGCGAGAACGAGGTGTTCCGCAGCCTGATCGACAATGTACCGGTGTCGATCTACGCCAAGCGCTCCGATCTCAGGCAGTTCTATGTCAACAAGGGCTGGTGCGACCTCACCGGCTTCAGCAAGCAGGAGGCGATCGGCAAGACCGACGTCGAAATCTTCGGGCCGGATGGCGAGGCCTTCGTGGCCAGCGATCTCGCCGTGCTGCGTACCGGCGAGACCCAGGAGATCGAGGAGACGGTGCGCCTTCCCGACGGCAGCGTCAGGCATCAGTTCGCCCGCAAGGGCGCTATGATCGCCTCGGACGGTTCGCTCTACCTGATCGGTTCGACCACGGACATCACGGAGCTCAAGCAGCGCGAGGCGGAGCTCAGCGAGGCGCGCCAGCGCGCCGTGCTCGCCGACCGCGCCAAGTCGGAATTCCTCGCCAATATGAGCCACGAGATCCGCACGCCGATGAACGGCGTGCTGGGCATGGCTGAACTCCTGGCCAAATCCAATCTCGACCCGAAACAGAAGACATTCACCGACATCATCGTCAAATCGGGCAATGCGCTCCTGACCATCATCAACGACATCCTGGATTTCTCCAAGATCGATGCCGGCCAGCTGGTGCTCGACCCGGCGCCTTTCAATCTCGCCGAGGCGATCGAGGACGTGGCGACGCTGGTGTCGACACGGGCCAAGGAAAAGGATCTCGAGCTCATCGTGCGCATCGAGCCGCGGCTCGAAAGCCTGTTCATCGGCGATGTCGGCCGGATCCGGCAAATCGTCACCAACCTGCTCGGCAATGCGGTGAAGTTCACAGAAGAAGGCCACGTGTTGGTCGATGTGACAGGCGAACGGGTTCCGGCGGGAACCAGGCTGACGATCTCGGTCACCGATACCGGCATCGGCATCCCCGAGGAAAAACTGAAACTGGTGTTCGAGAAATTCAGCCAGGTCGACACGTCGTCGACACGGCGCCACGAGGGCACCGGGCTTGGCCTTGCCATCACCTCGCGGCTGGTCGACCTGATGGGTGGCGACATCGGCGTCGAGAGCGCCGAAGGCAAGGGGTCGACCTTCTGGTTCACGGTGACGCTGCCTGGGGCCGGGCAACAGAACGGACAGCGCATCACGCCGGTGGACGTGACGGGCGCACGCGTGCTGATCGTCGACGACAATGCCGTCAACCGCGCCATCCTGACCGAGCAGATGACCTCGTGGACGTTCGATTCCTGCGCGGCCGAAAGCGGTGCAGAAGGCCTCAAGGTGCTGATCGCCGCGGCGGCCTATGGCGTGGCGGTCGATTGCGTCGTGCTCGACTATCAGATGCCTGAAATGAGCGGCGCCGAAATGGCGCGCATCGTGCGCAACACCGAGGGCCTCGCGGATACGCCGATCATCATGCTGACCTCGGTCGACCAGTCGCTTGCCAACACCAGCTACCGCGATCTCGGCATCGACGCGCAGCTGATCAAGCCGGCGCGCTCTTCGGCGCTCCTGGAAACCCTGGTCGCGACCATCCAGCGCCATCGCCACGCCACCAGCGGCCAGGCCGTTCAGCCACTAGCGGGCGAGACGCTCGAGATTGCCCCGCGGGCCCCTCTGGCGATAGCCGAGCAGCGTGCGCAGCTGCAGCTGCCGCCGGTTCGTCCCAGGCTGCCTGCCACCGGCGGCGGGCAAAGGCTGGATATCCTCGTGGCCGAGGACAATGAGGTGAACCAGATGGTCTTCACCCAGATCCTCGGCGAGACCGGCTACGGTTTCGAGATCGTCGCCAATGGCCGCAAGGCGCTCGACGCCTTCGGCACGCTCAATCCGTGCATGATCCTTATGGACGTCTCCATGCCGGAGATGAGCGGTCTCGAAGCGACGGCCGCGATCCGCCTGCTGGAGCAGGAGACCGGCACGCATGTGCCGATCGTCGGCGTCACCGCGCATGCGCTCAAGGGCGACCGCGAACGCTGCCTGGAGGCGGGCATGGACGACTATCTGCCCAAGCCGATCAGCCCCAGGGCTCTGCTCGAGAAGGTCGAGCGCTGGGTCGGCGCCGGCCGTCAGGTCCATCGCAACGCGGGCTAGCACCCGCGTCGCCGGGATTGCAGGATCCGGCGAGACAAAATCGAGGGAATCAGCTGCAGATTTGCTGCCACCCCTGCGTGCAATGGATATGGTGCGATCGCACCATATCCAAGGCGATGCCGAGCCGGGACAATAGCAAAATCGAATTCCGCCCTTCTCGGTTACGGGCGGGAGCAGCGACCGCCTGCAAGAAACAGCGTCACTCTACCCCAACGGACCTGTTTTTGGCGATGGCCCGGCCATGACACGCTCTGGCTGCGAGCAACGCGCTCCCGTCCGGATTTTTTTCACTTGGGAACGCCCGGTCGAATCCCGGGTCATTCCAGCCGTCGGACGGCTCAAGCCCCTGATTCCGGCGGTAAACCCGGACCGCGCCGCGGGCGCCCGACATCGGCGCCTTTCTCGGTCCGGGCGACGCGTTACCGGGCTGACATGAAACTGTCATGCGACTGTTATAATCGAAGGCTATTGGCCTCAGCGGGCGCCGGAGGAAATGGCGCCGAGAGACCATCTTCCGAACAGGAGCAGGCCACATGAGACATTTCATCCGCTCGGCGGCCGTTGCGATTGCAATGGCTGCGGCGTCCACCATCACCCTTTCCGCGGCAATGGCAGCTGACCTTTCCGGCGCCGGTTCCACTTTCATCTATCCGGTGTTCGCCAAGTGGGCCGACACCTACAAGAAGGACACCGGCATCGGCCTCAACTATCAGTCGATCGGTTCCGGCGGCGGCATCAAGCAGGTCATCGCCAAGACCGTGACCTTCGGCGCCACCGACAAGCCGATGTCCGACGCCGACCTCCAAAAGAACGGCCTCGTGCAGTTCCCGATGGTGATGGGCGGCATCGTGCCGATCGTCAACCTCACCGGCATCAAGCCGGGCGAACTGGTGCTTGACGGCAAGGCGCTGGCCGACATCTACATGGGCAAGATCACCACCTGGGACGACGCCGCGATCAAGGCGCTGAACCCCTCGCTCACCCTGCCGTCGACCGCGATCGCCGTCGTGCATCGTTCGGACGGCTCGGGCACCACCTTCAACTTCACCGACTACCTGGTGAAGCTCTCGCCCGACTGGAAGGACAAGGTTGGTTCGGACACTGCCGTGGAATGGCCCACCGGCGTCGGCGCCAAGGGCAGCGAAGGCGTTGCCAACACCGTCAAGCAGACCGACGGCGGCATCGGCTACGTCGAGTACGCCTATGCCAAGCAGAACAACCTCTCCTACTCCAAGATGCTGAATGCAGCCGGCAAGGTCGTCGAGCCGTCGCTCGAATCCTTCGGCGCCGCCGCTTCGAATGCCGACTTCAAGGGCGCGAAGAACTTCAACGTCATCATCACCAACGAGCCTGGCGACACCACCTGGCCGATCGCGGCTTCCACCTGGGTTCTGATCCACAAGACTCCGAGCGATGCCGCCGCCACCGGCGAAGCGCTGAAGTTCTTTGCCTGGGCCTATAAGGACGGCAAGGAAACCGCCAAGGCGCTCGACTACGTGTCGATCCCCGACAGCGTCGTCGACCTGATCAAGGCTTCGTGGAAGGCCGACATCCAGGCCGACGGCAAGCCGGTCTACGCAGGCGAGTAACATCACCCGAAGGAGCGCCGCTTCACGCGGCGCTCCTTTTTCTCAACACAAAGAGCCGAGCTTGACATGAGTGCTGTCCAGGAAGCCTTGCCAGCCATCAAGGGCTCGCGCGACGCCATCGTCAGACGTTTCGCGTTAACCGATTCGATCTTCCATGGGCTGACCCGCGCCGCCGCCATTCTCGTGCTGGTGCTGCTTGGCGGCGTTGCCATCTCGTTGTTTGCCGGTTCCTGGCAGGCACTGTCGACCTTCGGCTTCTCGTTTCTGACCAGCGAGAGCTGGAACCCGGTGACGGAAAAATTCGGCGCCCTGGCGCCTATCTATGGGACCATTGTCACATCGGCCATCGCCATCCTGATCGCCGTGCCGCTCGGCATCGGCATTGCCATTTTTCTCACCGAGCTTTGCCCGCGCCCCCTTCGGCGCCCAATCGGCATGGCGGTGGAATTGCTGGCCGGCATTCCTTCGATCATCTATGGTATCTGGGGCCTGTTCGTCCTGGCGCCGTTCCTGCAGACGACAGTGCAGCCCTTCACCATCAGCGTTTTCCATGGCATTCCCGGCCTTGGCAGCCTGTTTGCCGGTCCGCCCTACGGCATCGGCCTGCTGACCTCGTCGCTGATCCTCGCCATCATGGTGCTGCCCTTCATCACTTCGATCACCAAGGACGTGTTCGACACGGTGCCGCCGGTGCTGAAGGAGTCCGCCTACGGCATTGGCTGCACGACCTGGGAAGTGACACGTCGCGTCGTCATCCCTTACACCCGAATCGGCATCATGGGCGGCGTCATGCTCGGCCTTGGCCGCGCGCTTGGCGAAACCATGGCGGTGACGTTCGTGATCGGCAACGCGCACCGCATCTCGACCTCGCTGTTCGCGCCGGCAACGACAATCTCCGCGACCATCGCCAATGAATTCACCGAAGCCGTTGGCGACCTCTACACGTCCTCGCTGGTGGCGCTCGGCCTGATCCTGTTCGTCATCACCTTCCTCATCCTTGCGATCGCACGCTACATGCTGATGCGCATCGACGCCCGCACCGGAGCCTGACCGATGTCGACAGCCTCGTCGCTTCACAGCCGCCGCAAGGCCAGAAACTCGGTGATGATGACGCTGTGCGTCGCCGCCGCGGGCATCGGGCTTGCCTGGCTGGCACTGATCCTCGGCGCGTTGATCTACAAAGGCGCGGCCGGGCTCTCGCTTGATGTGTTCACGCAGATGACGCCGCCGCCCGGCGATGCCGGCGGCCTGCTGAACGCTATCTATGGCAGCGTGGTGATGACGGTCATCGCCGTTATCGTCGGCACGCCAATCGGTGTTCTGGCCGGCACCTACATGGCCGAATACGGCCGCTTCTCGAAACTCACCACCGTGGTGCGCTTCATCAACGACATCCTGCTGTCGGCGCCGTCGATCATCATCGGCCTGTTCGTCTACGAATTGATGGTGCGGCCGATGGGGCATTTCTCGGCGATCGCCGGCGCCGTCGCGCTGGCCATCCTGGTCATCCCTGTGGTCGTGCGCACCACCGAGGACATGCTCAACCTGGTGCCGAACGCCTTGCGCGAAGCCGGCACCGCGATCGGCGCGCCGCGCTGGGTGGTCATCAAATCAGTGGCTTACCGTGCCGCACTTTCCGGCATCGTCACCGGCATATTGCTGTCGATCGCCCGCATCTCCGGCGAGACGGCGCCGCTGCTCTTCACCGCGCTGAACAACCAGTTCTGGTCGAGCAATCTCAACGCGCCGATGGCCAGCCTGCCGGTCACCATCTTCCAGTTCGCTCTCAGCCCCTATGAGGAATGGCAGCAGCTGGCCTGGACCGGCGCACTCATAATCACATTGACGGTTCTCGCGCTCAGCATCTTTGCGCGCAGCCTGACCGGACGCAGAGAGGACAAATGAGCCAGATGTTGTCTCCAGACATGACGATTGCCACCGAGGCAGCCGCCAAGGCGAAGATCGAGGTCAAGAACCTCAATTTCTACTACGGCCAGTCGAAGGCGCTGAAGGACATCACGTTGTCGCTGCCCGAGCGCAGCGTGACGGCCTTCATCGGACCGTCGGGTTGCGGAAAGTCGACGCTGCTGCGCGTCTTCAACCGCATCTACGAGCTCTACCCCAAGCAGACCGCCGAGGGTCAGGTGCTGCTCGACGGCCAAAACGTTCTCGACCGCTCGCAGGATCTCAACCTGCTGCGCACCAAGATCGGCATGGTATTCCAGAAGCCGACGCCATTCCCGATGTCGATCTATGAGAACATCGCCTTCGGCGTCAGGCTCTATGAGAAGATCAGCAAGGCCGAGATGGACGGCCGTGTCGAACAGGCGCTGAAGCGCGCGGCACTGTGGACCGAGGTCAAGGACAAGCTGAACGCCAGCGGCCTCAGCCTGTCGGGCGGCCAGCAGCAGCGGCTTTGCATCGCCCGCACCGTGGCGGTGAAGCCGGAAGTCATCCTGCTCGACGAGCCGGCCTCGGCGCTCGACCCATTGTCCACCGCCAAGATCGAGGAACTGATCGACGAGTTGCAGGCCGACTACACGATCGTCATCGTCACCCACAACATGCAGCAGGCCGCGCGCGTCTCGAAGCAGACGGCTTTCATGTATCTGGGCGAACTGGTCGAATTCGACAAGACCGAGAAGATCTTCACGTCGCCTCGCGAGAAGCGCACGCAGGACTACATCACCGGCCGTTTCGGCTGATCTCACGCATACGAGGACCAGGATCATGGCCGAACACACAGTCGCAGCCTTCGACGAGGATCTCGGACAGATCAGCAGGCTGATCAGCGACATGGGCGATCTCGCCGGCACGATGGTCGGTGGCGCCACCAAGGCGCTGCTGAATTCGGACAACGCGCTGGCACAGCGCGTCGTCTCCGACGACGCCATCATGGACGCGCGCCAGCGCGAACTCGACGACCGCGCCATCACCCTGATCGCCAAGCGCCAGCCGATGGCCGACGATCTGCGCCATGTCGTCGGCTCGATCCGCATGGCGGGCGATCTCGAGCGCATCGGCGACCTTGCCAAGAACATCGCCAAGCGCGTCGGCTCCGTCGGCCTCACCGCCACGCCGCGCGACCTGTCGCACTCGATCGACTCCATGGCGCAGCTGGTGCTGATCCAGGTGCAGGGCATGGTCGAGGAATATGCGGCCGGCGATGCCGCCGCACTCGCCAAGCTCAGGAACGACGACGAACGCATCGACGTCAAATACACCTCGGTGTTCCGCGAACTCCTGACCTACATGATGGAGGATCCGCGCAACATCACGGCTTGCACGCATCTCTTGTTCTGCGCCAAGAACCTCGAACGCATCGGCGACCATGTGACCAACATCGCCGAGAATGCGTATTATGTGCTGACCGGCACGCAACTGCCCGCCAACCGTCCGAAGCAGGACGAGACGGCGATGTCGGTGCCGGCGGCTTGACGGCAGGGATGATCAATCGATGATCGCGCCACGCATCATGGTGGTGGAGGATGAGGAGCCGCTCGGCGTGCTCCTCCGCTACAATCTGGAATCGGAAGGTTACCAGGTCGAGGTGGTGACACGCGGCGACGAAGCCGAGATCCGCCTCCAGGAGAACGTGCCCGACCTCCTGGTGCTCGACTGGATGGTGCCGGCGGTTTCCGGCATCGAGCTCTGTCGGCGCCTGCGAATGCGGCCCGAGACCGAGAGGCTGCCGATCATCATGCTGACGGCGCGCGGCGAGGAGAGCGACCGCGTGCGCGGCCTTTCGACCGGTGCCGACGATTATCTGGTCAAGCCGTTCTCGACGCCGGAATTCATGGCCCGGGTCAAGGCGCTGCTGCGCCGCGCCAAGCCGGAAGTGCTGTCCAGCGTGCTCAAGGTCGGCGACATCGTGCTCGACCGCGAATCGCACCGGGTCTATCGCAAGAAGAGCGAGATCCGGCTCGGACCGACCGAGTTCCGGCTGTTGGAATTCATGATGCGCCATCCCGGCCGGGTGTTCTCGCGCAGCCAGCTGCTCGACAATGTCTGGGGCGAGACGATCTACATCGACGAGCGCACCGTGGACGTGCATGTCGGTCGGCTGCGCAAGGCGGTCAACAATGGCCGCATGCCGGACGTCATCCGCACCATCCGCGGCGCGGGCTACGCGATCCGCGAGGATTAAAGCGCCGCTCAGCCAGCGCGAGTGCAGCGAAACATGCCTCGCCTCGCGGAAATGGCCATTCAACTCGCTGTGCCGTTGCCATGTCGAGCGTGCTGTCGGGTTTGCGCATCTGAACCGGTGTCGAACTTTCCACTCCCCCCAGCGTCGGCGTCACACCGATCGCACGGCATGGGTGTCACTGTCATCGAAGCCGTCAATAGCTTGGGACGCCCAGTCAAGCAGTTGGGACGCGCAGTCATGGCGTCCGGCCATGCGTTTCCCGGAGTGCAAGGCGTTGCGCGGTTTCAGGCAACGCTCTTCCCGGCACTCCCTCTCACTTGCACGCTCAGCGCGAAAATCTCCTGGTCGACGAAAGTCAATGCGCGCATGGCGCAGCCTTCGCGAATGAGCGGCAGCTCGTTCGGCTCGGTGTCGAAGGAAATCGATTCCGAATGCTGGCCGCCGGCGGTCTGGGCGATGGCCTCGCGCAACGCCGGCTCGATCAGGTCGAAGGCGGCGGCGCTGACGCCGACCATGGCGACCGGTGCGGGATCGATCAGCGCGAACAGGCTGCCCAGCCCATAACCCAGCGCCTCGCCGGCCTTGCGGTAAAGAGATCGGGGGCTAGGGCGGTCTGCGGCGTAAACCTGCCTGAGGACTTATATCACGTGCCCCTTCCGCCGGCGTGACCTATAGCCGGCGCCGCGCGGCAAGACGCGCCTTCATCCGTGCCTTTGCCGATTCAGTGCCATCGTGGAAGGTGTCGAACCACTTGTCCCATGGCACTTCCAGCGTGCCGTAGTTCACCTCAAAGTAGCGATGATGAAGCTGGTGGTGGAAGGTGCCCAGGTCGACGCGCTTGCGCCCGGCCAGCCAGAGCCCTTCGAACCCGGTATGGGTGGTAATGGCGTAAAGGCCATAGAACATCAGGTGGCAGATAAGATGCACCGGGCTGGACGGAACAACGAAATGGACCAGCGCGGTTCCGAAATAGAAAATGTGTTCAACCGGGTGCATCGCAAGGCCCGACCACGGCCCCACATCAATATTGCGGTGATGCAGCGCGTGGATGCGGTAAAGGAGCTTCGTATGGAGCAGCCGGTGAATCCAGTAGAAGTAGAAACTCTCCCAGATCGGGATCAACAGGAAGAGGCCGACGAACCAGACCGGGTGGCCGGACCATGTTAGAGTCGGCGCATAGCCATTGGCCATCGCCCACCAGACCAGCGCCTCGTATGCCGACCAGATCGTTACGCCCGAAGCCAGCGACCAGAACACGTTGTCGGCCAGTTGGCTGTCGAAACTGAAGGCGCGCCCCTTGCGCGGGTAGGGGCGCGGATCAAACTTCTTGTCGGTGCCCTGCAACTGGTGGCGGTGAAAAACAAGATGCAGCCCCTGCGCTACAACTACCGTCAGGCCGAAGTTTCGTAGCCAGATCAACACGATCCATAGCCCGGGCTCCTTCGCCTGGGCAAGCGTGGGGCTGGCCAAGGCATAAGCCGCGAAGGCCAGCCCCACGATGACGAGATTGATTGAGACAGGCAGCCAGCTTCCGACATACCAGCGAAAGATCGCTGCGAGGTTCAGCGGCCAGCGCCAGACCGGCGCAATCTCAATGGGCAGGCTGTCGGGGACGTGGTTCCATTCCTTCCGGTCTGACATCGATGTCGCTCTTTTCCGGCCGTGGTTCATGCGCAGGGTATTGCTCGGAAATTGACAACACAAAGAATATCTTTTCAGGTATTGGGGTCATTTTAATTGACGGTAAGATCTCATGAAAACACCGCACCCGACCTGGCTGCTCGCCTTCGAGGCGGCGGCGCGGTATGGCAGTTTCACCGCCGCGGCCGCTGAGCTGAACCTGACCGCAGCGGCCGTCAGCCAGCATATCCGCCTGCTGGAAAAGCATGTCGGCGCGCGGCTGTTCGAGCGGCTGCCGCGCGGCGTTGCGCTGACGGATATCGGCCAGGCCTATGCCCAGCCGGTGCGTCAGTCCTTCGCCGAGTTGCAGCGGGCGACGGACGGTCTCTTCGCGCGCCCATCGCGGCGGGTGGTGCGGGTGCGCGCCTCGATCACTTGGGCGGCGTTGATCCTCGCGCCCCGGCTGGCCGATTTTCGGCAGGCCCATCCAGAGATCGACATCCAACTCTCCACCTTCGTCTGGTCCGATCGTTTTGAAGCCGGCAACAGCGATGTCGACATCCGCTGGGGGCACGGCGACTGGCCCGAGGGTGCGGTTCAACTGCTGGCCCATGAATCCGCGATCGTCGTCTGCCATCCTGCCGACACCGCCTGGTTGGCGGGGCGCCGGGACATCCGCGACTTCCCCTTTGCCTGCCTGCACCATGTGATCGGGTTTGAGACCGAGTGGCAGCGCCTGTCGGATCATTTCGGCCTCGCCCTCCCGGCCCCGCCGCAGCGTGCCCGCTACGATTCATCGCTGCTCGCGCTCTGGGCGATGACCACGGGCGGCGGCGCCATGATCGTTCTGGAGAGTTTCGCCAGGCCGTTTCTCGATTCCGGCCAACTGGTAGCGCCCTTGCCGCACCGCTTGCCCATAAGTGGCGCGCATTACATGGTGCAGGCCGACGGGGCGGGACGCAATGACGCGGTGCAGACCTTCTGCCGCTGGGCTGCGGCGCTCTACCCGGCCTGAACGCGGTTGTGGGTACTGGCGCACGGCGGACCGCACCGCCGCCCGACGGGGGCTTAGAGCCGGATGATTTTAGGTCGAATCGACCTGAAATCTGAATCCTTCTCTAAATCGAAGAGATAGAGCATGATGTCGTCCGAAAACCGCTTCACACTTTTCGACATCATGCTCTAGCAGGAGGCCCGAAATCTGGCGGGTAGTATGTCATGCCCCGTCGGAGTGATTGGGTTCGATCTTGGTCTCAGGCAACGTTCTTTCCCGCGCCCGCCCTTGCCTGCACGCCAGGCGCGAAAATCTCCTGGTCGACGAAGGTCAATGCGCGCATGGCGCAGCCTTCGCGGATGAGCGGCAGCTCGTTCGGCTCGGTGTCGAAGGAAATCGATTCCGAATGCTGGCCGCCGGCAGTCTGGGCGATGGCCTCGCGCAAGGCCGGCTCGATCAGGTCGAAGGCGGCGGCGCTGACGCCGACCATCGCAACCGGTGCCGGATCGATCAGCGCGAAAAGACTACCGAGGCCATAGCCCAGCGCC
This sequence comes from Mesorhizobium sp. ESP7-2, assembly GCF_020164715.1. Taxonomy (NCBI): domain Bacteria; kingdom Pseudomonadati; phylum Pseudomonadota; class Alphaproteobacteria; order Hyphomicrobiales; family Phyllobacteriaceae; genus Mesorhizobium; species Mesorhizobium sp. ESP7-2. The sequence goes on from NZ_JAIUGQ010000025.1 coordinate 38,894, forward strand.
TCGCCGGCCTTGCGATAGGCTTCGCGCTCCGGTCCGTCCTTCTCCCTTGCCGTCGCGGCGAGTGTCCGCATTTGCGCGTCGCTGACATCGGCGACCGGCTCGGTGTCCTCACCAAGCTGCCTGGCGTTACGCCAGATGGCGTAGTTGCCGGCATAGGCCTCGACGCAGCCGCGCCGCCCGCAGCGGCAGAGCGCGCCGCCCGGGCGATGGATCATGTGGCCGAACTCGCCACCCGACGAATGCGTGCCGGTGAACAGCTCGCCCTTCAGCACAAGGCCCATGCCGATGCCGTGCGAGAGCAGGATGGCGATGAAGTCGTCGCGGTAGCGTTCGGGGTCGCGCCAGCGCAGCGCCACCGCCATCATGTTGCAGTCGTTCTCCATGGTGGCGGGGATGCCGAATTCGGCTTCGAGTATGTCGGCGAAGGCTATGTCCGTCTGCTGCGTGATCGGCGACCACAGCATGGCGCGCGCCTTGGTGTCGGTGATGCCCTGGATCGCCAGCGCGATGCGGGCGATGCTGCCGACATCGAGATCGGGATCCTCGAGGCGACGTCGCACTATTGCCGTGCATTCGCCGATCAGCGCCTCGCGCGACATGGTCAGCGTGTCCAGCCGGCGCTGTTCCTCGGCGACCACCTGGCCGGCATAATCGATGACGGCTACGGACAGGAAATTCAGCGACAGCACCACGGTCATCACAGCCGCGGCCTCGGGGTTGAGGCCAAGGCCGACCTGTGGCCGGCCGCGTTTCAGTGAGCCGGCCTCGTTGGGCTTGCCTTCGGTCAGGATACCCTCTGCGATCAGGTCGGCTGATATCGCCGATATGGTCGAGTGGCTGAGGCCGGTGGTGGCGGCGATCTCGGTGCGCGAGGGCTGGCCACCCTGGCGCACGGCTGCAATCACCAGCGCGCGGTTGCGCCGGCGCAGATCGTCGTGGCGGATTCCGACCGACATGCTTTCCCACATCCTCCCAGTCGCCGTGGCTCTTGACTGCCCCTCGACACCTCCGGCAACGGGTCGAATACTGGCAGAAGCGGCTGGTGCTGTCATTTATTTATTGCGGGACTCGAAAAAAGGCTCCCGGCACCTCAAAATCCATCAGAATCGATGTTGACAGCGTTCCGGCGATGGACCAGTGTTTTTTCGAGGCTCGAAAAAATAGAGCCTTTGTGCCGGCCTTAGGGCCAGTTTGGTCGCGCCATACGCGGCGCAGGGAGGATAACATGAAGAGATTCACAGCCGCCATTCTGGCGGGTGTCGCCATGTCGCTGACACTGGCATCGGTCGCGCAGGCGAAGGACAAGGTCATCGGCGTGTCGTGGTCCAACTTCCAGGAGGAGCGCTGGAAGACCGACGAGGCCGCCATGAAGAAGGCGATCGAGGCCGCGGGCGACAAGTACATTTCCGCCGACGCGCAATCCAATCCCGGCAAGCAGCTGACCGATGTCGAAAGCCTGATTTCGCAGGGCGCCAATTCGCTGATCATCCTGGCGCAGGATGCTTCGGCCATCGGCCCGGCGGTACAGAAGGCGCTCGACGAGGGCATTCCGGTCGTCGGCTATGACCGCCTGATCGAGAACAAGGACGTCTTCTACCTGACCTTCGACAACAAGGAAGTCGGCCGCATGCAGGCCCGCGAGGTGTTCAAGGTGAAGCCTGAAGGCAATTACGTCTTCATCAAGGGCTCGGGCGCCGACCCGAACGCCGACTTCCTGTTCTCGGGCTCGATGGAAGTGCTGAAGGAAGCCATCGACAGCGGCAAGATCAAGAATGTTGGCGAAGCCTATACGGACGGCTGGCTGCCCGCCAACGCCCAGAAGAACATGGAGCAGTTCCTCACCGCCAACGACAACAAGGTCGACGCGGTGGTCGCGGCCAATGACGGCACCGCCGGCGGCGTCGTCGCGGCGCTGACGGCGCAGGGGCTCGCCGGCACCGTGCCGGTCTCTGGCCAGGACGGCGACCACGCCGCGCTCAACCGCATCGCGCTCGGCACCCAGACAGTGTCGGTGTGGAAGGACGCGCGTGAACTCGGCAAGAACGCCGCCGAGATCGCCTCGCAGCTTGCCGACGGTAAGAAGATGACCGACATCGCCGGCGCGAAGGATTTCACGACGCCTGGCGGCAACACCGTCAAGTCGCTGTTCCTGACCCCGGTCGCCATCACCAAGGACAATCTCAACCTCGTCATCGACGCCGGCTGGATCAAGAAGGACGAAGTCTGCGCTGGCGTCGCCGCCGGCAGCGTCGCGGCCTGCAACTGAGTTTGACCGCTTGCAGAAGTGAAGGCGCCGCGGCCCCAAAGCCGCGGCGTTTTCTCAAAAAGATTTGTGTTTCCGCGTCGCGCGGATAGCTTCTAGGCTGGGTTCGGCATCCGCGTCAGACGGCCAGCCGGTTGGAGGAAATCATGACCGACACGACGTCCGACCTGCAGGCCGACACCGCGCGAGCCTCGGAACTCGGCGCGGTCGCCCGGTTCCTGAAAGCGACCGAGATCGACACCCGCATGCTGGGCATGATCGGCGCCCTGCTGCTGATCTGGATCGCGCTGCATGTGATTTCGAGCCTGCGTCTTGGCGTCAATCCGCTCGATTTCGACAGCCGCACGTTTCTCACGCCGCGCAACCTGTGGAACCTGTCGGTGCAAACGTCGGCGGTCGCCATCATGGCCTGCGGCATGGTGCTGGTCATCGTCATGCGCAACATCGACCTGTCCGTCGGTTCCGCCGAGGGCTTGATCGGCATGGTCATGGGCTTTGCCCAGGTGCATTTCCTGGTCCGGTTCGTGGGGCTTGAACTCGGCAATCCGTGGATCTGGGTGCTGGCGCTGGTCATCGGCCTGGCGCTCGGCCTTTTGATCGGCGCGTTCCAGGGCTTCGTGATCGCCTATCTCGAAGTGCCGGCCTTCATCGTCACGCTGGGCGGCCTGCTGGTCTGGCGCGGTGCCGCCTGGTGGGTCACGTCAGGCCAGACGGTGGCACCGCTCGACGCCACCTTCCAGCTGATGGGCGGCGGACCGGCCGGATCGATCGGCGCCACCTGGAGCTGGGTCGTGGGCATCGTTGCCTGCCTGGCCGTCGTGTTTGCGCTGTTCAACGGAAGGGTGCAGCGCAAGCGTTTCCGGTTCCCGCTGCGCCCGATCTGGGCCGAGACGCTGCTCGGCGTCGTCACCTGCGCCGTCATCATGGGCGCGGTGTGGCTCGCCAACTCCTATCCGTGGCCGATCGGCATCGTGAAGCGCTACGCGGCCGCCAACAACATCATCGTGCCCGAGGGCGGCCTGTTCATCGCCCACGGCATCGCCATACCGGTACTGATGGCGGTCGCCGTCGGTCTGGTCATGACCTTCATCACCAAACGCACCCGTTTCGGCCGTTATGTCTTTGCCATCGGCGGCAATCCGGAAGCGGCCAACCTCGCCGGCATCAACACGCGCTGGATCACCATGAAGGTGTTCATGATCATGGGCGTGCTGGCCACGATCGCAGCCGCCATTTCGTCGGCACGGCAGAACTCGGCAACCAATGTGCTTGGCACATTGGACGAGCTGCTCGTCATTGCCGCGGCCGTCATCGGCGGCACGTCGCTCGCCGGCGGCTCGGGAACGATCATCGGCGCCATGCTTGGCGCGTTGCTGATGCAGTCGCTGCAGTCGGGCATGGTGCTGCTCGGTGTCGACTCGCCGCTGCAGAGCATCGTCGTCGGCGCCGTGCTGGTCATCGCGGTGTGGCTCGACACAGTCTATCGCAAGCGGGTTTAGGGGTACGATCATGGCTGACAAGACCGCTCCCGCAACTGCTCCCACAACTGCCCCCATGGGCACGTCGCTGGTCGACATGCGCAACATCTCGATCGCCTTCGGCGGCATCCGCGCCGTCGACGACGCCTCGATCGATCTTTTCCCCGGCGAGGTCGTGGCGCTGCTCGGCCACAACGGCGCCGGCAAGTCGACGCTGATCAAGATCCTGTCCGGCGCCTACAAGCGCGACTCGGGCCAGATCTTCGTCAATGGCGAGGAGGCAGCGATCTCCAACCCGCGCGACGCCAAGAAATACGGCATCGAGACGATCTACCAGACGCTGGCGCTGGCCGACAATGTCGATGCGGCCGCCAATCTGTTCCTCGGCCGCGAGCTGATGACCGCCTGGGGCACGCTCGACGACGTCGCCATGGAGGCCGAGGCGCGCAAGGTGATGGGGCGGCTCAATCCCCGCTTCCAGCGCTTCAAGGAGCCGGTGATCAAACTGTCGGGCGGACAGCGGCAATCGGTGGCGATCGCACGCGCCATCCTGTTCAACGCCCGTATCCTCATCATGGACGAGCCGACGGCGGCTCTCGGACCCCAGGAAACGGCGCAGGTCGGCGAACTGGTCAGGCAGCTCAAGTCCGACGGCATCGGCATCTTCCTGATCAGCCACGACATCCACGACGTGTTCGAGCTGGCCGACCGGGTCTGCGTGATGAAGAACGGCCAGGTCGTCGGCACGGCACGCACCACGGATGTCACCCAGGACGAGGTGCTGGGCATGATCATTCTGGGCAAATGTCCCCCAGGTGCCATACCGGGGCCGGGTGCGCTGAAGATCGCCGCCTGAGGCCAGGCGCAGGCCGGCCAGGCTGATCGGACACGCCCCGTTGCCGTCCACGTGATATGCCAGTGATCACGATGGCTTGGCCTGACCATTGTGTTGGCCCGGCGACTTGCCCATAAAGGTCCTGTTTTGCTCAGGGACCGCATCATCCGTTGAAGAAGCTTTTTCCAATCGTCGCGTTCATTGCCGTTGCATTGATCAGCATGACCATGGCGGGATTCGCTTATTTCGCGACGCAGGAAGCCGCCCGCATCAAGTTCGAAGGGGCGGCCGATGACGCCCTTAACCGGATCGAGAGCCGTATCGACCTGCATCTGTCGCTGCTGCGCTCCATGCAGGCCCTGTTCGACGCGCGCAACGGCGATATTTCCCAGAACGAGTTCAAGGCCTTCTTCAAGGCCCTGGATGTCGACAACAATTTCGCCGGCCTGCGCGGCATCGGCTTCCTGCGGCTGGTCAAGACGGGCGACGAGGCAGCGGTCGAACGCGACATCCTCCACGATTTCGGCGCCAGCCACCCGGTCTATCCCGCTACGACGCAGCCCTGGCGCACGCCAATAGCGCTTTTCGAGCCGCTGGATCCGTCCAGCCAGGCCAGCATCGGTTACGACATGTTCAGCGAGCCGGTGCGGCGCGCGGCAATCGAAAAGGCGATGGCCGACGACCAGCAGCATGCAAGCGGGCTGGTGCAGCTCGGCCAGCACACGGGCGCCGCGCAGACCTTCACCGGCTTCCTGGTCTTCGTGCGGCTCAACGTCGAAACCGCGCCGGAGGTCATCAACGCCTCGCGATCCTCGACCGCCGGCTTCCTCTATGCGGCCTTCCGGACCCGGGACCTGTTCCAGATCGCGCTGAGCCGTGCGCCGCTGCTGCCGGTCAACACAGAGATCTATGATGGAGCGGTGAACGGCGACAATCTGTTGTTCCGCTCGGAGACGCCACCGGCTTCATCCCTGGGAGACCAGCTGCTGGTCACCCGCAAGATGACCGTGGCGGGACGCCCTTGGACCGTGTTGTTCAGGCCGACCAGCGCCTTCTCGCAACCCTCGTCGCGCGCCATCCCCGTAATGCTGGGGCTGTTCGGCCTGCTCCTGGCCGGCGCCATCGCGCTGGTGGCGCGCTATCAGGAGCGAGCCTATGACGCGGTGTCGGCCTTGCACGAAACGACGGAAAAGAGCCTGCTCGAAAAGGACCTGATGCTGCAGGAGATGAAGCATCGCATCAAGAACTCGATCACCAGGGTGCTGGCGATCGCGCGGCAGACGGCCTCACGGGCGACCGACGTCAGCGAGTTCTCCGCCTCCTTCTCGGCCAGGCTGCAGGCGATGGCCGCTTCGCAAGACATGTTGACGCGCTCACGCTGGCAGAAAGCCGACCTTGCCGATCTGCTGCGCATCGAGCTCGGCCAGGTGTTCGGCAAGGAGCTGCCGGAGGGGCTGCTGTCAGGCCCAGAGGTGCTGCTTGACGAAACCACGACGCAGGCGCTTGGCCTGACCTTCCACGAACTGGCAACCAATGCGCTGAAATACGGCGAGGCCGGCAATTTCGTCGGCGCGCTGAAGGTGGACTGGTCGCTGGTAGGGCGCGGGCGCGAGCGGATGTTGGCGCTGAACTGGCGGGAAGCCGGAAAAAACAAGGTCGAGGCGCCGGCCGTGACCGGATTTGGCACCAAACTGATCGACCTCAATGTCACGCGCGAATTGCGCGGCACGATCAAGCGCGATTTCCAGGCTGACGGCCTGAAGGTGGAAATCAGAATTCCGTTGGTCGGCTGAAATCCTGCCGATCGGCAACCAAGAAAATCCGGAGGTCGCACATGGCCCCCGGATCTGTATTCCATTAGAACGGTTCAGCGTTTGATAGAAATTGCCGAGCCGATCCTGGATTGCTCCAATCGCTGAATTAGTTGCAGCGGGCCGTGTAGATCCGGCCGCGATGATCGCGATACTGGCAGTAGCCGTTCTGCAACTTGCGAACCAGCAGGCCGGATCCGGCGCCGACAGCCGCACCGACCAGCGCGCCCTTGCCGCCGCCGACCAAGCCGCCGATACCGGCGCCGATCAAGCCGCCGCCGACGACGTCCTTCTCCGTGCTGGTGCAGCCGCTGACAGCAACCACCGCAACCATGGCAATAAGTATTTTCCGCATAGAGTCGCTCCTCACTTGTGTCCACACTTTAGTAAGCTCCAACCGCCATTTAGCATGAAACGACGGCCTTTGCTGCTGCAATTTATTGTTGACTAAGGTCGTCTTTTTCTGGGCGGATCGTGTTCGATGCCATGACGAGGTTGGAAATGGCCAACGAAGCGTCAAGGTTACCGTCTGGCCGCACCTTCCAGACAATCTGATCGTAGTCGTCCTCCAAGGCGGGATCGACCGCGAGGCATTCGGCGACGACATGCTGCGCCTGCCCCTGCACGTGGCCCATCGCGAAGGGGCGCTCGGCGGTACACTCGTCGGCAGTCGCAAAAACACTGACTGGGACCTGCAATTCCCGGCATTCGGCCATCGTGTTCGAGCAGCCGATCACCAGCAACAACGCGGCTATGTGTTCCATGACGGATGTCCTCTGGCCGCAATAACGGCCGACATCGCCAAAAAGTTCCTGTCATTTCCAACGGGTTACGCAAAAAAACTGCGGCCCCTCGCGATCGGAGGCGCGGCGGCGTTGATCGACCGGCGATTTCAACGGAGAGCAGGACCCAAGTCAGGTCAGCTGCCAAAGAACGGCCAGCAACATGATCGCGGCCAAGGCAAGAATGAGCCCCTTCATCGAACCCCTGCCTGCCTCAGGGTGTGTTTCCGCGGAGGATTCGGATTCCAGAAATTCGCCCATCGAAATCCGGGCGGCTTGTTCCAATCTGTTCATGTCGGCAACCGTCAAGACATTCCTCCCGTATCGCGCTGCAAGCCTGCCAACAATGTCCGAAAGCGGGGCAGGTTCCGGCGGTATCTGGGAAAAAAAGCATCCGCCCTCATGGTGAACAGCCGGTTAAGAATCGCTGCTTGCCGAGGCTTTCACTGCGTCTCGAAATTGTTGTGCGGAACGACAAGGCGGTATTCGAGATGGCCGTCGCCGATATCGAGGTTCGCGGTTCCGTTCAGGGACGCTGGCACCACCCGCTCCAACGCGACGCTGCCGAATCGCTTCTGACCGCCCCCATCGTCTTTGGTCCCTATCGTTTCGGCCCATGTCAAGGACAGGGTGACCTCCCCCGTGTCGGCGGCGTTGAGGTCGGCGGTGACCTCGACGAAACCATCCGGCCGGGACAGGGCGCCGTAGCTGACGGAGTTGACGGCGAGTTCATGCATCGCCAGGCCAATATGCAGCGCGGCGTTGGGATTGAGGTAGGGATTGGCGCCACGGAAGCGAAGGCTATGTGACGGATTCGCTCCGTAGCGGCCGACCTGGCTCGCCACCAGCTCATGAAGGGCTGCCCCTCGCCAGTTGGAGGATGTCACCAGATCCTGGGAGGACGCCAGCGACTGCAGCCGGCCGCGGAAGCGCTTCAGGAAGTCGCCGACGCCGTCGGAATAACGACCGGTCTGGGTCGCGATGCTCTGGATGATCGCCAGCAGGTTCTTCGAGCGGTGGCTGACTTCACGCAGCAGCGTCGTCAATGTCTGTTCGCGCCGCTTCTGCTCGGTCGTCTCGACCATGGTGGTGACGACGCCTTGGACATCGCCATTGTCGCCTCGGTCGGCATCGACCCAGATCTGAAACCAGCGAACGCCATTCTCGACTGGAACACTGATTTCAAGGCGCTGAGGATCGCCGGTCGCAACCACATCGCGCTTGGCGGCGCCGATGCGGTCGGCCTGCGCCGTTGGCAGGATGCCGTTCCCGTCGACATCGTCGGAGGCCCAGGGCGCGCGCATGTTGCGGGCCCATACGGTCTTCATTTCGCGATCCTGATAGAGGACGGAAATGCCGGCATTGTGCAATGCGTGGAGAAGGGCTCGGCCAAGCTGCATGCCGCTTTCGGCGGGGTGCATGGCGATGACTTCATCGCGCGGTGCGCCTTCCGTTCTGTCTGAAGTCCTGGAGCGCATCGGTCAATTCGTCCATCCAACTCGGGCTGAACGGCTCACTGTCGAATGGGTTCCCCTGAAAGCGGTCCGCCGGACGGTATCCTTGAAGGACGCCGCCCGGCGGTGGCTGGAAACCGTTTGAGGGGTGCGGCTTCCAGTGTTCGCCTCATGAGCCGCCAGGCTCACGCCCGCCTGAACAGGCCGGCCAGAAGCGAAATAATCAGGAAAGCCAGGAAGATGAAGAACAATATCTGCGCGATACCGGCGGATGTGCCGGCAATGCCGCCGAAACCAAGCGCGCCGGCAATAATCGCCACGACGAGAAATACGAGCGCCCAGTAAAGCATGGTCCATCTCCTTCGAATGATACGGCAAAAACGTGGGTGGATGCGGTTTGTTCCACCATTCGCCGAAAAAGACGGTGCTTGCAAATCGTTCCGGGCAGCGCGGGCTGGGAAATTCGCCAGTGGCCGATCCGGCTTGTCAAAAGGGCCGCCGGATGAATCGCATCCAACGGCCTTTTGATGTCCCTCGTCCGGCTTCCGGAGCCCGCGATCTATGCGGCAGCCTTGGCCTGCCGGTCGAAGAACAGAGCCTGGCTGATCAGCGCCTTCACCATGTCGGGATTGAACGGCTTGGTCACGAGAAAGGCGGGCTCGGGGCGCTCTCCGGTCAGGAGACGCTCGGGGAAGGCGGTGATGAAGATTACCGGCACGGATGTCGACGACAAGATTTCGTTCACGGCCTCGATGCCCGAGCTGCCGTCGGCGAGCTGAATGTCTGCGAGCACCATCTTCGGTCGGGTCTTGCCGAACATCGTCACCGCTTCGGCATGGGTGCGCGCCGTTCCCACGACCCGATGACCGAGGCTCTCGACCATCTCCTCTATATCCATGGCGATCAGCGGTTCATCCTCGATGATCAGCACGTCGGTCGCCACCTGACGGGAAATCTCATTGCTTGCCTCGGCGAGCAACTCAGAGAACTCCTGGTCGCCGACATCGAGGATTTCGGCTGCCTCGTCCTCGCTGAAACCTTCGACGGCAACCAGCAGGAAGGCCTGGCGGGGAAGCGGCGCGATCGCATTGAGATTTGCGGCGGCGCGCTGCTCCCAGGCCGATTGCGTTTGCTCCTGCGGAACGCGGATGGCAACGGATGTGAAGAGCTTGGCGAAAACCTTGTACAAGGCGATCCGGTCACTCGACGCCTCCGGGAAGATGTCGACATCGGCGATGATGGCCTCAAGCATCGCGGCGACCAGCGCGTCGCCGCTCTCCTGCGATCCCGAGACGGCACGCGAGAAGCGCCGCAAGAACGGCAGATGCGGAGCGATGGTGGCGGACAAGCTCATGATGGACGTCTCCCTCAGATGACGCGGTTGGACGGATTGCAGCTCACGCCGATTGCGCGCCCCGCGGAAATAACGGCGCTTTTCCGAAAAAGTTCCACCGATATGGAACAAATCCGTGGCAATGGCGTTTGGGCGTCGGGATGGGCAACCAGACGAGGGTGCCGTTTGCCTTGTGTTGCGTTGGATACGAGCGGCTTGAGTTCTGGGAATATAAGGGCGAAATGAAGGACATGACGAAAGATATTCTGGCTGGTGCCGCGGGCAGGCGCCGGAATGGCGTCGGCGACCCTCTGGGGCCGAACTCCGAAATCGGACGCAAACTCAAACAATATTATGACGAGCTGGTCTCCGACAATGTGCCGGATCGCTTCGCCCAGTTGCTCAGACAACTGGAACAGGCCGAACCCGCACAGAAGAAGGACTGAGGCATGGCAGCGGTCTCCCAAGGCTTCAAGACCGATCTGCTTGGGGCAATCCCGAGCTTGCGGGCTTTTGCCGTTTCGCTGACACAGAATGCCGACAAGGCCGACGACCTCGTGCAGGAGACGCTGGTCAAGGCCTGGGACAAGCATGAGAGCTTTCAGCCCGGCACCAATCTCAAGGCATGGCTTTTCACGATCCTGCGCAACGAGTTCTATTCGCAGATGCGCAAGCGCGGCCGCGAGGTGCAGGACAGCGACGGCATCATGACGGCCCGGCTTGCGGTGCATCCGGCCCAGCATGGCCAGCTCGACCTCAAGGATTTTCGTGGCGCTCTCGAGCAATTGCCGGAGGACCAGCGCGAAGCCATCATCCTGATCGGTGCATCGGGCTTCTCCTATGAGGAGGCCGCCGAAATCTGCGGTTGCGCGGTCGGAACGATCAAGAGTCGGGTCAGCAGGGCCCGCACACGCCTGCAGGAAATCCTGAAAATCTCCGGCGAGGACGAGTATGGTCCCGATGCGATCTCGGCCCAGGTCACAGGGACGGCGGCGCATTGAAATGCGGGCCGGATAACGGCAATTCGAATGTCGTTGCGTCGGTCTCAGCCAAGGGAGCCGCGACCGTAGGCCAGCGCCACGGCTTCGACGAGGTCTTCGCCTGAATAGGGCTTGGTAACCAGCCTCACTCCGGGGAAGGACGCCTTGATCTCGCCCGCATCAGAATGACCGGACGCAAACACGAACGGGACGCCGGTCTCACGCAGGCCCGCGGCGAATTCGAGCGTCGAGGCGCCGCCCAGCATCAGATCGACAATGGCCGCGTCGAAATGCGTCGCGATCTTCCGGCCATCAATTTCGGCCAGGTCGCGGGCAACCACCACCTCGCCCGCACCGTGGTCGCGGCAGAGTTGCTCGACATCCATGGCTATGAGGAATTCATCCTCCAAGACAAGAATGCGCAATCCGTCAAGTAATTGGGGCACGGGCGATTGCTCCTTGAAACGTCGGGAGTCATGATCGCAATTTGGTGTGTTGTCATTTAAAAAAGCCGTGCGCCGGCGATAAAAGGCCGACCTTGGACAAGCGCGTAAAGCGGACCTGCTGGCGGCAGGCCTTTGCAAGGAGGAAATGCCAAGCCAGATCGGGCGTGTGCTTTTTCAAGCCGGCAATACCCCAGCGAGCAATGTCGTTGCGGCTCCTGCCGGTGTTGCGGGGTTTCGAGAGACCGGAGCTTCTGGGCGAACGCCGCCACCCGCCGATCTGACGCGGCGCTTCTCGCCAGGGCGCCGAGGATGCACGTAACCGGGTTTTGGGGTAGTTTGTCCCCGCATCGGAACCTTGAGACACACGGCGCGTTTGAAATCGAGCAATCACAAGGAGTTAAGCAATGGCAACCGCCGCAGGGAAAACCGCCAACGAAGCCCGGACGAATTCGGATCTTGAAGCCGATATCAGGCAGTTGAAGGCCGATATCGACAAGCTCACCAAGCAGCTGGCCAAGACCGGTGAACACGGCTACGGCACAGCGCGCCGGGCGGCGGCCGAAGGCGTCGAGCAGTTGCGCGCCCAAGGGGAAGCAGCCTTCGACAGCCTGCGCGGCAATGCCAGGGATATCGAGGCGCAGATGGTGGCAAGTGTACGCGAAAAGCCGGTGACGTCGCTGGCAATCGCCGCTGGCGTCGGCTTCCTGTTCGCGCTGCTCGCGCGTCGCTAGTTCCGCCGAGATGGGATTGCTGGCTTCCCTGCTCTCGGGTTTTGCCTCGGGTGAAACAATGGCTGTGGTGCGGCGCGCACGCACGGCAGCCATCGTCTACGCGCTTGCCGCGCTGGCGGCATTCTGCGGCTTCGGCTTCCTTGTCGGGGCAGCCTATATCTGGACATCGGCGCGCTATGGATCGCTGGCTGCCGCGGTTGGTTTCGGTGTCGGCTTCCTAGTGATCGCGGGCCTTGTTCTTTTGACCCACAGGCTGATGTCGGGCGCCCGGGTCCGCCGCGAGGCAAGGCGGCGCAAGGCCGACATGAAGGCGATCGGCATTACGGCCGCGCTCGCTGTACTACCGACATTGCTCAAGGGAAAAGGTGGGCTGGGGGTTATTCTCGGTCCGGCCGTGGCACTCGCGGCCTACGCCATCTACCGCGAGAACGTGAAGTCCGACACCGACCATCCGGATGCCGGCGAGGGGTAGCAGAGCCGGGGCGGCCCGCCTCGTGTCACTTCGACAGATCTTCCAGCGCCATCCTTCCGGACCCGGCTCCCCGGAACCATCCTAGCAAGGAACCCGTTACCCGACCGTGATTTATCGAGTGCGCGGGTTGGCGCAGAACGAGACGAGGGCCGACCATGCCCAAGATCATTCCTGAAAACAAAGCACGCCAGGGGCGTTGGGGTTGGCACGGGTTGCGCATCCTGATCGCGGCGCTGCTTCTGGCATTCGTGGCATGGGGTGTCGCCGAAATATATGGCGAAACGGCCAAGACTCCAGCCACGGAGCAAGGAAGTGGGGCGAGCGGCGGTTAGAGTTTGGGCCGCCATCGCCAGAGATTGCGTCATCGCCAAAGACCGCGTCAGGGCCCGGGGCCACATCAGGCAGCCTTTGCCTTGGCGATGCTGGCCGGCACCAGGACGTTGAGCGCTCCGGGCCGGATTTCGATGGTCGTCTCCCGATCGAGCCTGACCAGTTCGCCATCCATGACAGCGCGAAACTTTCTGCCGCCGGAATGGATTTTCAGCACCGCACGGTCGGCCTGGTGGATTTCGACATGCTCATTGTCGCGCCACTTGCCGCGCGCCATGTTGAAGAAGAACTTGACCAGTTCGGCGCGCTGCTGCGCCACCGTGACATAGACGCCTAGCACGCCGCCCGCAGGGTTGTCGGCATAAGGCAAATGGCCTTCGCCGAACAGATTGTTGGTGACGCCGATGCCCGATATGCGCGCCGTCACCTCGGCGTCGCCAATGCCGAGCGTGACGTTCATCGCCGGCGGGTTCTTGATCGTCGCCCAAGCGGCCTTGGCCGAAGCACCGATCTTGCCCAGGCGCGATCCGAATTCCATCCCCTGGCGTAGCTGCACCATCTTGGCATGCATGCCGATCGAGAACTGATGGACGAATGGCTGGCCATTGGCCGTGGCCATGTCGACCGCGATGATTTCGCCGTCGGCGAAGGCGTCCAACGCGGCATCGAGCGACTGCGGAATGCCCAGACCGCGCGCGAACAGGTTCATCGTGCCGGCCGGCAATATGGCAAGCGCCTTTTTCTTGCCCATCAGCCTTGCGGCCGCGGCTGAGATGGTTCCGTCACCGCCGCCGGCAAGCACAACATCGACGGCGCGGCGCGACGCGGCGCTGTCGAGGGTTTCCACGATGTCCTTGCCAGCAACGATGTCGATGCTGAGAGAGTGGCCCGCCGATTCCAGCGTCTGACGCATCCGGTCCGAAAAAGCCGCGAGATCGACGGTGCGCAAGGTGCCACCGTCTCGGTTCAGCACCGCTGCAAACTTCATGCCCCGCTCCGCTCAAAACCTGGCCCGGGCGCCCAAGCCGGAGGCTGGAACGCAGCGGACCAGGAAAAGGTTCCCGTCGCGCCGGAATCCAAGGCCAGGATCCAAGACAAGAATCAAAGGTTGCGTCGGGCTGGCGATTACCGCATCCGCTTGATGGTTTTGGTCTCGAACGTCGCGGTTTTTTGTCGGAACAACAGCATGGTCACGACGTTGTGAACCTGTAGAGATGCCGCGTCCAATCTCCCCCGATGGGTCGACCGCACGCGGCGCGCACGAAATCAGGCACGAGGAGAGATTATCATGATCCGGACCCTTTTAGCGACGACTGCCCTTGCGACAATGGTCGCAACCGGGGCCTTCGCGCAGAGCGCTGCAACCCCAGCCCCGGCTAACCCGCCAGCCGCCCAGCAACCGGCTGCGCCGGTGGTGCGGGCGGAAGGTAGCATCGTCACCAATATTATCGGTGCATCGGTCTATAATGGCACTGGCGACAATGCCGAGAATATCGGCAAGGTCACAGACGTCGTCTTTGACAAGGACGGCATGGCGAAATCCGTCGTCATCGGCGTCGGCGGCTTCCTTGGCGTCGGAACCAAAAACGTCGCCTTCGACTATGACAAGCTGCAATGGGCCGAGAAGAACGGTAACCGCTGGCTGGTGGCGCAGACGACCAAGGACGAGCTGAAGGCGCATCCGGCGTTTGACAGCAAGGCTTATGCGCCGGCCCCGGCGGCATCGACAACTGCCCAGGCGCCAGCCACGTCGACCGACACCGCGCAGAAGCCCGCCGACATGAATGCGCAGCCGGTGAAACAGGCTGATGGCAATCTGGCTACGAACATCATCGGTGAAAATGTCTACAACGGGACAGGCGATGACGCCCAGAAGATCGGCGACGTTAACGACATCGTGCTGACCAAGGAAGGCAAGGCGCAATCGCTGATTATAGGCGTCGGCGGCTTCCTTGGCATGGGCGAGAAGAACGTCGCCTATGATTTCGCCAAGGCGAAGTGGGCGCAGAAGAACGGCAACCGCTGGCTGGTGGCGCAGACCACCAAGGAAGAACTACAGGCGCAGCCGGACTTCAACCGCAAGGCCTATGATCCGGTGCCGGCGACGACGGCATCCAACGCGCCGGCGGCAACCGCGCCAGCCGCGGCACCTTCCGCCACGACAGCTCCCGCCGCCGCTCCGGCAGACAAGACGGCGGCGGCGCCAGCTGACGCCACGGCTCCCGACCAGACAAAGACCTCAGCCATCGATAAGTCGAAGCTGACGGAGATGCCGATTGGCGAGATCAGGGCTAACGATCTGAAGGGCACGACAGTCTATGGCGCCAATGACGCCAAGGTTGGCGAGATCGGCGATGTCGTGCTGACGCCCGACAAGAAAACCGATGCCGTGATCGTCGATGTCGGCGGCTTCCTCGGCATCGGCTCGAAGGAGGTCGCGGTCGGCATGGATAATTTGAAGTTCATGACCGACAAGAGCGGCAAGAAGTACCTTTATACGACCTTCACCAAGGAGCAGCTCGAGAAGCAAGCAGCTTACGACAAGGGCACCTACGCCCAGAAGCGCGACGAGCAGCGTCTGATGGTTCGGTAGGCAAGGATACTTCGACAGCTAAGGAAATGGGGCGGTAGGGAAATCCCTACCGCCCCGTATGCGACCTGGCATATCCAACCAATCCATTGTCCGTCAGCTCCGAGAGGGCAAGCGACTGGTCGAGATGTTCGGCCCGCCAGGCAAGCAGCCTTTCGGCGAATTCCAGCCGGGTGGAACGATGTGCCGGACTGTTGGCGAGGTTCTTCAATTCGCCAGGGTCGTCCTCCATGTCGAAAAGCAGAGGCGGCAAGCCGCCGCCAAAATGCACGTATTTGAATTTCCGTGTGCGGATGACGGCGAGGTTGCACTGGCGCGAGGTAATGCCGAAGTGCCGTTCGGCTTCTCCGTCCGCGATCGAGCGAAAGTCGAACTCCCAGTGCGCGGCGTCGCGCCAGACGGCGGGAGTTCCGCCGCTCAGGAAGGGTTTCAGCGAGCACCCGTCAAGATGCGGTTCGGGAGCCGCGCCGAGCAGGTCGATGAGCGTAGGCAAAATGTCGACCGCTTCGGTGAAGCAATCGACAGTGCTGCCGGCGGGCTTGCGATGGCGTGGGTCGCGGACGACCAGCGGGATGTGGTAGCTGCCGTCGAAATAGCCGCCTTTGCCCAGCATGAAATGGTCTCCCATCATTTCGGCGTGGTCGGAGGTGAGCACGATGAAGGTGTTGTCCCAAGCGCCTTCGGCCTTCAGCGCTTGCCAGAGGCGGCCGAGCTGCGCGTCGACCTCCGAGATCATGCCGTAGTAGATTGCTCGGATGCGGCGGAAATCATCCTCGCTCCAGTCCTGTACCTTGCCCGTGGCACCGGGGCGGAACTTCGCGCGGTTTTGCCGACCGAGATCATAGGCGATGTAGGGGTGGCCCTGAGATTCGGCTCGCCAACTTTCCGCACGGTGAAAAGCGGGGCCGTCCGCCGGATCGTATTGGGTGTTGTACGGTTCCGGCACGATGAAGGGCGGATGCGGGCTGATAAAGGAAAGATGCGCAAACCATGGCGCGGCCTCCTCTTGCTCGCCCAGCCAGCGGATGAATTCGCCGGCAAGGAAGGCCGTCGGCGTCTGGTCCTTCGAGTAGACGGGCGGCGCTTCAGTCACCGCGCTGTCCGCCTCGCCCACGGGACGATGGATGCCAGGACTTCCAGCGCCGGCATCGATGCCCTGCTGCTTCAGCCAGGACAACCACTGCTTCTGATGTTCGGGAAGTAGTTGGCGCACCGTGAAGCCGGGCAGCACGCCTTCATAGCTGTGCAGCCGTGGATCGGCCGGTGCAAGCTGGCGCGGGTCGAGCGACACATCGGTATAGCCGAACAAGGTCGGATCGTAGCCCACGCTGCGCGCCGCAAGCGCAATATTGCCATGGCGGGCATCGAGCGGCGTGCCGTTGCGGCAGACGCGGTTGTTCATCTGGTAGAGGCCTGTGTAGAGGCAGGCACGCGCCGGCGAGCATGGAGCCGAGCCGCCGTAATGGCGCTTGAACAGCACACCTTCGGCGGCCAGCGCATCGGCATTCGGCGTCTTCACCTGGGGATGGCCGGCAGCCGACAGGCAATCGCCGCGCCACTGGTCGCAGGTGATGAGGAGGACATTTGGCCGCCTGCCTTTTCCAGTCACTTTGCTCTCCCCTCCAGTACGTTCGGTGAGCACATGGAACCGATTTCCATCAACCGCGCAAGACCAGGCTGTTGACCGGATGGTGAACAAGAATCCGATTATTGTTCACTTATACAGCACAGTCCATTCTGTGTTTGCCGCCTTTGCCGTGGATGCAGGTATCCTCATATTGGCGTGGACAGCGGCGAGGGCCGCACAAACACCAAGGGAGGAGCAAAGACCATGCTCGACCAGATCAAGGGCCTGCATCACGTCACCTCGATGGCCAGGGATGCACGGCAGAACAATGATTTCTTCACCCACAAGCTCGGCCTGCGCCGGGTCAAGAAGACGGTCAATTTCGACGCGCCGGACGTCTATCACCTCTATTACGGCGACGAGGTCGGAACGCCGGGTTCGGTGATGACCTATTTTCCGTTTCCCAACATCGGTAAGGGCCGCCATGGGGTCGGCGAAGTCGGTACCACGGTCTATTCCGTGCCCGAAGGCACGCTCGCCTATTGGGAAAAACGCTTCACCGACGAAGGCGTAACCAACGTCTCCCGCGAGGAAAGCTTTGGCGAGAAGCGGCTCGGATTTGCCGGTCCGGACGGCGACGGCTTTGCCCTTGTCGAGGACAAGGCCGACAGCAGAGCGCCCTGGGTGAAGGGCGGCATTCCGGCAGACGAGGCGATCCGCGGTTTTCACTCGGTTTCGCTCAGGCTGAAAGATGGTGGCGCCACCGAGGAGCTGCTGAAGTTCATGGGCTACGAGGAGGTCGACAAGTCAGGCAATGTCAGGCGGCTCGCCGTCAAGAACGGCAACGGCGCCGATGTCGTCGACATCGAATCACTGCCTACCGCGCCCTTCGCCGATCTCGGCGCCGGCTCCGTCCACCATGTCGCTTTTGCCGTCGAGAACCGCGCCAAGCAGCTCGAAGTGGGCAAGGCGCTGATGGATACGGGCTATGGCGTGACGCCGGTGATCGACCGCGACTATTTCTGGGCTATCTATTTCCGCACGCCGGGCGGCGTGCTGTTCGAAGTGGCCACCAACGAGCCGGGCTTCGACCGTGACGAGGACACCGCTCATCTCGGTGAGGCGCTGAAGCTGCCCACGCAGCATCAGCACCTGCGGCCCTATCTCGAACAGCATCTGCAAAAGCTGGAGGGCTGAGGCGATGAGCAAGGACGCTTTCATCCACAAGGTGCTACCCGGTTCGCCAGGCGGTCCGCTGCTCTTCGTCTTCCATGGCACGGGCGGCGACGAGAGCCAGCTTGTATCGCTGGGGCGCGATCTCGCGCCCCAGGCGACCATCATCTCGCCGCGCGGCGATGTCTCCGAACAAGGTGCCGCGCGTTTCTTCCGCCGCACCGGCGAGGGCGTCTACGACATGGACGACCTGGCGCGGGCGACGGCCAAGATGGCTAAATTCGTCAAGGCCCATGTCGAGGCGGCGACGCCATCGGCCGTGCTGGGCCTCGGCTATTCCAACGGCGCCAATATCCTGGCTTCGGTGGTGTTCGAAGCCCCTGGTCTGTTCGATGCCACGGTGCTGATGCATCCGCTGATCCCGTTCGAACCTGAGGTCAAAGGCAGCCTTGCCGGCCATCACATCCTGGTGACCGCCGGCAGGCGCGATCCGATCTGCCCGCCGAACCTGACGGCGCGGCTCGAAGCCTATTTGCGTGCCGATGGTGCCGATGTCACAGTGGAGTGGCACGAAGGCGGGCACGAGGTGCGGCCAAACGAAATCGAGGCGGCGCGGCGGCTTTTTGCCGGTGTCGCCCAAGGAGTCTAGAGATGCCCGATCAACTGCCAGAGATCGAACTTGAAGATCGCGGCTCCAAGGGTCGCTACTTCCTGCGCGGCCCCGGCGGCGCCGAGGCCGAGATGACCTTCACCAAGATCGGCGAGCACCAGCTCATCATCGACCACACCGAAGTGCCGGACGCCTTTCGCGGCCAAGGCGCCGGGCTTCGGCTCGTCACCCGCGCCGTCGAGGACGCGAGGGCTGCGGGCAAGAAGATCATCCCGCTCTGCCCGTTCGCCAACGCCCAGTTTCGCCGCCATCCGGAATGGGCCGACGTGCTGAAGCAGTAGGGTCGGACAGGCTTTGTCATTTGCGCGGGTAGCACATCTTGCCTAAGTGGGTATGATGCATCGCTCCCGCGCCGATGAACGAACCGAATGACCCCCCTATGACAGAATCCGACCTCGTCCCCGTCTTCGACGGCCATAATGATACGCTGCTGAGGCTCTATCAGTCCAAGGACAGTGACGTCGAAAAGCTGTTCATCGAAGGGAAATCGGGCGGCCATATCGACCTGCCGCGCGCCAGGGCCGGCGGATTCGCCGGAGGCATGTTCGCCATCTTCCCGCCGCCGGTCGAGAAAGCGCGGCGCAGCGCCGTGCCTTCGGCGCCGAGCGCTAGTGAGCCGCTGCCGCCCGAGGTTCCGCGCGCCGATGCGCTCAACTCGACGATCGCCATGGCGTCCATCCTGTTCCGGCTGGAGCGCGCCGGCGCATTGGCGATCTGCCGCAGTGCCGACGATGTGGGCAACGCCATGGCGCAAGGCACGATTGCCGCGGTGTTCCACATCGAGGGGGTCGAGGCGATCGATCCCGAACTCACCATGCTCGATGTGCTGCATGCCGCGGGCCTGCGTTCGCTCGGCATCGTCTGGAGCCGGCCGAATGCGTTCGGCAATGGCGTGCCGTTCCGCTTTCCGTCCTCGCCCGACACCGGACCTGGCCTGACCGATGCCGGCAAGGCGCTGGTCAAGGCCTGCAATGAACTGAAGATCATGATCGACCTCTCGCATCTCAACGAGAAGGGCTTTCGCGATGTCGCAGCGCTCAGCGATGCGCCGCTGGTCGCCACCCACTCCAACGTGCATACGATCTGCGGCCACTCGCGCAATCTGACCGACTGGCAGCTCGGGGCGATCCGCGAAACCGGCGGCATGGTCGGCCTCAACTTCGCCACCGGCTTCCTGCGCGAGGACGGCCGCATGAATGCCGACACCAGCCTCGACATCATGGTGCGCCATATCGATTCCCTGTTGCAGGCCTTGGGCGAGGACGGCGTCGGTCTCGGTTCGGATTTCGATGGCGCCATGATCCCGGCCGTCATCGGCGACGTCGCCGGCCTGCCGAAACTCATCGATGCGCTGGCAGCGCGCGGTTTCGGCCGGGCGCTGATCGAAAAGATCGCCTACCGCAACTGGCTGAGCATGCTGGAAAGAACGATAGGTTAGAGCAGTTCCAGGAAAAGTGCGTAGCGGTTTTCCGTCCGGAATTGCGTAAAACAAAGAGTTAGACCGGTTCAGCGATTCCACCAATCGCTGAACCGGTCTAAAGTGGCTTATTCGAAGCCCATGCGCTTCAGCCAGTCCTTGCCAACGCCACGATCGCGAATGATCGGCAAGGGGTTTTCCGCATCCAACCGCGCGCAGATGCGATAGACTTCGAGCGTCTCGGCGCTCATCTCGCCCTGCTTGTAGAAGAACATGGCGGCGGCATAACGCGTGCGGCCCGACCATTTCTCGCCGAGCGGCGTGTTGACCAGTTGCCACTGTTCGGCGGCTTCGCCATCTTCCTGCTGCTTGTCCGCTTCCTCGGTCATGCTCAAAAATCCGCCGGCGGGTTGGCGGTGCGGCGGTCGAGCTTTATGAAGGGTCGCGCCACGACCTTGGCCCGTTTCATTAGCTTCTGGTACTGCAGCTCGCGCATGGCGTAGATTTCGACCCAGAGGTCCTCCGTCACAGTATCACCATAGGGCCGCGCCAGCGAGGCGATGGCGATGTTGCGCTTGACCATCGGCGACCACATGGCGGCGCTGACTAGGCCGACCTCCTGGCTCTTCCTGTGGTAGACGATTGCGTGTTCGGCGGGGATGTTGCCCTCGATCTCCAGCCCGACCAGCACATGGCGCAGCTTGCGTTTCGCCCTTGCTTCGAGGATGGCGCGACGGCCGTTGAAATGCTCCTTCTCCAGATCTATCATGAAGCCGAGCCCGATCTCGTCGGGCATGCGTGGGCGGTCGGCGCGGATGGCGTGTTCGGCGGTGGTGAAATCGGCATTGGCGACGATCAGTCCGGCCTCGAGCCGGGCGCGGTTGAGCGCGGTATAGCCGATGGCGCGGATGCCGCGCAGTTCGCCTGCCGCCATCAGCCGATCCCACAGGCTCAGCGCCTTATCGGCCGGAACGAACAGCTCGTAACCGAGATCGCCGGTAAAGCCGGTGCGTGAAATGATGACCGTGCCGCCGTCATGCGGGAACTCCGCAAGGTCGAATATTTTCAGCTTCTCGAGACCGGCGAAACCGGCATCGCGCAGCACTGCGAAGGAGGTTGGGCCCTGCAGGGCGAGCCCGGCGACGGCCTCGGTCTCTTCCTCGACAATGACGTCGAAACCAAGGGCACTGTCCAGCAGCCACGGCAGATGCCGTTCCTGCGAACACAGCCGAAAGCGGGTCGGCGAGAGACGGAACAGCGTGCCGTCGTCCAGCACAAAACCTTCGTCGTCACACCACGCGGTGTAATGAATGCGGCCGGGCCTGAGCCTCGTGACATCGCGCAAGGTGACGCGGTCGAGGAAGGCTTCGGCGTCCGGTCCCTCGATCCGGTATTTGGTCATCGGCGAGATGTCGAACAGTGCTGCCTGGCTGCGGACGGCGAAATATTCCAGCTCCTCGTCCCAAAGCGAATGCGGCGCGCGGTAGCCGGCCCAATTGTACCAGTCCTGGGTCTTGGCCAGCGCATCGAGGCGCGGCTGGAACGGCGTCCCAAGGCGCAGCGTGCGGAAGTGGGATTGCGCCAGGGTGCGGGCCGCGTTGTCGAGCTGACCGGTCATGGCAGCGTTCCTTCGCCGGAGAATGCGGTGTCGGTAAGCTGAAGCATCACGTCACCCTTTCATCGCGATGATGCGCCGCGCGGCGTTCAAGCCGGGCGCACCCGAAACACCACCGCCGGGATGCGAACCGGCGCTGGCCAGGAACAGCCCGTCGAGCGGCGTGTCGTAACCCGACCAGCCGGAGACGGGGCGCGAGATCAGCATCTGATCGGCCTGCAATTCACCATGGTGCCAATGACCGCCCGGCATGCGGTAGCGCTTCTCGATGTCGGCAGGGGTGAGCAGTTCGGCGTGAACCACCGTCTTGCCGATGCCAGCCGCGTAGGCTTCCAACTGAGCCATGATTGCCTCGAGGAATTTCGGCTTGCCGGCATCCCAGCCTTCCTTCAGTGCATAGGGCGCGTATTGCACCACCGCCGACAGCACGCAGGCGCCGCCTGGCGCCAGCGACGGGTCCGCAAGGCTGGGCAGGGTGATCTCCATCACCGGCTCGGGCGAGAACGCGCCATATTTGGATGGATTGAAGGCGCGCTCGACATGGTCGGGGGAGGGCGCAATGACGAGCCGGCCCTTATTGCCGGCGGCATGGACGCCGACAAATTGCGGCGGCCGGTCGAGCGCCAAATGGAGCTTGGCGGCATCGCCCTTCATGCGGATATTTCTGACCTTGCGCATGAAGCCGGTGTCGATCGCGCGCGGTCCGACAAGATCGAGGAAGGTGGTCGCCGGGTTGATGGCGGAGACGATCGTCCTGGCACGAAGCTCCTCGCCATTGTCGAGGACGACGCCGACGGCGCGGTCTTTCTCGACAATGATCCTTGCGACGGGCACCGA
Organism: Mesorhizobium sp. ESP7-2; assembly: GCF_020164715.1. Classification (NCBI taxonomy): domain Bacteria; kingdom Pseudomonadati; phylum Pseudomonadota; class Alphaproteobacteria; order Hyphomicrobiales; family Phyllobacteriaceae; genus Mesorhizobium; species Mesorhizobium sp. ESP7-2. The sequence goes on from NZ_JAIUGQ010000025.1 coordinate 61,678, forward strand.
TGTGCGGATCGTGACGCCAGCCCTTTCGGCAGCAGCGCGGATGGCGGCGACCACAGTGCCCATGCCGCCCTGCGGTAGCAATTGAGCTCCGGCCGTACCGCCGATCTCTCCGGCCAGACGATAGTAAAGGCCGAGCAGCGAGGTCGGCGAGCGCGGGCCAAGATGGCTGCCCAGCGTGGCGTCGAAGGCGAGCAGGCCCTTCAGCCTGTCGTCGGCAAGCTGCTCGTCAAGCAGGTCGGCGACGTTCATCAAAAGCACGCGCAGGAAGTCGCGCATGTCTTCCTTGCCGAGTTTCTTCAGCGCCAGCGCGGTCTGGCCGAGCGAAGCGGCCTCCAGCAGCGACATGCCGCCGAGATCAGGCGGCCGGCGCGACAGGAAGGGCTTCAGGATGCCGGCGTAGCGCAGCAGTTGCGCGCGCAATTCCTTCCAGGCGGACTGTTCAGACGAACTGGCGCCGGTGAGCACCTCGCCATAGGCGCCATGCAGGACAAGCGGCGGTCCATCTTTCGACAATGCGACCGACGGGATGAAGTCGGTGCGAGCGATTTGCAGCCCGTGTTTTTCCAGCTCCAGCGTCTTCATCACATCGGGATGCAGCCGGTTCAGCACATGCGCGACCGACGAGACGCGAAAGCCGGGTGCGAATTCCTCGGTGCGCGAGGCGCCGCCGAGTTCGGCTCCGGCCTCCAGCACCAGTACCTTGCGGCCGGCCTTCGCCAGCGTGCCCGCGGCGACAAGCCCGTTGTGGCCGCCGCCAATGACAAGCACATCCCATTTTGGGGCATCAAATGACGTCATGGGCCGGGCTCATATGCGAGGTGGATTTTGCGAGATCGCGCAGGATTTCAGCCGCGGCGTTGCGTCCGGGCGCACCCATGACACCGCCGCCGGGATGGGTCGAGGAGCCGCACATATAGAGGCCACCGAGCGGTGAACGATACTGCGCATAGCCCGGCACCGGGCGGTTGAACAGCAGCTGGTCGAAGGTGAGTTCGCCCTGAAAGATGTTGCCTTCGGTGAGGCCGACCTCGGCCTCGATTTCGCGCGGCGTGCGCACCTCCATGTGTACGATGCGGTCGCGGAACCCCGGAGAGTATTCTGATATCTGCGCAATCACGCTTTCAGCAAAACCGTCGCGATCGGCGTCCGTCCACTCGCGACCAGCGATCCTGGGCGGCGCGTATTGGACAAAACAGCTCATGAAATGTTTCCCCGGCGGCGCCATGGTCGGGTCGAGCGTGGTCGGGATGACCATGTCGAGGAAGGGATCGGCGGACCAGCGGCCGGCCTTCCAGTCGTCATAGGCGCGCTCCATGCGCTCCATCGAATCGGTGAAATGCATGTCGCCGCGATAGACCGGCGAGTCCTTCGGCAGCGCCGGGAATTCCGGCAGCGAATCGAGTGCGATGTTGACCTTGCCTGAGGAGCCACGGATCTTGAAGTTCTTGACCCGGCGCAGGAAGATGTCGGGCAGTTCCTTCTCCTCGACCAGCTTCAGGAAGGTGCGTTTCACGTCGGCATTGGAGACGACCAGCTTGCCGTAGATCTCCTCGCCGCCGGCCAGCACGACGCCCTTGGCCTTGCCACGGCTCACCAGCACATGGTCGACCTCGGCGCCGGTGCGGATCGTGCCGCCGGACGCCTTGAAGGAGGCTGCCAGCGCCTTGGTTACCGCGCCCATGCCGCCACGCGCATAGCCCCAGGCGCCGACCGAACCGTCGACCTCGCCCATATAGTGGTGGAGCAGGACGTAAGCCGTGCCTGGCGACATCGGCCCGAGTGCCGTGCCGATGATGCCGGACAGCGCGAAATTCGCCTTGATGACGTCGGTCTCGAAATATTCGTCGAGGAATTCCGAGATCGACATGGTCCAGAAGCGCAGCGTCAGCGCCATTTCCTCGGCGGAGAGACCCGCGAATTTCTTGCCGAGATAGAGCAGTTCGCCTAGGTCGCGCGGCTTGAGGCTGGTGGGGTCGGGCGCGGTGCGCATCAACAGCGGCTGGATGAAACGGCACTGCCGCGTCACGTCGCGAGAGTAGCAGCCATAGGCCTCGGCATCCTTTTTGGAGAAACGGGCGAATTCGCGCCGGTGCGCGTCGTGGTCGCGGTAGTTGGCGAGATAATCGCCGTCGCGAGTGAACACCGCGCCGCCCTCATAGGAAATCACCTGCAGGCCGAAGCGCGGCAGCTCGAGATCGCGCATGATCTCGGGGCGGAACAGCGAGCAAACATACGAGCAGTTGGAATAGAGGAAGCCCGGCGTCAGCTCACGACTGGTGGCAGCACCGCCGACCCAGTCGTTCCTCTCCACCACCAGCACGTCGAGACCGGCGCGCTGCAGGTAACAGGCGTTGACCAGGCCGTTGTGTCCGCCGCCGATGATGACCGCATCCCAAGCTTTCATTTTGGCTCAGTCTTCCCTGTTTTGCGCAATTCCGGACGGAAAACCGCTCACACTTTTCCTGGAATTGCTTAGGCGATCCGCTTTTCATTTTTGCGTGATCTGTTCCCAAATGCGTGGAATTTGGCATGGCACCAGCCGTTCTGTCCACTCGTACTGAATGAATGTTCAACAAATGATATTGCGTTTTTTTGAACTTGGGTTACGCTTTGCCGGCGTTCGAAACAGGCATTCGTCGATTGGGGCCGAGGGCTGATGATCGAAACGGTGGAAGCCGAGCCGGAATATGACGATACCGCCATCCGCTTCCTCGAAGCGCTGTGGGGCGATGGCTACCTGTCGCCGGGCGGGCCTGAAGAGGTCGACCGGGTGGTCGAGGGGCTTTCTCTCAAGGACAGGACCGTCCTCGATATCGGCTGTGGCACCGGCGGCATCGCGCTGCATCTGGTCGAACGCCATGGCGCTGCCCACGCCACCGGTTTTGATGTCGAACACCCGGTGATCGTGGCGGCCAGACAGCGTGCCACGGCGCGTGCGCTGGCGGAGAGGACGAGCTTCATCCAAGGGCCGCCGGGCCTCTGCCCTTTACCGATCGCTCCTTCGATGTCGTCTTTTCCAAGGACGCGCTGTTGCATGTACGTGACAAGGACGCCTTGTTCGCCGAGATTTTCCGCGTGCTGAAACCAGGCGGGGTCTTTGCCGCCTCCAACTGGATGATCTCGCATGACGGCGAACCGTCGGCCGAGATGAAGGCGTATGTCGCCGCCGAGGGGCTGTCCTTCGCCATGGCCTCGCCGGCGCGCTATGCCGAGGCGATGCGTGGCGCCGGTTTTACCGATGTCACCGTCAGGGACCGCAATCCCTGGTACCGCGAGGTCGCGCGCGGAGAACTCGAAAGGCTGAAAGGGCCGCTCTATCCGGCCGTTGCCGCCGTGGTGGGCGCGGCCTATGTCGACAAGAACATTCGAACCTGGGAAGCCATGCAGAAGGTGCTTGACAGCGGCGAGCACCGTCCCACTCATCTTCGCGGGTGGAAGCCGGATGCAGAGGGATAGCCGGCGATGCTGGAGACCATCACACGCATGAAAACGGCAGACGCCAGGGACGCGCTCCTTGAATCGGCGCGGAAAGCCGAATCCGACAAGCGCGGGCGCAAGGCCTCGAAGGAGGTCAGGCAGCTTCAGCTCATCGAGGCGACGATCGATTCGCTGGCCAAGCGCGGCTATTCGGAAACGACGATGGCCGATGTCGCCGATGGCGCCGGCCTGTCGCGCGGCATCGTCAACTTCCATTTCGAGAGCAAGGAAAAGCTGCTCATCGCGACCTTGCAGTACATGTATGACGAATACTCGGCGCATTGGCGCAATGCCCTGCAGAAGGCAGGCGATGATCCTGCCGACCAGCTTCAGGCGCTGGTCGCGGCAGATTTCGACCGCTCGATCTGCAACAAGCGCAAGCTTGCCGCCTGGTGCGCCTTCTGGGGCGAGGCCAAGTCGCGGCCGACCTACCAGGCGTTGAGCAGCGCCCGCGATATTGTCTATCAGGACATCTTCATCGAACTCTGCGCGACGCTCAAGCAGAGCGGCGGCTACGGCTATGAGCCGCAGGTCATGGCATTGGCGCTTAGCGCCATGCTGGAAGGGCTTTGGCTGCGGCTGATGATGGGGACCGAGAACACGACCCGCGAGACCTCTTTGCAGGCGGCGAACGAATTCCTGTCGGCGGCTTTCCCGAAGCACTACCCGCGGAAGGCGGCCGGGCCAACAAAATCATAAGAAAAGACGAAGCCATAAGAAAACCGCAGAGGATGGAACAGCAATGAAGACACTGGCAAGACGCCTGACACTGACGCTTGCGCTGACTGGTGCACTGGCGGCTTCGGCCGCGGCACTGGCGATCGCCGCCGACAAGGACCTGATCGTGTTCGACTGGTCCGGGTATGAGGCCCCGGGCTTCCACCCGAAATATGTCGAGAAGAACGGCGATTCGCCGACCTTCGCCTTCTTCGGTGACGAGGACGAGGCGTTCGAGAAGGTCCGTTCCGGCTTCAAGGCCGACCTTGGCCATCCCTGCTCGCAGAGCGTGACGAAGTGGCGCGAGGCTGGCCTGCTGCAGCCGCTCGACACCTCCAGGATCACGGGCTGGAAGGACCTCAATCCCGGCATCATGGCGATGAAAAATCTCGCCACGACCGATGACGGCAAAGCCTGGTTCATGCCCTGGGACTGGGGCAACACGCAGCTAACCTACAATTCCTCCAAGATCGACGAGAAGGACGTGCAGTCGCTGAAGGCGTTCGCCGATCCGAGGTTCAAGGGCCGGGTGTCGATCGGCGACAATGTCGACGATGCCTATGCGCTGGCGAGCCTCGCTATCGGCCTGAAGGACTGGACCAAGATGACCGACGACCAGTTCAAACAGGCGTCCGACTTCCTGCGCCAGGTGCACAAGAATGTCCGCTCCTACTGGACCGACACCACCGACGTCGTCCAGCTTCTGAGCGGCGGCGAGGTCGACCTCGCCTGGGCCTGGAACGATGCGACCGTGCAGTCGGTCGCCGCCGGCGTGCCGATCAAGTCGAAGAAGGACACGGCCGAAGGCATCTCGACCTGGGTCTGCGGCTATGTGCTGTTCAAGGATGCGCCCGGCAATACCGACAAGGCCTATGACTATCTCAATGCGGTCAACGATCCGGAGATCGCCAAGGTGCTTGTCAAGGACTGGGGCTACGGCCAGGCCAATGCCAAGGGCATGGCCGGCGTCGATCAGGCCGTCCTGAAGGAAAAGGGCTATGACGACGTGCAGAAATTCCTCGACAAGACGCTGTTCCAGCAGCCGCTGCCGTCCGATCTCAAGCTCAAGATGATCGCCGAGTTCGAGAAGATCAAGGCGGGCTATTAAGTCTCTGCCTGTCGAGCCCGTCCGTGCGCCGCTGCGGCGGCGGATGGGCTCGCCAAAGCGCGTGAATTTGCCTAACCTCGCTCCCGACATCTTTCGCGATGGGGGAGTTTTTCGCGCCATGAAATCCGTGCTTCGCCGCCTCGTCATCGCCACTGCCTGCACGCTCGGCGCCGGCGCGGTTTACGCACTCGCCGAAGGCGGCGGCGACCTCGTGGTGTTCGACTGGTCGGGCTATGAGGATCCGCTGCTGCACCCGGCCTACACGAGCAAATACGGCGCCGAGCCGACCTTCGCCTTCTTCGGCGACGAGGACGAGGCGTTCGAGAAGATGCGGGCGGGCTTCAAAGCCGATATCGCGCACCCCTGCTCGCAAAGCGTGGTGAAGTGGCGCGAGGCCGGCTGCTGCAGCCGCTCGACACATCCAGGATCGCCGGCTGGAAGGACCTCAATCCCGGGATCATGGCGATGAAGGATCTCGCGGTCACCGCCGACGGCGAGGCCTGGTTCATGCCATTCGACTGGGGCAACACCTCGCTGCTCTACCGTACCGACAAGGTGACGGCCGAACAGGCACAGTCGCTCAGGATTTTCGCCGATCCGCGGTTCAAGGGCCGCGTCACCATCGGCGACAATGTCGACGACGCCTATGCGCTGGCGAGCCTGGTCATCGGTCTCAAGGACTGGACCAGGATGACTGACGACCAGTTCAAGCAGGCTTCCGCTTTCCTGCGCGACGTGCACAAGAACATCCGTTTCTACTGGACCGACGACACCGACCTCAATCAGGCCTTTATCGGCAACGAGGTCGATCTCGTCTGGGGCTGGAACGAGACCTTCGTGACGCTGAAGGGACAGGGCCTGCCGATCGCCATGAACCGCGAGACCAAGGAAGGGATTTCAACCTGGGTGTGCGGCTATGTGCTGATGAAGGATGCGCCAGGCAAGCTCGACGAGGCCTATGATTTCCTCAGCGCCGTCAATGCGCCCGGCGTGTCGGACTATTTGGTCAAGACCTTCGGCTACGGCCACGGCAATGGCGCCGGGATGGCTGATATCGACCACAAGGTGCTGGCCGACCGCGGCTTCGACAATCTCGACAAGTTCCTCGACAAGACCCTGTTCCAGCAGCCGGTACCGCCGGAGCTGAAGAAGCGCATGATCGACGAGTTCGAGAAGATCAAGGCTGGCTATTGAACGACAAGACCGAAAGGACCGACGTCGTCATCGTCGGGGCCGGCTTCACCGGTCTGTCGGCCGCGATTGAATTGAAGCGCGCCGGCGTCGATTTCGTGGTGGTGGAAGCCCGCGATCGTGTCGGCGGCCGCGTCGAGGCCAGGCGAAACGGGCTTGGCGAGCGCATCGACAGCGGTGGCCAGTTCCTGTGCGAGGACATGCCGCAGTTGATGGAACTGGCGCGGGCTCGCGGCAAGACCCTCGTCGAGACTTACGTCGAGGGTCATTTCGTCACCTACCCGTCAATGTCGGTCGGCCGGGCCGAGCGGACCTATCACGCCTCGATGGCAATCCGCGAACGCATGAACAGGATCGAGCCCTACGATCCTGCCATTGCGGGATTGACCGTTGCCGAGTGGCTGGAGAGGCAGGATGACGCGGGCGAGGCAAAGACGGTCTTCCGGTCGATGATCGAGGGCCTGTGGTGCCTGGCGTTGGAGAAGGTGCCGCTGTGGTATCTGATCGACAATGACCGGCGCATCACCAACGAGGTGCCGGAGCTGCAATATTCCCTGCGCGAGACCATGCAGTCGTTGGCCGATGATCTGGCCGAGGACCTCGGCGGCCGGGTGAGGCTCGGTAAACCGGTGACCCGCATCGAATGCGGTCCGCCAGGGGTTCGTGTCGTCTCGAGCAATGGCGTGATCGAAGCGCGCGAAGTTCTGGTCGCCGTGCCACCGGCGACAGCCGCGAAGCTCGATTTTACGCCCGCCTTGCCGGCAGCCCTGGAAACGGCGCTCGGCGCCTGGGAAAGCGGCGCGGTGATCAAGATCCTGGTGCGCTATCCCAAGCCATTCTGGCGCGAGCGGGATTTGAGCGGAATGGTGATGTGGCGGGACCTGCCGGGGCTGTTTGCCTGTGACGCCAGCAGGGATTCCGATCATGCGGCGCTTGTCGTCTTCGTTGGCGGGCCGCTGGCGCTGCGCTGGCACGAACTCGGCGAGGCGGATCTCCGGGCGCAGGTGACGACGAGGCTCGTGGAGGCGCTCGGTCCGGAAGCGGCGGATAGCCTCGATTTCAACCGCCGCGACTGGACGCATGACGGCTGGAGCGGCGGTGCCTATAGCGACCTGATCGTCGATGTGACGGCGAGGGATGCCGAGCGCACCATTCTTGCCGGTGCGCCGCCGGTGCATTTCGCCTCGTCGGAATTGTCGCCGTCATTCCCGGGCTATGTCGAAGGCGCGATCGTGGCCGGACGCATCGCGGCGCGCAGGATCATCGCCGATGTTCAGTCGGCCATCGCGACCAGGGCTTCGGGATCATAGGCGAGGCGGATCGAGGTGCCGACCGGGATATCGTCGGCGCCGAAATCGTTGGTCTCTGTCACCGACAGCGGCTTTTCCAGGCCGGGGATCTCGACGATCAGATGGGTGATCTCGCCGAAATAGTGACGCTCGACCACCTTGCCGGCGACCTCGAAATTGGCTGTCGCATTGTCCCACAGTACGCGCAGGCGCTCCGGCCTGATGCCGAGCGTCGCGCCGCCGCCGTTGCGAATGAAAGCCTTCGGCTTGTCGGTCTTGATGCGACCGAATCCCAGCGTGTCGACGATCAGCGTGGCGCCGTTCTCCTCGACGATCTCTGCCTTGACGAAATTCATGCCGCCAAGGAAGTCGGCGACCTGGCGGTCGACCGGGCGTTGGTAGATCTCCTTGGGGGAGGCGACCTGGGCAATCTTGCCGCCGAACATCACGGCGATGCGGTCGGACATGGCGAGCGCTTCGTACTGGTCGTGGGTGACCAATACGAAGGTGATGCCGACCGCCTGCTGCAGGCGGCGCAACTCGACCTGCATCTGCTCACGCAGCTTCTTGTCAAGCGCCGACAGCGGCTCGTCGAGCAGCAGAACTTTTGGCCGCATCACCAGGGCACGGGCAAGCGCGACACGCTGGCGTTGGCCGCCGGAAAGCTCGGTGGCAAGCCGCTTGCCGAGGCCGGTGAGCGAGACCTGCGCCAGTGCTTCCTCAACCCGGCGCTTCTCCTCGCCGCCCTGCAGCTTCAGCCGCTTCAGCCCGTAGGCGACGTTCTGCTCGACATTGAGGTGCGGGAAGATCGCGTAGCTCTGGAACACCATGTTGGTCGGCCGGCGGTTGGCCGCGATGCCTTCCATGGGCTGGCCGCCGACCGCGATCGAACCGCTGGTCGGATTGTCGAAGCCGGCGATCATGCGCAAAAGCGTGGTCTTGCCGCAGCCGGACGGGCCGAGCAGCGAGAAGAACTCGCCTTCCCTGATGGTCAGGGAGGCGTCGTCGAGTGCCTTGAACGCTCCGTAGCTGCGGGTGACGTTACGGATCTCGATCATCGGTCTTTCGGATTGGATCCTGTCCACGTGAGGGCGCTCGATCCGCGGCTGCTCAGGCATAGAGGCCTCCCTCGCTCTGGGTGCGTCTGGCCGCGCGGCGACGCAGGATTTCGGCGATTGTCATCAGCAGGAATGAGGCAACCAGCAGCAGCGTGCCCAGCGCCAGCACGCCGGGCAGTTTCGACGCGAAGCGCAACTGGCCCCAGATGTAGATCGGTAGCGTCGCCTCGGTGCCGGTCAGGAAGAAGGCGATGATGAATTCGTCCAGAGAGATGGTGAAGCAGACCAGCAGGCTGGAGATGATCGCCGGCGCCACCATCGGCAGCGTCACGCGCCGGAAAGTGCCGAACGCGCTCTCGCCGAGGTCGGCGGAGGCTTCCTCGAGGCTGCGGTCGAAACCCTCGAACCCGGAAGTCAGCACCGTCATCGAATAGGGAATGCAGATCAGGACGTGGCCGAGCACGACGGTGAACAGCGACAGGCTCAAGCCAAGCTGCAGCATCACCAGCAGCATGGAGATGGCAACGATCACTTCGGGCAACACGAGCGGGGCCATGATCAGACCGTTGATGGCGCGGCGGCCGGGATAGCGGTAGCGGGTGATCGAGCGGGCGGCGAGGATGCCGAGCACGGTGGCGAGCAAGGAAGCCGAGACGCCGACGATCAGGCTGTTCCAGGCGGCGTCTAGCAGCGCCGGCGTGCGCGGCAGGTCCTCGTACCATTGCAAGGTGAAGCCGGTCAGCGGGAATTTCGGCGTCGCCGCCGTGTTGATCGAGAAGATCGGCAGGAAGATGACGGGCAGATAGAGGAAGACGATGTAAAGGCACGCATAGGCCGACAGCCAGCCGCCCGGCAGGAAGCGCCGCGCCCTCATCGCGCCATCCTTTGCAAGGTGCGGATGACCAGCACCGTGGCGCCGGCCATCAGGGAGACGATCAGCATGGTGGTGACGGAAAGTGCGGCACCGAGCGGCCAGTTGGCGGCCTTGCCGAACTGCGCCTGGATGGCGTTGGCGATCATGACGCCGTCCTTGCCGCCGACGAGCTTTGGCGTCACATAGTCGCCGACCGTCGGGATCATGACGATCAACGCCGCGGAAATGACGCCCGGCGCCGACAGCGGCAAGGTCACGCGCAGGAACGAGCGCAAGGGACCATCGCCAAGGTCGGTGGCGGCTTCGACCAGTGTGCGGTCGACCTTCTCCAGGGACACGAAGATCGGCAGGATGGCGAAGGCCGCCGCCCAGGCATGAGTAAGCGTGATGATGACGGCGCTCGAATTGTAGAGCAAGGCTGTCGACGGTTCGTCGATGATGCCGAGGCCCATCAGGCCGGAATTCAAGACGCCATTATAGCCCAGGATGACCTTCCACGACATCACGCGCAAGAGATAGCTGGTCCAGAACGGGATGGTGATGAGGAACAGCCACAGGCTCTTGTGACGGCCGCCATGGAAGGAAATGAAGTAGGCGATCGGGTAGGCGAGGACGACGGTGAACAGGCTGACCGTCAGCGAGATGTAGAGCGAGCGCCATAGGAGATCGCGGTAGATCGGCTCGGCCAGCGCGACGCGGTAGTTTTCCAGTGTGAAGGTGCGGTCGATGGTCAGGTAGTGCTGCGTCCAGAAGGAGTGGGCGATGACCACCAGGATCGGCAGGACCAGCAGGATGAGCGCGTAGAGGAAGGTCGGGCTGATCAGGGCAAAGCCCTGTACGGGCTCTGATTGCAGAAGGGCATTTCGTCTGGCCCGCGTCATGCGCAACGGGGGCGACCCTTCCGCAGCCACCGTCATTGGAGGGCTCCGGGTGTGATCTCGGTTGCTGGCCTGGACTGTCCCGCCATACGGCATCCCATTGGGCTGGCGCCGGCTATTGTTCCCCTTGCCGGCTTTCTTTCATCATGCGCGCATCCGCGGATTGAAATCAAGCGCAAATTCTGCAATATTGATTGAACGGACATTCAAAATCATGTGAGCAGGGCGACGATTTTCGCCGTGGCGAACCAGATTGATGCCCGGACAAATTCGATGGGATGATGTGGAGACGACGATGGCGGCTGTGAGAGATCTGAAGGCACGCGAAACGGCTGGCCCTGGCGACGACGATGCGGTCGAACTGGCCAAGCGTCATCTCATCCAGCCTTGGCCTTATGCCGGTTCCGTCGGCACCGAGGCACGCGCGCTGATCGGCGAGGGCGATGGCATCTACATTACCGACAGCACGGGCAAGCGGCTGATCGATGGGCCTGCCGGCATGTGGTGCGTCAATGTTGGCCACCGCCGCGAGGAACTCGCCAGGGTGATGTACGACCAGGCGATGGCGCTGTCCTACAACACGCCCTGGTACACGATGAACGCGCCGTCGGCGGAGCTTGCCAAACGCATAGCCGGCCATGCGCCTGGCGACCTCAGCCACGTCTTCTACACCACCGGCGGTTCCTCGGCCGTCGAGACGGCGCTGCGTTTCATGCAGTTCTACAACAATGTGCGGGGCCGGCCGGAAAAGAAGCTAATCCTGAGCCGCGGCGGCGCCTATCACGGCTCGACCTATCTGTCGGCCTCGCTCAATGGCCGTCCGCGTGACCGCGACTGGATGGATGGCGCCGACGAACTGGTGGTCAAGCTCTCCTCGCCCGACCCGTTCCGCCGGCCGAAAGGCATGACCATCACTGCCTTCACCGATTTCCTCGTCGACCAGTTCCGCGACACGGTCGCGCGCGTCGGCGCCGACAGAATAGGCGCGTTCGTCGGCGAACCCATACAAGCATCCGGTGGCGTCATCATTCCGCCGGACGGCTACCTCAGGCGCATCCGCGAGATCTGCCGTGACAATGATATCCTCTATATCTCCGACGAGGTGGTGACGGGCTTTGGACGCCTGGGCCACGTCTTTGCCTCGGGCGACGTGTTCGGTATCGATCCCGACATGATCACGTTCGCCAAGGGCGTCACCTCAGGCTATTTCCCGCTCGGCGGCGTCATCATTTCCGAGCGGCTGCTGGAGGAATTGCGCCGTTCCAACCATCCCGACGCCATGTTCGGTCATGGCCTGACCTACACCAGCCATCCCGTCGGCTGTGCGGTGGCGCTGAAAAACCTCGACCTGCTGGAAGAAAGCGTGCTTGCCCACGCACAGGCGGTCGCGCCCTATTTCCAGGCGCAGTTGAAGACGCTGGAAGAGCTGCCGCTGGTCGGCGAGGTGCGCGGCGTGGGGCTGATGGGCTGCGTGGAATGCGTCGCCGACCGCGAAAGCAAGGATCCGCTGCAGCTCGACAAAGATGTCGGCAAGCGCATCGACGCCCACTGCCACGAACTTGGCCTGCTCGTGCGGCCGCTGATCAATATGTGTGTGATGTCGCCGCCGCTGATCATCACGCGCGAGCAGATCGACGACGTGGTCGGCATCCTGCGCGAAGGCATTTCGCGCACCATGGACGATCTCAGGAAAGAGGGTGTCTGGCGGGGGTGAGTTTCTTCCTTCTCCCGGTCTTACGGGGAGAAGGTGCCCGGAGGGCGGATGAGGGGCGGCGCTGACATCGGCAGTTGGCGTCCATGCCGGCCGCGTGAAGCGATAACCTTACAAGCTCGGCGCTGCCCCTCACCTGCCTGCCCGTCCTCCGCAGCAGCTGCGCTGCAGCTGCGGAGGGTGGACCGGCATCCTCTCCCCGTAGAACGGGGAGAGGGGCGCTATCATCGGCGGCTTCGCCAATTACCAGCGTTCTTACCCTCGTGACCGCAGCGCGTCGTTCAGGTTCCACATGTCCTTTTCTTCCGGCGCTGTTTCCAGGCCGAGCACCGGAATCTGCTTGCGCAGATGGTCGTGGTGGGTGCGCACGCCATATTCGAGGTCGGAAAGGTAGAAACCCTCGAAGGCCTCGGACAGCATGGATTCGTTCGACCAGACCGAGAGCTGCACATCTTCCGACATGGTTTCACGATCGATGCGGAAGGAGAGATAGCGGGCGGCTGCCTGCTCGCGACTTTCGTCGCGGTAGCGATAGATGGCGCCACGCAGCAGCGTCTCACCCGTCGACAGCGGAAACTCCTGATAGAACTGCACCGATTCCGGCATCACCGACAGAACGGCGTTCGGGAAGATGCCGTAATAGACCCAGGCCTTCCTGAGATGATCCGGCAGATGCGTCGGCTCCGGCGCGATCTTGACGTAGTTCCTGACGCTCCAGCGGCGGCCGGCATGCGGGTTGTAGGTGGCGAAGGAGCGCGAGACGCCGTTGATGAACGGCTCGTCGAAATAGGTGGCGCCGTAGAGATCCTGCAGAGCCGGATGCGCCATGGCGACATGATAGCCTTCATTGTCGACATCGCGCACCGACTTCCAGTTGACCGGTGTCTTCTGGGTCCAGATACCCCAGGACGGCACCATGTCGGCGGCCTTGTAATGCGCGAATTCGGGTTCGATCGGCTTCAACAGTTCGGCGACGGAAGGCTGTGGCCCGCCATTGCGGAAGCGAATGAAGATGAAGCCCATCCAGACTTCGAGATCGAGCGGCATCAAGCCGAACTCGGTCTTGTCGAGGTCGGGGAAGGAGCGCGGGCGGGCGGCGCCGCGCAGCGTACCGTCGAGATTGTAGACCCAGCCATGGAACGGGCAGACTAGCGCGTTCTTGCAATTGCCCTGGCTGTCGGCCACGACGCGGCTACCGCGGTGGCGGCACATGTTGTTGAAGCCGCGCACGACGCCGTCCTTGCCGCGCACGATCAGCGCGCGCTCGCCAATGACATCCATGGTGAGGTAATCGCCGGCGTCAGGTATGTCGCAGACATGCCCGGCAATCTGCCAATGATTGCGGAAGACATGTTCCTTCTCCAGTTCGAGTAGGGCGGTGGAATGGTAACTCCAGCCCGGCAATCCCCGCCGGTCCCAATCGTTCGGGATTGCCACGTCACGGAGGTGCGGGTTCATGAAACGTCTCTTCTTTTTATTGAATATGCATTCAATATAATCATATTTTGCGTTGAAATGCAATGATTTGTGGAAATTGGCAGGTTTCGCGGCGAAAATGTCAGCCCCGGCTCCAGCGGAATCCTGCTGCGCCGCGGACTTTGAAAACCCCGGAAAATCCGGGTGTTAGCCAGAGTTCCATAACCTCCACCCGTCGCCCGTTCACGCTGCAAATCGGGCCCTTCGGACAAGTATTCCGCTGGCAGGAAAAAGCCCTGCCGTTCGCGTCGGCCGCCTGCGGTGTACGCAGGTAACCCGCCACCTCGACGCAAAAGAGTCGATGCCCGATTTTGACCGTTTCTGCCCGCACCGATGTTTCAATCCCGTTACATTGCCGGGTTCTCGTCACCTTTGCACCGTTACAAAGCGCGATTAAATTCGTTTTATCGCAAAAAGAAAATCAACGAAGGGGATGATGATGCATGCGAAAGTCCAGATCACCAGCAGCAACCGCTTTCAGGCTCCGGAGCGCGCTGACCGCCGCCCGAAGCTGGCGCTTCGCCAGCGTGCCAGCGACCACCCGATGGCAATGTTCATGGCGTTGGCTGCTTGCGCCTTCGCCGGCATGGCGTTCACGCCGACGGTCGGCCCAGCCTTCGCTTCGTTGAATCCGCCCGCCAACATCATCGATGGGGCGCCGACCACGACCACGACAGCCCGCCTGCCGATGCCCGCGATCGATTTCGCCTGCAAGGGGCAGGCCTGGGGCGCCGAGAGCGTGGATTGCCTGCGCGCCATTGCCGAGCAGTCCGGAACGCACAAGGCCCGCGCGATCCGGATGATCGCCAACGCCGCGCCGCTGACCAGCACGCCCAACATCTTCTGATTTCTGTCTCTGGATTTGCCTGGCATGATCCCGAAAACCGGTTCGCGTTTGGGGATCATGCCCTGACCTCCCCGAGCGTCCTCCAGCGCTCCTTTCGGCTCCCGCCGCGATGTCGGCCGGGGGCCTCTTTTTATGCTTTCAAAGCGGCCTGCTCGGCAATGGTCGAAAGCACGCTGCGCACGTCCAGCGTGCTGAACGGCTTTTCGAGGATCTGTGGTCGCTGCTGCGCCGGCAAGGCTTCGATTTCAGCCTTCGCGCCGATGAGGTCGCCGGTGACCAGCACGAAGCGCCGCGCCAGGTCGGGCCGCTCGGCGAGCAGTTCGCGGTAGATAGAAATGCCTGATGTGCCGGGCATGCGCAGATCCGAAAAGACGATGTCCGGCGGCATGTGACCGCTCAAGGTGGCGGCGCCCGATTCCCATACCGGCGCGATCCGCGACTTGATGCCCATCAATTCGAGAATGTCGGACAAGGAGCCGGCGACGTCAGGCTCATCATCGATGATCAGCGCATGGCGCAGGCCGCTCGATCGTGGCTGGCTTTCGCCAGCGGCGGCGATGCCCGCCGAGATGGCCGGCAACTGGACGACGAAACGCGCGCCTCTCGGCTGCACTTCCTCGAACCAGACATTGCCGTTGTGCCGCTCGATGATGGATTTCGAAATCGACAGGCCGATCCCGGTGCCCACACCGACCGGCTTGGTGGTGAAATAGGATTCGAAAATGCGCGAACGGATGGCTTCGGGAATGCCGGGCCCGTTGTCCTCGACCGAGAAGCAGGGATTGCCCCGGTCGCCGCGGAAGCTCCGCACCTTGATCAGCCGGTCGCCGGCGATGCCAGCCAGGGCATGCTGGCTGTTGATGAGGAAATTGGCCGCCACCTGCGTCACGTGGTCGGCGTCGGCCATGGCCAGCAGGGGACCCGGCGCGAAATCGGTGTCGATGATGATGCCGCTCGAGCGCGCGCCGTAGGCGGTCACCTCGAGAGCGGCGCGGATCACCTGGTTGAGATCGGTCTCGGTCTGCGCCGCGGGATGGAGGCGGACCATCGACAGGAAGCTCTTGACGATGCGCCCGCAGCGCTCGGCGGCGGCGCGCACTTTTTCGGCACGGACCTTGGTCTGCGGGTCCGAGGCGAATTCATGCAGCAGCGTCGATTGCGCGACCACAACCGCCAGCGGGTTGTTGAGCTCGTGCGAAACGCCCGCGAGCAGCGAGCCCATCGCAGCCATCTTCTCGTTCTGGTGCAGCTTCTCGCGCTGCCGGTTGATCTCCTCCTCGGCGCGCAGCCTCTCGCGCAAGTCGCGGATGGAGCCGAAGATCAGCCGGCGGTCGGCGACCCGCATCTCGGTCGCCGTCAGCTCGATTGGGAAGACCTCGCCGGCGGCATTCTGCGTCACCGTCTCGAGCCGCTGGCCGACCATCGGCGCTCCGCGGCCGGACATGTAGTCGGCGCCTGAGGCATAACCCTTGCGGTAGTATTCCGGAACGACGGTGTCGAGCAGGTCCTTGCCGAGAATGTCGCTGCGCTGGAAGCCGAACATCTTTTCCGCGGCCGGATTGAATTCGATGATCGACCCGGCCTCGTCGATGACGATGATGGCATCGAGCGAGGCCTGCAGCATGGTGCGGCGGATCACCTCGCTGGCGTGGGCGTCGGAGGGGGAGTGTTCGATGGCGTCGCCGATGGCGAGCGCGATGATGTGCAGCGTCGCCTCTTCCTCGTCGGTCCATTCACGCTCCTCGACGCAATCATTGACGGCGAGCGTGCCCCACAGATGGCCGTGCGCGAAGACGGATACCGACAGGAACGACTTGATGTTCTGCTTTTCGAAATCGGCTCTCAGGAACCCTTCGAGATCGCGCGTGTGCCCGGCGAAGACCTTGCCCTGTCGCTCATCCTCGGCCAGCCGCTCCAGCAGCGGATCCGAATTGACGATCGACTGCATGATGACGGTCGGTGAGGCCAGTTCGCCGCCGAAATCGGGGTCGATCCAGTAGGCGGCGACCGACTGGGCGAAACCTTGGCCGGGCAATTCGCGCAGGCGGAACAGGATACCGCGCTGGCACTCCATGGCGTCGCACAGCGTTTCCAGTATGCCGTCCATTTCGCGCTGCCAGTCGCCGGCCTCGCGCAGCCGGCGCACGACACGCACGGCCGCCATGGCCGCGCCTTGCCTGAAGCCCTGCATATCCGTGCTTGCTGTCTCGCCCGTCATTGTCAGCCGTCATTCCAGAGTCACGTCAATTCGATCGGCTGGCGACGGCTGCGGAGTGGAAACCCTGTGGGTCTGACGCTCAGTTGCCGTCGCCGGTCGGCAGCGAGAAGATATAGCCTTCGCCGCGCACCGTGCGCAGGAATTTCGGGTTGGCCGGATCAGTCTCGATCTTCTTGCGCAGCCGCATGATGCGGATATCGACGGCGCGCGATGATTCCGGATCCTCGGTGAAGCCGATCGCCTCGGAGATCGCGGCCCTGGTCAGCAGCCGGTTGGCGCGGGTCAGGAAAACCTCCAGCACGTCGAACTCGCTCTTGGCCATGTCGATCACCGTGCCGTTGGCGCCGGTGACCAGCCTGCCGTCGAGATCGGCCTGGAAGGAACCGAAAGCGACGGAGCGGCGGTCGGTCCTGGCTTTCCCGTCCTGCGGCTCCGTCGGCTGCGGGACACGGCGCAGCACGCTACGCACCCTGGCCAGCACTTCGCGCAGTTCATACGGCTTGACGATATAGTCGTCGGCGCCAAGCTCCAGCCCGACGATGCGGTCGAGCGCGGTGCCGGCGGCGGTCGCATAGATGATGCCGATCGGCATTTTCGAGCGCAGCCAGCGGCCGAGCGACAGGCCATCCTCGCCCGGCATGGCGATGTCGAGGATGGCCAGATGGAAGGGCTGCGTCTCGATCAGGCTGCGCGCGGCGGCCGCGGTTTCCGCGGTCGCCACGTCATAGCCGGCGGCGCCGAGATACTCGGCGACCGCGTCCCTCAGGTCGGGCTCGTCCTCGACGATGACAATTCTTGCCCGCACGATGCTCTCGCTCCCACTTTCAGTGGAAAGTAGATTGGGTATAAACATGATGTCCAGCACTCATATCCGGTTGCCAGGGAACGGTTGGAAAACATGGCCGCACGAGCCGTCATCGCGCTTGTTTCCGTCGCCGACGTCGTGGCGACCGAGCTTGCCGACCATCTCGAGCGGCGCGGTCATGACGTGCGCCAGGCGCGGCAGCCCTGGGAGGCGGAATCGCTGCTGGCGGGCGGAGGCATCGATGTCGTCGTCGTCGGCGACAGCCTCAGCCAGGCGGAAGGGCGGGATCTGCTCAGGCGTTATGGCGGCCAAGGCGGGGGAAGCGCGTATGGACCGGATTTCATCCTGATATGCCGGCCGGCCGATCTCCTCGACAAG
Organism: Mesorhizobium sp. ESP7-2; assembly: GCF_020164715.1. Taxonomy (NCBI): domain Bacteria; kingdom Pseudomonadati; phylum Pseudomonadota; class Alphaproteobacteria; order Hyphomicrobiales; family Phyllobacteriaceae; genus Mesorhizobium; species Mesorhizobium sp. ESP7-2. Next base: position 79,705 of record NZ_JAIUGQ010000025.1, read on the forward strand.
GTGCTGGCGCTCGAACTCGGCGCCGCCGACGTCGTCGAAAGTCCACTCAATGTCAGGGAACTCGCCGCGCGTGTCGGCGGCCTGCTTTCGCGGCGCGGCAGGGGCACCCAGGAACTGATCGTGCTGGAGAACGCGACCGTCGATCTGAGATCGGCGATCGTCATGCATCGCTCGGGTACGCAGGAGCAGCTCTCGCCCGGCCAGGTGGCGCTGCTCAGGCTGTTCCTGGCGAGCCCGCGCAAGGTGCTGACGCGTGACGACATTATCGCAGCCGCGCCGGCCGAGAATGCCGACGCCTTCGATCGCTCGATCGACTCGCGTATCGTGCGGCTGCGCCGCAAGCTCGACACCGAGACCATCACCACCATACGCGGCGCCGGCTACAGGTTCGATCCGCCACGGCAGTTCGCCGACTGACGGCTGTCTTTTCCAGCTGGCTCCCCGGATCAGCATCGGACTTTCCATTTCCGCGCCGATGCCCGCGAGATTCAGCGCACCACCAGCAATGACGGGCCCGAGGCCATGTCGCCGCCGGCGGCGAACTCGCTTGCGTGGGCGCGCTCCTTGAGGAGCACGCTGGCGAGCGCGGCAAAGCCGAGCAGGCCCTGCGCATAGAGCAGCGCGGAAAGCACGGAAGCTGCGAATTTTGTTTTCATGATTGGATTTCCCCAAAAAGATGACTGTGTCGCGGGTCGCTTCAGGAAACTCCCGAAGTGCCCGCGCCGCCCACGGAGCCCCCCGTCACGGCGCGGGCCTTCGGTCCTCTCGGCAGCAAGTTGCCGGAGGGGCCGCGCAATGCCAGCAGCCGAAGGCCAACCCGCCAGAGGGCCTTCAACCGGGCGATGCGCAGGCTGGAAACGATCCAGACCGTGGCGCAAAACAGAGCGACGTGCAGGGTCGAAATCTCACTCGAACTCATCGCCGCCAGCTTCGCCACTTGCCCGCCGGCAATGGTGCCGACGCCGCCGATGGCCGCCGCAGCGATGCTGATCCTGAAGAGCCAGGACCGCGTGTTCGTTTTCGTTCCCATGGTCGTTGCCGTCTGTTTTCGTTGCGTCAACTTTTGCCTCCGGTCCGTATCCGGATCATGCCGCCAAATCCGCGCTTTGTTGCAGTTTGGTTTCGAAACCGGCCTGGATCCTTTCATATGGTGGAGTTCGAACTTTCGTTTCGGGGCGAATAACTATGTGCGTCGTTCTCGATCCCTTATTTGGGGTGCGGGCAATGCCGACGATGCGGGTCGGCTTGTTAACCAGAGGAAACAAATTCGAAACACAAACGAGCATTTCGCGAAATCCCGCCGAAACATGCCGCATGGATAAGCCGCTCATCGAATTGGAGCCGGCCGGCCGGCAGAGAGAGGGACGTCATGCGCACCACCATTTCCGCAAAACTCATCAACATCACCGCCGCGGCGCTCATGGGCAGCGCGCTTCTGTTCGGCGCCAACGCCGCTCATGCCGCCAACAGCATCGTGGCGCGCGTTTCGCTGTCGCAGCAGGTCATGGAAGTCTCGGTCGACGGCCGGCCGACGTTCGCCTGGAAGGTTTCCACCGGCGACAGGGCCCATGTCACGCCGACCGGCTCGTTCAAGCCGACGCGCATGCATGAGATGTGGTATTCGAAGAAGTACGACAACGCGCCGATGCCGCATTCGGTCTTTTTCAGCGGCGGCTACGCGGTTCACGCCACCTATGCCATCAAGCGTCTCGGCCAGCCAGCCTCGCATGGCTGCGTACGGCTGCATCCGGACAATGCCGCCGATTTCTACCAGCTCGTCGAGACCTTCGGAGCGGCCAACACCAGCATCGTCATCGTCAAGTAGCAGGCAGGTTGCCGCATTCGGACATGTGCCGGAGTTGCTGGAGCGACCGCCAAAAAAAGAGGCCGGGAAAATCCCGGCCTCTTTTTGTTTCTTGCGCCTTGCGCCTCAGCTCGGCAGTGCCGGCATCAGCTTCGGATCCGGCTTTTCCGCCAGATTCGGCAGGTCCTTGCTGGCGATGAAGGTGTAGAACATGGGCACGACGAAGAGCGTGAACATGGTGCCGACCAGAATGCCGGTGAAGATGACCAGGCCCATCGAATAGCGGGCCGCGGCACCGGCGCCGCTGGAAACGATCAGCGGCACCACGCCCAGCGCCATCGCCGCCGTCGTCATCAGGATCGGCCGCAGGCGCACCTTGGCCGAGGCGATGATGGCATCACGCCGCCGCATGCCGTGGATTTCGCGCTGCTGGTTGGCGAATTCGACCAGCAGGATGCCGTGCTTGGTGATCAGGCCGATCAGCGTGATCAGGCCGACCTGGGTATAGATGTTGAGCGTGCCGAGGCCCAGATTGAGCGGCACGATCGCGCCGAAGATCGACAATGGCACCGCCATCATGATGATCAGCGGATCGCGGAAGCTTTCAAACTGCGCCGCCAGCACCAGGTAGATGACGATGACGGCCGCGCCGAAAGCAATCAGGATCGTGTTGCCCTGTTCCTTCTCCTGCCGGGATTGGCCGGAATAGTCGATGAAGAAGGTATCGGGCAGGCTCTCCCTGGCAATGTCCTCGAGGACTTTCAAACCGTCGCCCGTGGTGACGCCGGGCAATGGCAGCGCCGAGATCGTCGACGAGTTCAACTGGTTGAACTGCTCGATCGCCGCCGGCGAGGCATTGGTCGAAATCTTCACCACGGCCGACAGCGGCACCATCTCGCCCGTTACGCTGCGCACGAAGTATTCGCCGAGCTTTTCGGGGTTGTCGCGGAACTCCTGCGGCACCTGCGGGATGATGTCATAGCTGTTGGAGTCGCGGTCAAACTGCGCCACTTCGGCGCCGCCGACCAAAAGCGTCAGCGTCCGGCCGATATCGGCGATCGGCAGGTTGAGCGCGGCGGCGCGGTCGCGGTCGGTGGTCACCGTTACCTGTGGTGCGTCATAGGCCATCGAATTCTGCACGACGATGAAGCGGCCCGAGGCTTGCGCCTTGTTCTTGATCTTCTCGGCTTCCTCGTACACCTGAGCGGAATCGCCGATCGAGCGCACCACCATGGAGATGGGCAAGCCACCGCCGGAGCCCGGCAACGTCGGCGGCGCGAAGACAAACGCCTGGACGCCCGCCACCTTGGCGATGCGAGCCGTGATGTCGGCCTGCAGCTGCTTCGAATTGCGCTTCCGCTCCGCCCAATCCTTGAAGGCAAAACCGACGAAGGCGCTGTTGGTCGTGCCGCCGAACGCGACGGCCGAGAACTGCGCCCGGGTTTCGGGAATATCCTTCACCAGGCCCAGGATCTGGTTGACATAGGTCTCGGTGTAATCGGAAGTCGCATAGCGCGGCGCCGTCACGAGCGAGAGCAGGAAGCCCTGGTCCTCTTCCGGCGCCAGTTCCGTCGAGGTCTTGGTGAACATGAAGCCGGTCACGCCGACAAGCGCCAGCACGATGAGCAGCGTCAGCGGGCGATAGTTCAGAGACCCGGTGACGGCGCGCTCATAGACGTGCTCGACGCGCGAGAAGGTGCCGTCGACGATACGCTGGAAACGACCGGCATTGCCGGGCTTCAGCAGGCGCGCCGACATCATCGGCGTGATGGTGATGGCGATGACGCCCGACAATACCACCGACCCGGCAAGCGTCACCGCGAATTCGCGGAACAGGGCGCCGGTCAGGCCGCCGGTGAAGGCCAGCGGCGCGAACACCGCCGCCAGCGTCATGGTCATGGCGACGATGGCCGACGCGATCTCACGCATGCCGCTGAAGGCCGCCTGCATGGGCGGCATGTTGTCTTCTTCCATGTGGCGATGGATGTTTTCCACCACCACGATGGCGTCGTCAACGACAAGACCGATCGCCAGCACCATGGCCAGCAGCGACAGAAGGTTGATCGAATAGCCCACCGCGAACAGAAGGAAGCAGACGCCGATCAGCGACAGCGGGATGGTGATGATCGGCATCATCACCGAGCGGAACGAGCCGAGGAACAGGAGGATGACGACGACGACGATGGCAACCGCCTCGGCGATGGTCTTGAACACCTCGTCGATCGAGGCGCTGATCTGCCCGGTCGCGTCGTAGACGACCTCGATCGTCATGCCTTTGGGCAGCGTTTCCTGGATCTGCGGGACGAGCTTGGTGAGCGCCGCCGCAGTGGTCAGCGGGTTGGCCGCCGGGGTCGGGAAGATGGCGAGGAAGGTCCCCGGCTTGCCGTTGAAGGAGACCCTGGTGTCGGTGTTCGCGGCTGCCAGTTCGACACGAGCCACGTCGCGCAGGCGCACGACATTGCCGTCGGTCGAGCGCAATGGCAGCTCGGCGAAGGCCTGCGGTGTCTGCAGCGTCGAGCGCACGGTGATCGAAGAGACAACATATTCGTTCTGGGTGTTGCCCGGCGCCGACAGGAAGTTGGAATTGTTGATCGCCGTCAGCACTTCGGCTGCCGTCACGCCGCGCGCGGCAAGCCTGACCGGGTCGATCCAGACGCGCATCGAGTATTCCTGGGCGCCGAAGATCTGCACATCGGCGACGCCTTCGACGGTCGACATGCGGGGCCTGATGACGCGCTCGATATATTCGGTCAGCTGCTCCTTGGTCATGTTCGGATTCTGCATCGAGATGTACATCATCGCGAACTGCTGACCCGTACCCTTGACGATGACCGGGTCCTTGGAGGCGTCCGGCAAGGTGCCGCGCACGCCCTGGACCTTGGACAGCACTTCGGTCAGCGCCACGTCAGGGTTGGAGCCGAGCTTCATCTGCACCGTCACGGTGCTGGAGGACGGACGGCTGGACGATGTGACGTAGTCGATGTTCTCGGTCGAGGCGACGGCGCGCGCGATCGGGGCGGAAATGAAGCCCTGGATCAGGTCGGCGCTGGCGCCCGGATAGGCCGTCGTGATGGTGATCGCCGTTTCGTCGACCTTCGGATACTGCCGGATCGACAGGTTGAAGATGCCCTGGAAACCGAGCAGCAGGATCATGCAGGCAAGGACTGTCGAAAGAACGGGCCGGCGGATGAAGAGATCGGAAAAGCTCATTGCTGGTCGGCCTGCTTGTTCGCCGATTTGGTCGGGTCGATGGTGTTGTCGACGTTGACGGTCATGCCGTTGAAGAGGCGGTTCTGGCCCGCGGTGACGACCTCGTCTCCGGCCTTCAGCCCTTCGACGATCTCGACCATGCCCTGATTGCGGCGGCCGGGCTTGACGAAGACCTGCGACAGCACCAACACGGGCTTGTCGCCTTCCGCCGCCGGCTTGGCCGGATCGGTCGCTGCTGGCTTGGCTGCGTCTGCCGGCTTGGTGGCATCAGCCGCCGGCTTCATGGCATCGGCCGGCTTCATTGCGTCTGCAGGCTTAGCGTCTGCAGGCTTGGCGTCAGCCGGCTTGTCGGTGGCCGCCGCGGCTGGCTTTCCTTCCGGCTTGGCTGGCTGCGCCGGGGCAGCGCCGGCGGGTTTCGCCGGCTGCACCACGAATATGTAGTCGCCATAGAGACTGGTGGTCAGCGCCGTCTGCGGCAGGGACAGCACGTTCTGCTCCTCCGGCAGTTCGACGCGCACCTGTACGAACTGGCCGGGGGTCAGCTTGCCGTCGGGATTGGCGACTTCCGCCCGGATGTTCACCAGCCGGCTGGAGGGGTCGATCTTGGGGTCGATGCCGCGAATGGCACCGGCAAAGGGCATGTTGTCGCTGCCGCCAAGGCCCAGGCGGACCGTCTGGCCGATCTTGAGCAGCGGCAGCTGCTGTTCGGGAACCGAGAAGTCGACTCGCATCGTGTCGAGGTCCTGCAGCGTCACCACCGCGGTGCCGGGCGACAGGTACTGGCCGAGGTCGATCTTCGGAATGCCGACCGTGCCGGTGAAAGGCGCGGTAAGCTGCTTCTGGTCGAGCACGGCCTGCAGCCTGGTGACCTGGGACGCCGAAGCGGACGCCGCCGCGCGCGCGGTGTCCAGCGTCGAGTCGGAGCCGACACCACGCTTTGTCAGTTCGATGGCGCGGGTCAGCGTGGTCTGATCGAGCGCCGCCTGCGCCTTCTGCGCATCCAGATCGGCGCGCTCGACGGCGTCGTCGAGTTGCAGCAGCACCGCATTGGCCGTCACCTTCTGGTTGGCATGGAAAGGGATTTCCTTGACGATGCCGGCGGTCTCGACCGTCAGGTCGACACCGCGCACGGCCCGCACCGTACCGATCGCCTCGACGCCGGGCGTCCAGCTCGACGGCTTGACGATGGTCGTCGACACGGTCGCCGCCGGCGGCTTCATGGTGGCGAAATACTGCTTGATGCCGTTGTCGCGCAGGAAGTTGAAGCCGACGATGCCGCCGACCACAATGACGAGCACGGCAAGGACCACAATAATGATAAAGATACGGAGTATGCGCTTGAACAAGGAAGTCCCCTCAGTCGAAAATCCGGCGCGTAGCACGGACATCGGGACACATACCGACTGCGGGTCCCGATTTCCAATGGTGGCGGTCTTACTGTACCGTCTGGACGGTCTTGTCAATTGGGCCTAAGCTTGCGATGGGAGGCGCCATGAAAGCCCAAAGACCGAACTCGCGCGAGAAGATTCTCGCTGCGGCGGCTGATGTTGCCCGGGAATCCGGGCCCGGTAGCCTGTCGCTCGATGCCGTCGCCAGCCGCGCCGGCGTGTCGAAGGGTGGGCTGCTCTACAATTTCCCGACCAAGGCCAAATTGATGCAGGGCCTCGTCGAAGACTATCTGCGCGATTTCGAGCAAGCGCTGGAAACCGCGAACAGCAACGACAATGGCAAAAATCCCCTCGCCGTCTATATCAGGCTGTCGGCAGAGGATTGCGAGGAGAAGCAGCCGTCGGCATCCTGGATCTTTTCCGCGATCGCCGAGGATCCCGATTTCATGACGCCGATAAAGACATTCAAGCGGCAGCTTTTCGAGCGCCTGAAGGGCGAGGCGCCGGACCTCAAATCGCTGCTGGTCTGCTATCTCGCCATCGAAGGACTGCGCAGCATGAACCTGTTCGATTCGGACGTGCTGTCGAAGGACGAACGGGAACTCTTGGTATCGTCACTTCTCGACATCGCCAAATAGCGCCAGTCCGAAGACCCCTGGTCGATCGCGCTTGGCGCGGCGATCCTAAAGACACGCTCCGGTCCCGCTTGAAGGAGACCCCCCGCAAGGCAGAGCCTCTCCCGGCGTCACACAGGGTTCATCGTCCGGACATAGCGTCTTTTCCAGTTCTTTGCTGCAATGCAACAGGAGTGGGACATGGTGGACATAGTTTCCAGTGAGGCGGGCATTCCGAGGCCGGATCATCCGCTGGACAGTTCGGGCGGCGCGAAGTGGTTCCTGCCGGCCTTCGGTATGCTGGTGCTGGTCGGCGTGGTCTATGTCGGCTACGCGCTGAGCCAGGATCTAGCGGTGGCCAAGACCGTGCCGTGGATCCTGCTCGGCATCGCCTTGCTGATCGCGCTCGGCTTCGAGTTCGTCAATGGTTTCCACGACACCGCCAATGCGGTGGCGACGGTCATCTACACGCGCTCCCTGCCGGCGGAATTCGCCGTCATGTGGTCCGGCGCCTTCAATTTCCTCGGCGTTCTCACCTCCAGCGGCGCGGTCGCCTTCGGCATCCTGTCGCTGCTGCCGGTCGAACTGATCCTGCAGGTCGGCTCTTCCTCCGGCTTCGCCATGGTGTTCGCACTGCTGGTGGCCGCGATCCTGTGGAACCTCGGCACCTGGTTCCTCGGCCTGCCGGCGTCGAGCTCGCATACCATGGTCGGCTCGATCATCGGCGTCGGCCTTGCCAACCAGTTCATGGCACCTGCCGGCAGCGCCACCAGCGGCGTCGACTGGTCGCAGGCGACCAATGTTGGCGTGACCTTGCTGGTGTCGCCGATCATCGGCTTCTTCGCCGCCGCGATCCTGCTCTATGCGATGAAGCTTCTCGTCCGCAATCCGGCGCTCTACGAGGCGCCGAAGGGCAATGCGCCGCCGCCCTGGTGGATCCGCGCGCTGCTGATCTTCACCTGCACCGGCGTCAGCTTCGCGCATGGCTCCAATGACGGACAAAAGGGCATGGGCCTGATCATGCTGATCCTGATCGGCGTGGTGCCGACCGCCTATGCGCTGAACCGTACCCCCGACATCAACTATCTCGAAGCCTACAAATCGGCTTCGGTCAGCGTGGAGACCGCGCTGGGCAAATATGTGAAGCCCGGTGCCACCGTCGCCGACGCGAAGGATGCCAAGGCAGCCGTGCAGGATGCCGTGCGCACCCGGACCTGGAGCGACAAGACGACCGTCGCGCTGCAGAGCTACATCCATAGTACAACGGCCGAGCTGCAGCCTTACGCTTCGGTCGACACCGTGCCGACCGATCTGGTGAGCAACGCCCGCAACGACATCTATCTGATCGGCGAGGCGCTGAAACTGATCGACAAGAAGCAGTTGCTGCCGATGGAGGCCGCCGATCTCAAGGCGGTCACCGATTATCACAAGGCCGTCGACAATGCGACGAAGTTCATCCCGATATGGGTGAAGGTCGCGGTGGCACTGGCGCTTGGCCTGGGCACCATGGTCGGCTGGAAACGCATCGTCGTCACGGTCGGCGAGAAGATCGGCAAGAGCCACCTGACCTACGGCCAGGGCGCTGCCGCCGAACTCGTCGCGATGGTCACCATCGGCATGGCCGACCGTCTGGGTCTGCCGGTGTCGACGACCCATGTGCTGTCATCCGGCGTCGCCGGTACGATGGCGGCGAACGGCTCGGGCCTGCAATGGTCGACGGTTCGCAATCTGCTGCTCGCCTGGGTGCTGACCCTGCCTTGCTCGATCGCGCTCGCCTTCGTGCTGTTCATCGTCTTGCGTCAAGTGTTCTGAGCGGGCGACTTAAGCGACGACAGTACAGACGGCGCCAAGTTGGCGCCGTCTCGTTTTCCAGGGCTGGGCTATGATCGCTGCAATTCGGATGGCCGTAATGAACGACGCATCGCATCTGATCTTGTTTCGAGCTGGCGCTGCTGATCGTGGGGCGACCGGCCGTTCTACTGGCTCTTGCTGCGGACCGGCGCCAAGCTAAGATTCTGAACCGGGCTCAGTATTCCGAGCCTGCCGTTTCCGGCCTGAAAGTTCAGGTCGGATCTTCGCGATGCAGATCGTGGATGGTGACGCCGTCGGCATTGGTCGGCAGCATCAGCCACTTCTTGTGGCGCAGCGTGCGCTCGGTATCCTCGAGGCCCATCTCCCAATGTTCGCGCATCGAGGTGCCCGAAAACTCGTAGTCCTTGGCGTGGCCCTCATAGCCTTTGTGCTGGTAGATCAGGTGGACGATGTTGACGACGCCGGCGTCGGAATAGTCGGCGATCAGCTCTTGCTCGCCGTCCTTGAGCTGCTCCGGCGGCACGCGCTTCAGCGCATCGAGCAGCTTCATCTTCAGCGCATGGATGCGCTCGAAATTGTCGGTGTTCTGCCGCGTGCGGCTCGAATACATGATGTCCTTGTGGCGCGACAGCACGTCGGCCATGCCGCGCGGCAGCACGCCGCGGGCACTGAACAGATCGACCTGGAAGACCAGCGAGGAACGGTCCTCTTCCTGGTCGAGCAGATATTGCAGCGGGGTGTTGGAGACGATGCCACCATCCCAGTAATATTCGCCCTCGATGCGGATCGAGGGGAAGGCCGGCGGCAGCGCGCCGCTGGCCATGATGTGCTCCGGCTCGATACGCACCTTCTCGGTGTCGAAATAGACGAAGTTGCCGGTCCTGACATTGACCGCGCCAACGCTCAGCCGCTTCCTGCCGTCGTTCAGCACGTCGAAGTCGATCAGGCTCTCCAGCGTGTCCTTCAACTCGGCGGTGTCGTAGAAGCTGGTGGCGCCTTCCGCTCCCGACAGCTGGAACCAGGGATTGGGATTGCGCGGTTTGAAGAAACCAGGCTGGCCCATCGTCATAGTCATCAACGACGAGGTCTGGTTGCGGATATCGCGGTAGATGTCACCTTCGGGCGTGTAGGACCAGATCTTGCGGCCAGAAATCGTCTGCCAGAACTGTTCAAGCCGCTGCAGCCGGCGGCTCGGTTCATTGCCGGCGATGATCGCGGCATTGATGGCGCCGATCGAGACGCCGGATAACCAGCTCGGTTCGCAACCGGCGTCGGCAAGCGCCTGATAGACCCCTGCCTGATAGGCGCCGAGCGCGCCGCCGCCCTGAAACACCAGCGCAATGCGGTCATACTGCGCCGTGATTTCCTCGATGGTGGCGGCGGCTGCCTTGTTGCGGTTACGCTCAAGCACTGACTCTCTCCAGCTGGGTTGCGCTGGCAGCGGAGCGGCCGTGGTCAGCGAGGTAATCATGCACGACTTCGCCCAGGCCGAGCGTCAGATCGGCCTTGAAATGAACCGCCGACACGATGTCGAGCACGGGCAGCTTCGCCACGTCGGCCATGACATGGGGCCGCAGATCGAGCGCCGCCGGTGCCGTCCAGGCTTCCTTCAGCGTGATATCGGTGAGGTAGTAGCGGACCAACTCGCAGATGCGCGGCGTGCCGTCGACATGCGGGATGATCTTGATCAGGAAATTGGGGGTGGCGAGCGAAGCGAGCACCTGGTCATGATCAGCCTCGCGGTGCTTGTAGCCCATCGTGCCGGTGGCGCAGAGCACGCTGCCATAGTGCAGCGTGCCGACGATCACCTCGCCTTCATGGACGATCTTGGGATTGGCGAGCTTTTTCGGGAACCCCCACAGCTCACGGCCGCCGGCGATCGGCGCGTCGTCGTCGAGATACATCGAGTGGACGTAGCCGCCATGCTGGCCCTTGTAGCGTACCGGGATGACCTGGCCGGTCTCGGTGTAGTCGCCGAAGCCCGTGGAGTCCGGCATGCGGATGAACTCGTACTTGACCAGCGGCTCGTCGATCTCCAGCGGCGCCGGCACGACGGCTTCGAGCGCTTCGCGTGTCGTGCGATAGGTGATGATGATATATTCGCGGTCGAAGAAACGATAGGGGCCTGGCGGGAAGGAGGGATTGGTGAGCGGCATCGCATAGGCGCGCTTCACGACATCGGCGATTTCCATCCAGGTGCCCCCAACGGTTCGAAAATGACCCGCGCGAATGCGCTGGCAAATATGTTGCACGGCACCATGACAACGCCGTGTCACCTCGAAGACGCCCTTTCGCGGAGCCGGCAAAGGCCATCGCGGGGCTGTAATCGACCCGACATATGGCCGTGGCATTGTCGTGTTGCGCCGCACAAACTATTCTCAACAGTCCCTCCCACCTCTTGCGAGATCTCCCATGGGTTCCCTGTCTTCGAAGAATGCGCTTGTCACCGGCTCGACCAGCGGCATCGGCCTGGCAATCGCCCGCGCCTTTGCCGCCGAGGGCGCCAACGTCACCATCAACGGTCTTGGCGACGCCGCTGCCATCGAGCAGGAGCGCGCAGGCATCGAGAAGGATTTCGGCGTCAAGTGCCGCTACTCCGATGCCAACATGATGGATGGCGCCGCGGTCACCGCCATGATCCACGACGCCGAAGAGGCGTTCGGCAGCCTCGACATCCTGGTCAACAATGCCGGCATCCAGCATGTGGCGCCGATCGAGGCGTTTCCCGACGACAAATGGGAAGCCATCATCCGCATCAACCTGCTTGCCGCCTTCTACGCCATCAAGGCCGTGGTGCCGGGCATGAAGAGCCGCAAATGGGGCCGCATCATCAACACGGCCTCGGCCCATGCGCTGGTCGCCTCGCCGTTCAAGTCGGCCTATGTCTCGGCCAAGCATGGCATATCGGGCCTGACCAAGACGGTGGCGCTGGAAGTCGCGCAGGACGGCATCACCGTCAACGCGATCGCGCCCGGCTATGTCTGGACGCCGCTGGTCGAAAAGCAGATCCCCGACACGATGAAGGCGCGCGGCATGACCGAGGAACAGGTCAAGCACGACGTGATGCTTGCCGCGCAGCCGACCAAGGAATTCGTCACCGTGGAAGAGCTTGCGGCATTGGCATTGTTCCTGTGTTCGGACGCGGCCAGGCAGATCACCGGCACGACCTTGCCGATGGACGGTGGCTGGACAGCACAGTAGAGCTGGTCGAAACATGTCGCCTTCAGGGCGCCGCCAAGGGGTAACGGCAGGAAGGCAGTGCGCGGACCCATGAAAATCATCCAGCTCTCCGATCCGCATCTGATGACGCCGGGAGGCCTTCTCTACGGCTCCGATCCGCTCGCCCGGCTGGTGGCCTGCCTGGCGGATATCGGCAGGAACCATGCCGATGCCGATCTGGTGGTGATATCAGGCGACCTGACCAATGGTGGCGAGCGCGCCGCTTATACGGCGTTGCGGGAGGCATTGGCGGGGTTCGCGCCGCCTTGCCGGCTGATGCTCGGCAACCACGACGACAGGGCACTTTTTCTCGAGATGTTCCCGCAAGCGCCAGCCGAGCGCGGGTTCGTCCAGAGCGTTTTCGACGGCAGCGACGGCCGCCTGATCCTGCTCGACACGCTGGACAGCGGACATGTCGAGGGCAGGCTGTGCTCGGCACGGCTGGGCTGGCTGGACGAGAAGCTGCAGGAGGCGCGCGACCGGCCGGTCTTCGTCTTCATGCACCACCCACCGTTCCGGATCCACATGCCGGTGCTCGACGAGGTCAGGCTCGCCGACGCCGATGCCTTCGATGACATTCTCCGGCGCCACGGCAATATCGGCCACATTTTCGCTGGCCACGTCCATCGACTGATCGCCGGCAGTTGGCGCGGCATACCCGTCAGCACGCTGCGCAGCACCAACCATCAGAGCGCGCTCGATTTTTCGGACAGCTGGCGGCTGGGTCACGAGCCACCCGCCTATGCCGTGATCTTCATCGAAGCGGAGGGCGTTATCGTGCATTTCCACGATTTCCTGGACGGCAGCGCCTAGCGCAAGCCCGCGCCGCCGGCGCCGCCTGTTCCTGCGTCGGCGCTGCGAGGCGATGCAATTCGTTCCAGCCTGGAGATACCGGTCGGCGCTCGCACATGCCGAGCCCGACAGATTGCGCGGTTGCCGGCTTTCCACATCCTCTTTTCCGCCTCGCCAGGCGCGCCGGGAAAGTGCTGCAAAAGCTCTTGAATTTGGACATTAGTCTTGACAGAAATACAGATGTTCAATACCCGTCAGGCAATTGAACAAGCCTGCATTATGGGAGGATTGAGTGGTATGGCTTCCAATGTTTCGTTGACGGGCCTTGCCCGCGATCTCGAGGAACGCGGCAAATCGGGCAAGCCGATCCGCATCGGTCTGATCGGGTCGGGCGAGATGGGAACCGACATCGTCACCCGTGTCGCCCACATGTCGGGCATCGAGATCGGCGCCATCTCCGAGCTGAACCTGCCCGCCGCCAGCAAAGCGGTGGACATCGCTTTCCAGGAAACCGGCCATGCGCGCGAAGTGTCGAACGCTTCGGCGATGACGGCTGCGATGGAGGCCGGCAAGGTGGCGGTCACCAACGACGCCAGCCTGGTCATCAACAACGATCTCATCGATGTCGTCATCGATGCCACCGGCGTTCCCGCCGTCGGCGCCGAGATCGGCTTGCGCGCCATGGAGCATGGCAAGCATCTGGTGATGATGAATGTCGAGGCCGACGTCACCATCGGCGCTTATCTCAAGAGCGAGGCCGACCGGCTCGGCGTCACCTATTCGCTGGGCGCCGGCGATGAGCCGTCCTCCTGCATGGAACTGATCGAATTCGTTTCGGCCATGGGCCACCCGATCGTCGCCGCCGGCAAGGGCAAGAACAATCCGCTCAACATCGACGCCACGCCGCCAGCCTATGAGGAAGAGGCCCGGCGCCGGCACATGAATGTGCGCATGCTGGTCGAGTTCGTCGACGGCTCCAAGACCATGGTCGAGATGGCGGCGATCGCCAACGCCACCGGCCTGGTGCCCGACAAGGCCGGCATGCATGGCCCGGCCGCGACGCTCGGCGAATTGAACAAGGTGCTGGTGCCGCAGAAGGACGGTGGCGTGCTGTCGAAGGTCGGCGTCGTCGACTATTCGATCGGCAAGGGTGTCGCACCCGGCGTGTTCGTCGTCGCCGACATGTCGCACCCGCGCATCTCGGAGCGCATGGAAGATTTGAAGATGGGCAAGGGCCCGTACTTCACCTTCCACCGCCCCTACCACCTGACCTCGCTCGAAGTGCCGCTGACCTGCGCCCGCGTCGTGCTCTACGGCAAGGCCGACATGGTGCCACTGGCCAAGCCGGTGGCCGAAGTCTGCGCGGTAGCCAAGAAAGACATGCAGCCCGGCGAGAAGCTCGATGCGATCGGCGAATATTGCTACCGCGCCTGGATCATGACGGCGCCGGAAGCGCATGCCGCGAGGGCCATTCCCTGCGGCCTGCTGCAGGGCGGTTCGGTGACGGCGCCGATCAAGAAGGGCGAGTTGATCACCTACGCCAATGCCGCCCCGGCCCCGGGCTCCAAGATCGCCGAATTGCGCGCCCGCCAGGACAAGCTCGTCTACGGAACCGTGGAGGCGTAGTCATGGCTGGAGCCAGCAAAGCCGTCGCGGACAGCCGCGCCAACCTGCCCTTCGTCTATCGCCAGTACAGCGCCGAGCAGCTGAAGCAGGTGCTCTACAAGATGTACCTCATCCGCCGCTTCGAAGAGGGCGCGGAGGAAAGCTACACGCGCGGCCTCATCCACGGCACCATGCATCTGTCGATCGGCCAGGAGGCCAGCGCCATGGGCATATGCATGCCACTTGGCGAGGATGACCAGATCACCTCGACCCATCGCGGCCATGGCCATTGCATCGCCAAGGGTGCCGAGGTCAAGCGCATGTTCGCCGAGTTCTTCGGCAAGACCACCGGCTACTGCAAGGGCCGCGGCGGCTCGATGCACATCGCCGATGTGGCCAAGGGCAATCTCGGCGCCAACGGCATTGTCGGCGGCGGCATTCCGATCGCGGTCGGTGCGGCGCTCTCCTCCAAGATGATGAAGACCGGCAAGGTCGTGGTGTCCTTCTTCGGCGACGGCGCCAACAATGAAGGGGCCTTCCACGAGGCGCTCAACATGGCCGCGGTCTGGAAGTTGCCGGTGATTTTCGTGTGCGAGAACAATGGCTACGGCATGTCGACATCGACGGCCCGCTCCACCGCGGTCAAGAACATCGCCGATCGCGCCGCCGCCTATTCGATGCCGGGCGTCATCGTCAACGGCAACATATTCTCCGAAGTCGCCGAGGCCTCGCACAAGGCTGTCGAGCGCGCCCGTGCGGGCGAGGGGCCGACGCTGATCGAGTCCAAGACCTACCGCCATCGCGGCCATTCCAAGAGCGACCGCAACCGCTACCGCACCAAGGAAGAGATCGAGGACTGGATGTCGAACCGTGACCCGATCACGCTGTTCGAGAACGAGCTGCGGGAATTCGGTTTCATCGACGACAAGGGCATAGAGGCCATCCGCGAGGCGGTGGCGCGGGAGATCGCCGACGGCATCGAATTCGCCAAGGCAAGCCCCTCGCCCGACGTCAGCGAGACCGGAAATTACGTGTATACGGAGCAGGCGTGATGGACGCGATGGTGCGTGAACTGAGCTACGCCCAGGCGATCCAGGAAGCCATGGCGATCGCCATGGACATGGACGAGCGCGTCTTCCTGATGGGCGAGGATATCGGCGTCTATGGCGGCGCCTTCCAGGTGACGGGCGACCTGGTCGAGCGCTACGGCACTGAGCGGGTGATGGACACGCCGATCTCGGAACTGGGCGGCGCTGGCGTCGCCGTCGGGGCGGCCGTCACCGGCATGCGGCCAATCTTCGAATTCCAGTTTTCCGATTTCGCCACGTTGGCCATGGAACAGATTGTCAACCAGGCGGCCAAGATGCGGTTCATGCTGGGCGGCGAGGTTTCGGTCCCCGTCGTGATGCGCTTCCCCGCCGGCTCCGGCACGGGCGCTGCCGCGCAGCACAGCCAGAGCCTGGAAGCCTGGCTCGGCCATGTGCCGGGCCTGAAGGTCATCCAGCCGGCGACGCCCTACGATGCCAAGGGCATGCTCCTGGCGGCCGTCGCCGATCCCGATCCGGTGATGATCTTCGAGCACAAGCTGCTCTACAAGATGAAGGGGCCGGTGCCGGAAGGATATTACACCGTGCCGATCGGAAAGGCCGACATCCGCCGCGAGGGCCGCGACCTCACCATCGTCGCCACCTCGATCATGGTGCGGAAGGCGCTCGACGCCGCCGCCACGCTGGAAGCCGAAGGCATCGACGTCGAAGTCGTCGACCTCAGGACCATCCGGCCGATGGACAGGCAGACCGTCATCGACAGCGTCAAGAAGACGTCGCGGCTGATGTGCGTCTATGAAGCGGTCAAGACCCTGGGCATCGGCGCCGAGGTCAGTGCCATGATCGCCGAGAGCGAGGCGTTCGATTATCTCGATGCGCCGATCGTGCGACTGGGCGGTGCGGAAACGCCGATCCCCTACAATCCGGAGCTGGAAAAGGCCACGGTGCCGCAGGTTCCCGACATCATCACCGCCGCGCGCGACCTCGTCAAAGGGGTTCGCTGAGACATGCCGACCGAAGTCATTCTTCCCAAGGTCGACATGGACATGGCGACCGGACAGATCTCGCGCTGGTTCGCCGAGGAAGGCGCGCACGTCAAGAAGGGCGACGTGCTGTTCGAGATCGAGACCGACAAGGCAGCGATGGAGATCGATGCGCCGGCCAGTGGCGTGCTTCGCGACGTGACCGGCAAGGAAGGCGTCGACATTCCGGTCGGCGCCCCGGTTGCGTGGATCTATGCCGACGGTGAGGTTTATGGGAATAAGGCGCCAATCTCCCCCCTCGCGGGGGAGATGTCGGCCAAGCCGACAGAGGGGGGCGCTGTCCCGCCAACTGCCGGGAGCGAGGCGCCCCCCTCTGGCCTGCCGGCCATCTC
Source organism: Mesorhizobium sp. ESP7-2 (assembly GCF_020164715.1). Classification (NCBI taxonomy): domain Bacteria; kingdom Pseudomonadati; phylum Pseudomonadota; class Alphaproteobacteria; order Hyphomicrobiales; family Phyllobacteriaceae; genus Mesorhizobium; species Mesorhizobium sp. ESP7-2. Next base: position 96,570 of record NZ_JAIUGQ010000025.1, read on the forward strand.
CCCCACGAGGGGGGAGATCGGCCAATCACCGGGCGGCCGCGCGACGCCGCTGGCTCGCCGTCTGGCGCGCGAGGCGGGCCTCACCCTTTCAGCCATATCCGGCACCGGCCCGCATGGCCGTGTGGTCAAGGCGGACATCGACGCGGCGATTGCCAAGGGCGGCGCCAAGGAAGTTCCAGCGGTCGCGTCCGAAGCTCCCGTCCCTGCCGCATCCGAGCCGGCGGTGAAGCCGATGTCGGACGACCAGGTGCTGAAGCTGTTCGAGCAGGGCTCTTATGACCTCGTCCCGCATGACGCCATGCGCAAGAC
>NZ_JAIUGQ010000026.1:0-95188 GCF_020164715.1 Mesorhizobium sp. ESP7-2
TCTCATGAATCACGCAAAACCGCTCTTGGGAATCCTCAAAACGCTCCCAGAACTAAAAATCTGCCAAAGTAGTGCTAGGCCGTAAACTCATAAATGCTGGATGACCGAGGTGTGGTGTTTGTGGACCGGCAGCTTCCGGCGAAGAAGGTCGGATAGCTGCCTTTCCTCTGGGGGACGACAGAACTCCAGACATCGAGAAGAGGCAGCTATGCAATCAGCTTGTAGAAGACGATGCGGGATCCGCCGCTAATCCAAATCGTCTTGCCGTCGGCCGAGAAGCCCATCGCACATTCGCTCGTCCAGGGCTTTGGAAGCTCTTGAAGAACTGCGCCGTTCGTCATCGATATAAGCGCAACTGTGCCGGTTGGCATTGAGATGAGTGCAAATCGATTATTCGGGCTTACCGATGGTACGTCACTCCGAGCGAATGTATTTGCCGTCCCGGTAAGGGTCCACAATAGTCTACCGCTGGGAAGCTCATGGAGTTCGGCGATTGCGCCGCTCTGTGGGGTTGGTGCAGGACATCGCGGATTGAGTTCGCATATGACCCCGGTTGCGCTCAGATTTCTCATGACGAGTACAGTTTTGCCGCCAGGTGAGAGTGCGTAAGGCGTCCACCGTGGCTTTACGCCGATCGAAACGAGGCGAGGCAATTGGCCCTGATTCCACAGCAGCCACTGGTTTGGCGCAATGGTGATCAAAGCATAGGCGTTTCCTCGGACGTCCAATCCGGAAGCAACGCCATTTATCCTGGACTTGACAGCTAGGCCGGGCACATCTGCGATCGCAACCGACTGGATCACTTTGCCCGCACGCACGTCAACAAAGGCGATCGTCGGCTTGAGATCAGGATGGTCTGGTCGGTAATAGGCCCCTTTCGTTCCGAATGCTGCAATCGCCAACCCGGTATGGCCGATCCAATATATCTCGTCGAGGGGCCCGGCCGAGCTAGACAACTCAGCAAGTTTCTCGTTGGTGCCGTTGATGTGGAAGCGGAAAGGCCTGAGTGATCCAAGGGCGAAGCCGCTTGGCTTTGCCGTTTCCTGTCGGACGCCGAGGACTGATCGGGAGTCATTCGACCACGCGAATGGAACATTCCCCATGAACGGCAAGACCGCTGTAATGCGTCCGTCGAATTGCTGACTTCCCGCCGCAGTGCCCGTTCGAGTGATAGATAACCCTTGGATGCTGTCGAAGACGAAGACACTGTTGTGATCGGGCGACGGCTGAGGGGGAGAAACTGGAAAATTGCTTGCAGGAATCTTCAGGCAAAAAATCTTTGCCAGAGCCAATGGACCGGACTTCAACGGCATCAAAGCTGGGACCGGATCGTAGTGCCCATCCCCACAACCGGAGGTGGCCACCTTTCCCGCCCTTGCTTCGCTGATCGACAACATTGCTAGCAGCAGCACCAGCGCCAAACCTGCGGGAAAATGCATGATCCGATCCTATCGAAGCTCACGGACGATATCGCGATCCCCGATCTTAGGGGCGTGCACTTTATCTTCCTCGTTGGGTCTAACTTCGCCTTACTAACGAATGAATAAGCCTGGCAGTAGATCAGGTACCTTACCAAGGATATCCCAGCGAGGATGCCGATCACCATGGCGCGCGGAACTATGCCAGTAATGGCAATATGGGGGCAGTTTTCCGACTGGCCGGCTTTCATATTGCGGCAAAATCTGATTCAGGCTCCGCATGAGCCGATATGACCTGACCGACTTCGAATGGCGCGTGATCGAGCCGCTGTTGCCCAACAAGCCGCGAGGAGTGCCGCGCGTCGATGACCGGCGGGTGCTCAACGGCATCTTCTGGATGCTGAGACCCGGTGCGCCGTGGCGCGATCTGCCAGAGCGATACGGCCCACGCACCACCTGCTACAACCGCTTTGTCCGATGGCGGAAAGCAGGTGTGTGGGACCGCCTCATGGCCGACATTACCAAAGCCCATGACGGCGAGGTACAGATGATCGATACCTCCATTGTTCGCGTCCATCAGCAGGGCGCGACGGCAAAAAGGGGGGTCGAGATTATTGTCTCGGTCGTTCTCGAGGCGGGCTAACAACCAAAATCCATGCTCTTGTCGACGCCCAAGGGAGGCCGATCAAGCTAACGCTGACGGCAGGCCAGAAGAGCGACATCGCCTCCGCAGTCGACTTGATCAGGGATTTGCCCGAGGGCGCCATGCTGCTCGCCGACAAGGGCTATGATGCGAACGCCTTGCGCGCGGCCATCACCGAGCGAAAGGCTTGGGCCAACATCCCGCCCAAGTCCAACCGCAAGGACCCGATCTGCTTCAGTCCCTTCCTCTATAAGGCGCGGAACCTCGTAGAGCGCTTCTTCAATAAAGCCAAGCAGTTCCGGCGAATCGCGACACGCTACGACAAGCTGGCAGAAAACTACCTTGCTGCCCTCAAACTCGTCTCAACTCGCATCTGGCTACGCAGTAATGAGTCTACGTCCTAAGCGGCGGACGTGGACGGTAGCTGAGATCGACGAATTTGGACAAAGTCGAGCCCTTTAAGGAGGTTCTGAGCAGCGCATCGGATCGCCAGCGAAATCAAGCAGCCGCTGCGGTCGAGACCAATACTGCCGCCGAGCCCCTCTCCTGGCACCTCAGATTGAAGTGACCCTCGGCACGCAGTCTCGCCCGAGTTCAGGATACGCGACTCGTTGTTCCAGGTCTGGGGGAAATGGGTCACGCAAATTGATGTGCATCAAGGCATTCGGCCCGAAACCGCGATAGCCAAGCTAAAACCCTCTGGCATTTGTGCCACCGTGGAAGGAGCCTTGGTGATGCAACTCCTGGCATCTGTGTTCTTGCCAACCTATCCGGATCCGCCTGGGCCGAAAGTTGTGTCGAATGCCGTCGCAGCGGCGAGGTGGCTGAGCGCCGCGCTTGATGTTGCGGTTGTCAATGTGGACATTCCCGACGTCTCGAACGCCTTGTCCCGCCTCCTGCTCGATCTCCCCACCAAGATTCGGGAGGTGGAGGCGGCCAGCCGACAGAGAGGCAAGACCTTGCTGGATGCAGTCGCGGCCGAAGCGTCGCGATGCAGTGTCACCTTGACTAGCCAAGAGTTGCAAGCCCAGCCGGCGCTGATGGGAGAGGCGGCCGCCAAGGAGGGCCGTTACTTTGACTTGTGCATGATAGGTTGGGCACCGAACAACGAAGCCTCCCAGATGATTGCTGAAGAGGTCGTGTTCAGCTCTGGCAGGCCGACTTTGATCCTTCCGGGCGACGAAGATGTCGGCCCCCTCGACCATGTAGTGATCGCTTGGGACGGCAGCCGAGTTGCCGCGCGGGCCGTGGCGGATGCCAAGCCGTTCCTGGAACGGGCATCGGCGATATCGATCATCACCGTGACGGACGAAAAGGTCCTGCCGCGCGAGGATGTGGCCGATCGTCTGGCGCATGTTCTACGGGCACGGGGCCTCACGGCCAAAGTCGAGTCGTTCATGCCGGCGACAATCCGATCGGCGCGGCACTTCAGGAGCACGCCCTTAAGATCGGCGGCAATTTGCTGGTTATGGGCGGATGGGGCCACTCTCGCCTCCGGGACTTTGTGCTCGGCGGAGCCACAGAAGGCATTCTGTCGGATCTGCGCTTGCCGGTCCTGATGTCGCACTAGGCCTACGATCTTGGATCGCGTTCAGCATCCCGTCTTGCGCTTCCATGGCGCGACGCGTTGCGTAACCGGATCCTGCTACGAGATCGAAACCGCGCACTGGCGGATCTTGATCGATTGCGGTTTGTTTCAGGGCTCGAAATCCGAGCGGGAACTGAACTACGGTGCATTCCCATTTCCACCGGATGCGATCGATGCCGTCATCCTTACCCACGCGCATATCGATCACAGCGGTCTCCTGCCCAAGCTGGTCAGGCAAGGCTTCCGGAGACCGATCTACGCAACGGCCGCAACAATCGATCTTTGCTCCGTCATGTTGCCGGACGCCGCGCATATCCAGGAAACGGAAGTGGATCATCTCAATCACCGCAATGCTCAGCGCGGCAGGCCGCCAGTTGAACCGATCTACCGCCAGGTAGATGCGGCTGCATGCATGCCTCTGTTTCGCAATGCGGCATATGGCGATTGGACGACCGTAGCCAACGGCCTACGGGTCCGCTTCTGGAATGCAGGCCATCTGCTCGGTTCCTCGTCGGTTGAGCTGGAGATCGATAGAGGTGGGCAGCCGCCGATGCGCTTTGTGTTCTCGGGGGACATAGGTCCGGGGCACAAACTGCTGCAAACCGATCCGCAGGGTCCTGCCGGGGTCGACTATCTCATCTGCGAAGCGACCTATGGCAACCGGGACCGCCCCGACGTTTCGCCTGAACAGCGACGCTCGATGCTCGGCGACGTCGTGCGCGGCGCGGCACGGGCGAACGGCCCCCTGATCATTCCCTCCTTCGCAGTGGAGCGGACGCAGGAATTGCTAGTTGATCTTTATCTGCTGATGAAGGCGGAAGAGGTTCCGAGTGCTCCGGTGTTCGTCGACTCGCCGTTGGCAACGCGCGCAAGCGCCATATTCGAGAGACATGCCAGTGAAATCGAGAACGGCGACGCGCTGCGTAAGGCTCTGACTTCAGCCGAACTGCGGTTCACCGATACCGTGGAGCAGAGCAAGGCGATCAATCGCCTGACAGGCTTCTTCGTGGTGATAGCCGCCAGCGGCATGTGCGATGCGGGGCGCATACGCCATCATCTCAAGGCCAACCTTTGGCGCAGGAACGCCACCGTCATGATGGCCGGATATCAGGTCCAGGGTTCCCTCGGGAGAATTCTTCTGGATGGCGCCCGGCGTGTGCGCATCCAGGGCGAGGAAATCGAAGTCAGGGCGACCATCACCCTGTTCGATCTATACTCCGGTCATGCGGATGCTGCAGAGCTCGTGGCCTGGATATTGGCTCGCGGCCCCATTGGGCAATCGGTGTTTCTCACTCATGGTGAGGAAGAAGGTCTTGCAGGGCTTGGAGAGCGTCTCAAGGGATCGTTTCCTGAAAGCAAAATCATCAAGCCGCAGCTTGATGACGCGTTCCGATTGGCCCCAGGCGGTTGCTTCCCAGTCGATGTCAACGCGACGCGCAGGCTGAAGCCTGAAAGTGTTGGCCGTCTCGACTGGCACAACGATCTCTCCAGGCTCTTGCTGGACGTAAGTGAGGCGGTGAACTCGGCAGCGGACGAACGAGGTCGAGCCAAAATCATCAGGCAAATGCAGCGAGCACTTGCTGCCCCGGGCGATTAGATGCAGCAGTTGATGCCCCTTAGTTTCGAGAAAACGCAAAGTCCGGCCGGCGCTTCGGCAATTGGAGAAAGCCCGCGCGGCCTCAGTGAAACCGAGGCGCAGGCCAGACTTGTCGCCGAGGGCCCGAACGAGTTGCCCAGGTCCAATCGACGCACACCGTCGAGAATAGCCTTTGAGGTCATTCGGGAGCCGATGCTGGCGCTTCTGCTCGGCGGAGGCATGGTCTATCTGCTTCTGCCTTGTGGGACAGTTTTGCGTAAGTCGTCGACCACCACGTGGTCTAGCCGAGGCGGCGCGTTAGCCGCTGCGGAGTTAAGCGTCGCATGCTCCCAATCAAAGGTTAAGCCCGCCTGTACGGCGCAAAGCGGACGTCGCTAGGCGTCGATTGCCCTTCCGCCAGTTGACCGCGGATGATCTAAAGGAGGCTGGCGGGCTGTTGTCTCACGCCTTTGAGATCGTCGAGCAAAGAAGAGCCTGCATGTGCTCTGGCAGGTCCAGTTCGCCGCGCGCCTCGATCTCCAGAAGATATCGGGCCTTCGCTAGGCGATCGCCCGCGCTGGCCGCGGGACATGCACAGATAGCCAGCAGCGCCCTCTCCTCCTCCCGACTGGCTCGGTCGTAGCTTCTGCTGCTGGCACCCATCTCATGGACAGCCTTGCCGAACGCCGCGTATGCCGTCATGTGAGCTTCGATCAGCGCCCGTATTTTGCTGGGCGGCGGCTCTGCGGTGCATGCTGTTTCCGCCACTGTCGACGCGAAGGCGATGGCGCTGGAATGGACGAGCAAGACGCGGCGATTGATCTTGGTCGTGGTGATCTCTCTTCCTTTCATGCCAAGGCATCCCCGGGTGTTGAGTACATTACCGGGGAGTGTAACACGACGGCTCGCGCCGTTATGTCAGCATGATATGATTCCCCCTCCCCAAACCTAAAGGTTCTGCGAGCCGTCACGGATGACCGATCAGTCTTAAGGATCGAAAGCACTCTTCGGCCTGCAGACAGCGCACGAAAACGGACCAGAACCCTTTCAGGAATGGCGCCGCCGCGCGCGCAGCAATTGGCGATAGCCGCGCTCGACCATCCTCAGGCCGTCGCGCACGAGGCGATGCGTCTGGTAGCGAAAAGCCGAGTCATGCCAGTCGGCGGCGCTGACCAGCCGCCGGCCGAACAAGGCGGTCGCGACTTCGAAGTGGGATGCCTTCTGGTCGCGGCCATCCAGGCATCTCAGCATATGGCCTAGGCGGCGGCGCTGAGCCGCCGTCAAGCGGGTGTCGGGAAGGTATTGCCTGTGGATCGAGCGGATGAATCGCTCAATCGCCTGGAGCCGGTCGTGCGCCATGTCGTCGAGCGGAATTATGGCGGCCAGCGGTACACCTGGCTGCGCATCGCCGAGAAGCGCCACTTGCGTACCGCCAGAACGCATGTGAAGGCCGACCTCGTCATGCAGGCCCGCAGCAAGTGGAAGGTGGGAGGTTCCCTGCCGCGGGCGCAGACCGGGCGGAACCTCGACAAGATTGATGACCCCAGGGTCGATTTGAGGCGCCCAATAGACAGGCTGCTCGACAGCGGACTGGTCAGGCCGGGCTGCGAAACTGCAAACCCCAGCGCTTGCGTAACACGTGCACCGCCTTGGCTGAGCGGGAGGCTGCGAAGTCCTGCTGATACTGCGGATTGCGTCGCAGGAACTCCCAGGCAATCACATCGGCGGCTGCGCCTTTGACGAACGCATATGCCTGTGGGTCACGCCACTGCGATGTATCCGGCTTCATGCGCATCCTTCCCTTCTCAAGGATTTGATAGGGGGATGCGGAGTCGAGCGAAATCCTTGGATTCCGTCATTGACGAATGGACGAGGAGTGATCCCAGCGCCTAGCGATCAGGCCGGGAGGTTAGCGATGCCTACTGGCTTGTGCCTTGCAGTGTCTTGAATGTGTCCGTCCAGGCGCGATAGGCGTCGTCATCGCCCTGGCTCCACGCATCGAAGGCGCGCCAGGCCGCGAAAGACGAGGCGGGCTGTTCGAACAGCGAGCCGATCGACTGGTCGCCAGCGGGCCAGCCGGCCGGCGGGTCGCATATCGCGTCCTGCGTGAGACGCCGCAGATCGGCCAACGCAGAGCGGATGTGCGGCAGCGGAAATTCACCAAGGTCACTATTATCGTGTGCTTCCCGAACGATGACCGCAAGCTTGGCGATCACACCCGCCAGCGATTGGGCAGGTGTGGCCGCGATCTCAGCCAACAGGGCGTCGGCCCTGTCAGCATCATCCTGCTCCGCCGTCCGCAAATCGAGATAGCCGACGTCAGCGTCAGCCCCCTCCCCGCGCTCGAATGCTCCGTCGACGGACAAGAGCGCGCCGCGGTCCAAGAGCCGCTCCTCCGTCTGCTGTTGTCTGATACAGGAGGCGAGCATCGCAACGTGCGCATCAACCCAGGCAAGGGACCGGACAAGTGCGGGATCGGCTAGCTGCTGATCATCGGTGACCGGAGTCGTGAAAGCCTGCGGATCGTCCTTGGTCAACGAAGATTGCGGCTCCCGTCCAGACGTGACGGAAGACAAAGTCGTGGTATTGTCGGAATCAGCCATGATCCGAGCTCCACACAGCTTGGCTTTGGTCAGGTCGGGCAAGGTGTTGCTGCACCCTGCTCGGCCGCTTCACCGCAGCATAGCCGACCTTGGGTCATCCCCGGCCGGATGCGTCGGTAACAGTGGCGATTTAGATGAACGCGGACAAAAAATCAAGCCCTATGGCATCAAATGATACTTTTGGTATAGATGAACTTACAAGCGGGCAAATTCGAGCCGCACGCGCTTTGCTTCAATGGGATCAGAAAGCGCTTGCGGAACGATCGAAAGTATCCCTCGCTACAATCAAACGATTAGAGCCTCTGCCGGGTCCGCTAAGAGCAAACAGAGTCACTATTGACGCGTTGCGACGCGCATTTGAATCCGCAGGTATACAGTTTATCCCGGAGAATGGTGGCGGCGCGGGCGTCCGCCTCGCCAGCCGTTCCGATCAATCATAAGCGAGCTTCCGTCACCATCAGAAGATGCCTCGCCCGGTACCGGGCGAGGCGTCTGCGACCTTATTCGCCGTTGCGGCGGTTGGGGCGGGACCAGATGAGGCTGTGGCCCTCGCCTTCCTCGTCGGCGAAGAGGTTGGCGTAGATCGGAGCGGTGAAGCTCGGATCGTCGAGCTTGAGCCCGAGATAGTCGCGGCCCTCGTTGGAGCGCTTGGACCAGGCGGCGCCGATCTCGGCCTTGCCGACCACCACGCGGTGGCTTGGAGCGTTCTCGCCGCTGGCCCGGGTGTCGGGGACGATGCGCACGCCCTTGGCCTGGACGCTGAGGGTGACGATCTCGCCGGTGAATTCGTTCGCATTGGTCTTCTTGAAAGTGCCGATGGTAGCCATTTTCAGTCTCCGTTTTCTTCGTTTCCGAGCCCGCACCATGCGACCTCGATGGCGATCGTGAGGCCGAAGGCGACCGCCGCCGCATCGCTTGCGACCGCAGCAGAGCGGAGGATGGCGCAGGCGCGTGTTTCTTGGTTGCGAGAGGAATGGGCTTGGCCCAGGGGAAGAAACCCGCGACGCGCCATTGCGGCAAAGGCGATCGAGGCGTCAGCTGTCCTTCGGCCAGATCAGCCCGTTCGAGAGATCGTTGGTGCGCTCCGCGAAATGAGGACGGAGCCCATGGCAGCATCGGTGGCTCAGAGCCAACGCGGATTGGTTCGCCAGGATGTCAGCCTACAATGGCTTGCCGATGCATCAAAGCCTTTGCTCATCCGGTGCCTGCGCACACGGCGACACACCACGAGTATCTTAATATGGCCGCAAGCGGACAGGAGCTACCGGCGTCCAAATCAAGACAGGGATATTTGACAAATTCGATCTGATGGCAGACGCACGCTCCAGGGGCACACCAGCCAAGCGTCATTTAGCTGATTTGGCTTCGGACCGCCGCCAGTGCCGGCCTGCCTTCACCGGCATCCTAATCTTACTGCAGCAGCGCCGCCGTCCTGTCGAGCGCGCTTCCGAAGCCTTTCAGCGACAAAGCAAGGTTCGTTTCCTTGCCGCCGTCGGCGACCACCTTGACCTTCAGGCTGGTTCCGTTGCGCAGAGCCGCCAAGGTGTCTCCCTCGAAGCTCAGGTCGACCAGGCAACCGCCGGGCAGGCAGGTGCGGAAGCGGAGCGCCGGAAGCACCACGCCGTCGTCGATCTGCAGCGTCGCGCCCTGGTCTAGCGCCAGGCCGAATGGCAGCACCAGCGTTCCTTGGACCACCTCGCCATTGGGGCGCAATTCCATGGCCAGCAGCCGCTGGCGCGACTGCGCGTCGGCCTGCTCCTGCGAGAGTGCGCAGGCTTTGCCGGTAGCCCCATTCTGTGTCGTGACGTTGCAGGACACCGTCCAGTCGCCATGCCCCTCCCTCAGGGAGGTCGCACCGCCCGGCAGGCCGGCGTCCTGGGCAAACGCCGAGATGGCAAAGCCCATGACCAGCAGCGCGGTGGCTACCAATAGGAGGCTGCTGCCCCAATGCTTCCGATTCATGTTCTTGTCCGTTTCATTCAAGCCTCCATCCGGAAGTGAGCATTGCTCCCGGATGGTCCGATATCTCTGCCTTGCAGTGAGGCTCGCATCTACCAGCGCACGCTGAAGCCGAGCTTGGCGCCGATGGAATTGCTGTCGCCGAACTTCTGCAGACTGGTCTTGGCGATCGCCTCGCCGAAGACCGCGTATTTCCCGTCGCCAAAGTCCAGCGAGCCGCCAAGGCCGACACCCCCCCACAGCGTCTGGTTCTGGCTGATCAGCCGCACGCCGGAGACATCGACATCGGTTCCGTCGAGGAAATCGTAGTAGAGGTTGGCGATGCCATAGATGTGTGTGCGGCTGACCTGCCCGGCGCTGTCGGCCCACTGGTCCTCATAGTCGGCGGAGACACCGAGGCGGCCGATCAGGCTGTCGTCGCTGCCATGCGATACGACCGCGCCGAACTTGTCGGTGAAGGTGTCGAAGCGAACCGACGAGTAGGCGAGTTGCGCCTGTGGGGTCAACGACCACTTGCCGGTGAGTGCAACCTTCTGTCCGGTCTCGACGCTCAGCGCATAGCCGAAGCCGTTGTTGCCGTCGGCAAGCGTGGTGCCCAGCGTGGCGGAGCGGATGTCGCTGTCATACCAGGTCGCCTGCGCCTGCGTGTCGACATAGAAGCCGCTGTCGCCAAACCAGGTCAGCGAGCCGCCGACGCCGTAGCCGGTGGCCTTGATCGAGCCGACGCCGAAGGTCGACGAGACATCGGATGAGGCGGTGCCGTAATTGACCACGATCCCGCCGATCAGGACGCCGGCCTCGCTCTCGTGAAGCTGGCCGTCGACACCTGCCTGAAACTTCCAGGTCGTCACGTCATAGTCGGTGCCGGAGGTCGACGTCTTCGGGTCGAGCTTCGTATGCGCTGCCTCGATGCGGGCCCAGATGGCCTTGCCGTCGACCGGCCCCTGTCCCGGCACGTCGGCCCCTTCGGGCGTCGCGCCCTCGCCCCAGGTTCTGTTGCCGATGCGCTGCTGCAGTGTGCCGAGCTCGTTCAGGCTCTGCAGCACGCCGGCATAGGCCTCGTAGATCGGCACGGCCGGCGAATAGAGCGGCTGCGGCGATCCGTTGATCAGCGCCGAGCGCAAATACCAGTCGCCGTCCGCAGGCGTGCTGACGCCATTCTGGTAGAGCCGGTAGGCATAGGCGCCGCCGACCACGGCCTGGTCGCCCTGGAAGACATAGTCGCCGGCAAGCGAGAAGGTGCCGGCCGAGGTGCCGCCGACATCGATGATCTTGATGCCTTCGACCGTCTGCGCGCCGCCGCCGCCGAGATTGGCCACTTTAAGCGTCGTGGTGCCGGCGGTGTCGCCGGTGACGACCAGCCGGTCGGTGGCGGAGGCATCGCCGCCGAGCACGGTCTCGATCTCCAGCGTGCCGCCATTGCCGGTATAGTCGCCGGCGATGGTGAGCGTGCCGGGCACGCCCGGATTGCCGGCGGCGATGATGGCGCCTGTCGCGTTGGTGGTGTCGCAGACCGTGCCCGTGCCTTCGAGCCGCCCGCCGGCAAGCACGTTGACCGTGCCGCACAGGCTGCCAGAGACATTGAGCGTGCCGCCGCCGATCGCGGTGGTGCCGGTGAAGCCGGACGAGTCTGCCGTCAGCGCCAGCGTGCCGGCGCCGCTCTTGGTCAAGGCGCCGGCACCGGACAGCACCCCGTTCAGCGTCAGCGTCGTGCCGGCGTCGGTCGAGAGCGTGCCCTGGCCGAGAACGTCGACGGCGCGGCCGCTGGCGAAGCTGGCGGTGGTGTCGAGCGTGCCGCCGTTGAAGGAGAGCCCGCCCGCCGCATCGCCGAGATTGGCATCGGCCGCGACCCGCAGCGTGCCGCCATTGATGGCGGTACCGGTGTAGCTGTTGGTGCCGGTCAGCACCAGCGTGCCGGCATCCGTCTTGACGATCTGGGTGTCGCCGCTGAGCGCCGAGGCGATCGTTGCCGTATAGCCGGCGCCGGCGCTGGTGCCGTCGCCGACCCGGATGGTCGACTGTGGCCCGACGAGCCCGATATCGCCGCCCTGGATGATATAACCATTGGTGGCGAACTGCATGCCGGCGGCCGTCACCTGGTCGAGGCTGTTGTCCACCGTCACCGTGCCTGCGGTGCCGGCGAAGATGGCGAAGGCGCCGTCGGAATAGGCCGCGTTGACGACGCCTGTCTGTTCGGTCCAGTTGTCGTTGCCCGACGAACCCTGCCAGGTGCCGTTGCCGCCATTGACGGTGCCGTCGAACTTCGGACCGGCGTCACCATCCCAATAGTTCAGGTCGAGCCCAGCCGTGTTGACGAGGTTGACCTGATGGTCGACCGAGGTCTGGACGAAGGTGTTCGACGACGGGATGGAGCCGATCGCAAGCCCGTTGTTGGTCAGCGTGCCGCTGTAATCGAAGACGCGGTAGATGCCGGGACCGAAGCTGCCGCCCGGCGAGACAGTGACATTGAGCGTGCCGTCGAGAACGAGATTGCCGCCGACCGTGGTGAGGTCGTTGAGCGTGCCGCCGGCGACATTGGCCTGGCCGAAGGAATAGTTCAGGATCGAGCCGCCGGAGAGCGTCAGGTCGCCGGCGATCGCCAGCGTGCCCGGCGTGCCGTCCGCGGATCCCGGCGACAGCGTCGCGCCATCGGCAACGCTGACATTGCCGCCGATCGTGCCCTTGCCGCCAAGCGTGGCGCCGATCTGCACCGAGGTCAGCCCGGTTGCCGCACTCTGGTCGCCGTCGACATAGAGCCCGCCCGCCGCGACCGTGGTCGGCCCGGCATAGCTGTTGGCGCCGGTCAGCTTCAGTGCCGTGTTGCCGGTCTTGGTGAAGCCGCCGGCGCCGCCGATCAGGCCCGACAGCGTGAGGTCGGCATCGGTCTGGAAGGTGCCGCCGCCGGCATCGAGCGTGACGCCACGCGCCGAGCTGAAGGCAGCGGTGTTTTGCAGCGTGGCGCCATTGTCGAACGACAGCGCGCCCGCCGCATCGCCGAGATTGGTATCGGCAGAGACCTGCAGCGTGCCGCCCCCGATGGCGGTGCCGCCGCTATAAGTATTGCTGCCGCCAAGCACCAGCGTGCCGAGATCGGTCTTGACCAGCTGCGACGTCCCTTCAAGGGTGGCGGCGATGGTCGCGACATACCCTGCACCCGGCACGGTCCCGTCACCGACCCTGATGGTCGCCTGCGGCCCGAGCAGCTCGATGGACTGCCCTTGGATCAGGTAGCCGTCGGTGGCGAACTGCATGCCCGCGGCCTGCACCTGGCCGTTGGTGTTGTCGACATCGACCGTCCCGGCAGTGCCGGCGAAGATCGCGAAGCTGCCGTTCGAGAACGCGGCGTTGATGTCGCCGTCCGGACCGGTCCAGTTGTCGTCGCCGGCCGCCCGCCAGGTGCCGTTGCCGCCATTGACGGCGTCATTGCTCTTGGGGCCGGCATCGCCGTCCCAGAAGTTGAGCGTCATGGCGCTGATGTCGACGAGGTTGACCTGGCCGGCTATCGAGGTCTGGACGATGTGAGTGGGCGAGTTGCTGTCCAGCCCGTTGTCGGTCCGCGTTCCGTCATAGCTGATCACGCGATAGATGCCCGGTCCGAAATTGCCGCCGGGGGCTTCGGTGACATTGATGGTACCGTCGAGCGTGAGATCGCCATGCACGACAGTCAGGTCGTTGTAGGCGCCGCCGACCACACCGGCCTGGCCGAAGCTGTAGTCGAGGTTGGAGCCAGCGGCCAGTTGAAGACTGCCGTTGATGGTGAGCGTGCCGGGCGCGGCGCCGAGGTCGCCGGGGGCCAGTCGGCCCGCCACGTCGACGAACACATCGCCGCCGATGATGCCGGTGCCGCCGAGTGTGCCGCTGTTGACATTGGTCGGCCCGGTCGCGGCGCTCTGATCGCCATTGATGTAGAGCCCGCCGCCACCGGCGATCAGCGTGCCGCCGGAGTAGCTGTTGTCGGCCGTCAGCACGGTGTTGCCGGTTCCGTCCTGGCTGACGCCGCCGCTGCCGGAGATGGTGCCGTCGAAGGTATAGAGGTTGGAGCGGTTGAAGCTGAGCAGGCCATTGTCGAGCACGTCGCCGGTGATCGAGCCCGTCGCGCCGCCATTGCCAAGCTGCAAGGTGCCGGCCGAAATCGTGGTGCCGCCGCCATAGGTGCTGTCGGCGGTGAGCACCAGCGTGCCGGCGCCGTCCTTGGTCAGCGCGCCTGCCCCGCCGACCGCGCCGGTCAGCGTCAGTACCGTCGAATTGTCGGTGTCGAAGGTGCCGCCGCCGGCATTGAGCGTCGCGTTCCGCCCTGCGGTGAATGTGCCGGTCGTGTGCAGGGTGCCGTTGTCGAAGGTGAGCGCCCCGGCCGCATCGCCGAGATTGGCATCGGCCGAGACCTCGACCGTGCCGCCATTGATGACCGTGCCGCCCTGATAGCTGTTGGCGCCGGTCAAGACCAGCGTGCCGGCATCCGTCTTGGTCAGCGTGCCTGCCCCTGAAACGATGCCGTTCAGCGCCAGGCTGGTCGCGCTGTCGGTGTCGAAAGTGCCGCCGCCGGCGTTGAGCGTCACGGCGCGGGCGGAAGTGATATCGGCCGTGGTGTGCAGCCTGCCGCCATCGAGCGAAAGGCCGCCGGAAGCATCGCCGAGATTGCCGTCGGACGCGACCTGCACCGTGCCGCCGTTGATCGCCGTGCCGCCCGTGTAGCTGTTGGCGCCCGACAGCACCAGCGTGCCGAGATCGGTCTTCACCAACTGGGTGGCGCCCGTCAGGTTGGAGGCGATCGTCGCGACATAGGCAGCGCCCGCCAACGTGCCGTCACCGACGCGGATGATCGACTGCGGGCCGACCAGCGCGATATCAGCTCCCTGGACCAGGTAGCCGTTGGTGGCGAACTGCATGCCGGCGGCCTGGACCGGGCCGTTGGTGCCGTCGACGGTCACCGTGCCGGCGGCGCCCTGGAAAATGGCGAAGCTGGCATTGGCGAAGGGCGCGGCGAAGACGCCGGTCGAATCCGTCCAGTTCTGGTCGCCGGCGGCGCGCCACGTGCCATTGCCGCCATCGACCGCGCTGTTGGAATGCGGGCCGGCGTTGCCGTCCCAGAAGCTGAGCGCCAGGCCCGCCGAATTGACCAGATTGACCTGCTTGGCCACCGAGGTCTGCACGAAATAGTTCGGGTCGCTGACGTCGAGGGTATTGTCGGTCAGCGTACCGCCATAGTTCATGACGCGGTAGACGCCCGGCCCGAAGCTACCGCCCGCGCTCTGCGTGATGTTCAGCGTGCCGTCGAGCGTCAGGTTGCCGCCGACATCGATGAGGTCGTTGAACGCACCGCCCGGCACGCCCGCCTGGCCGAAATTGACGTTGAGCGCCGAGGTGTTGTTGAGGTTGAGCCCGCCATTGATGGTGAGCACTCCCGGCGCATTGCCCGCATCGCCGGGGCTCAGCGCGCCACCGTTCGCGACCGTGACGTTCCCTCCGATGATACCCGTGCCGCCGAGCGTCGCGCCGACGCCAACGGAGGTCTGTCCGGTAGCGCCGGCTTGGTCGCCATCGATTAGCAAAGTGCCGTGAAGCACCCTGGTGAGCCCGGCATATGTGTTGGTCCCGGTGAGCGTCGTCGTGCCCGTGCCCGACTTGATTAACTGTCCCGTGCCAGAGATCGTGCCAGCAAATGTGTAGTCGTCGTCCAGCGTGAAGGTGAGAGTGGCGTTGTCAAGGATGCTGGGGGTATCGAGCGTTGCGCCAGGCGTGCCTTGGCCGACCTGCAGCACGCCGGCCTCGATCGTAACGCCGGCACTATAGCTGTGGCTGCCGGTCAGGATTAATGTGCCCGCATTCTGCTTGTCGAGGCTCTCGAAACCGGCGATGCCGCTGCCATCGAGAGTCCGCAGCAGAGAGTTCGAGACCCGCAACGTATCGCCACTGCCGGTCTCCCCACCGGTGCCGCCGTTGATACCCGCGCCGCTGAGCGTGGCCGTGTCGTAGTTGAGAACGAAGGTGTCGTTGCCGGCGCCGAGATTGAGAACCCCGGCGCCTGTGTTCAGCGCGCCGGTAAGATTGACGGTATCGCTGCCGCCGCCGAGGTCGCCATTGGCCCGCAGCGTGCCGGCCGCACCAACGGTGATCGTGCTGGCGCCCGCGCCGCCGGTGATCGTCGAGGTGCCGCCGGCGGTCGCGCCGACCGTCCCGTTGACGGTGAGCGCCGAGGTGCCGGCCATGGCGATTGTCGGCGTCGTCAGGGCGCCATTCACCTGCAGCGTGCCCTTGGAGATCTTCGTCGTGCCGACGCTGTTGGTCGCGGTGAGCACGGTCGTTCCCTCGCCCATCTGCTCGATGGTGCCGGGGCCGCTGATCACGCCCGCGAAATTGAACGTGTCGCTGCGGTTGAAGCCGAGGACGCCGGTATCGAAGGCGAGGATCACCTCGCCCGTGCCGACATTGCCGGCGGTGCCGCCATTGCCGATGATCAGCTTGCCGTCATTGATGACGGTGTTGCCGGTATAGGTGTTGTTGCCGGTCAGGATCCAGGTGCCGGCATCGTTCTTGGCCAGCGTCGTCTTGTTGGCGGCCTGGTCCGAGATGACGACGCCCATGATGTTGTCGCCGGTATAGGTGCCGCCCAGCGCCAGTGTGCGCGCGCCAGGAGTGTAGAAGCCCATGGAGCCCGGTCCGGTGAAGTTGACGGCGCCAGTGCCGGAGGATTCGATATAGGTTGTGCCGGTGCCGAGCCGGAACAGGCGGTCGGTGCTGTCGCCGGTGCCGACATAACGCAGATGCCCCTCGTCGAGGATCAGCAGATTGGTGTAGACCGAGCTCGAGGCGCCGATGCTGCTGTCGGAGCCGCCATCGGCAAGCTTCGTCACCTCCAGCACGCCCGCGTTGATCTGGGTGACGCCGGTATAGCTGCTATTGGCGTTGGTCAGGCGCCAGGTGCCGGCTTCCTCCTTGAGGAGGGAAACGCCGTTCGAAGCCGCATCGTCGATCTCGGCGGCCATGATATTGGTGTCGGTGTTCGTACCGCCGAGGCGGAAGTTGCGGTTACCGGCGCCGGAATAATCGTAGGTGACGGCGGCCGTGTTGGTGAACTCCAGCGCGCCGGTGCCATAGTTGCGGATGTAGCTGTTCGTCCCTCGCAGCGTGAAACGCCGATCCGTGGTGTCGCCGTCGCCGACATAGCTGAGAACTGCATCGGACGGCCCCCCTATGACGAGATTCGCCGCGTCGCTGCTGGAAGCGCCGATGGAGCTGTTCAGCCCGCCATCCGCAAGGCAGGTGGCGGTGATCCGGCCGCCGCCGATCGTAGTGCCGCCCGTATAGCTGCTGTCGCAGGCACTCAGGCCCTGGTTGATGCCGCCATTCTTGACGAGGCCACCGGTGCCGCTGATCGTGCCGCCATAGGTGGCGTTGCCGCTGGCCCAATTGAGCGTCAGCGTTGCGCTACCCATTTCGACATCGCCGCCGGTGGCACCGCCGCCGCTGAGATATCCGATTGTGTTGTCGAAGTCGTTGAGCCTGACGGTTACGCCGGCAACGTCAGTCACCGTGATGGGTCCGCTGCCGAAGGCATCGGTCGACCCAGCGGACAGGATGCCCGCATCGATATAGGTCCCGCCCGTGTAGGAGTTGGTGCCGGACAATATCAGCGTGCCGTCGCCTCGCTTGCGCAGCGCGCCGCCGCCGACGACATCGCCCTCGAATTCCAGCACGGTGGAAGCCTTGAAAACGTCGATATAGCCCCAACTGTTTGAAAGCGTGATTCCCCGGTCGATCGCCACGTCGTCGCCGGTGTATTGCAGCACGCCGGAATTGAGGATCGCCAGGTTTGCCGAATCGGCGCTGGAGGCGCCGATGTCGCTGGCGATGCCGCCATCGGCCAGGCAGCCGACGCTCAGCGCGCCGCCATCGATGGTGGTGGCACCGGTATAGTCGTTGTTGCAGCCCGAGACCGTCATCGTGCCGACGCCGCTGCGCGTGAAGCCCCCGGTGCCGCTGATGGTGCCCGTAAAAATTCCGGTTCCGTTGGTGGAGGTGAGCGTGTTGGCGCCGAGATTGACCTGGCCGCCGCCGGTCAACACGCCGGTGGTGATATCGAAGCCACCGAGATCGAGCGTCGCGCCTGCCAGCACATCCATGAAATTGGCGCCGGGGTTGAAGGCGTCTGTGGAGCCGGCGCGCAGGGTGCCCTCCGAAACCCGGGTGCCGCCCGTATAGGTGTTGGTGCCGGAGAGAACCAGCGTGCCGGTTCCGGTCTTGGTGAAGCCGCCGGCGCCGGCGGCCGTGCCGCTCAGGGTCAGCGTGGTGCCGCCGACGACACCGATCCTGCCGCCGCCGGTGCCGACGGTGAAGCCGCGGTCGCTGGCGGCGGTCGCGCCGTCGTAGCGGAACGTCGCGCCGTTCGCGATGACGAGATTGGCCGATTCGCTGCCGGAGGCGCCGATAGTGCTGTTGGCGCCGCCGTCGCCGAGGCTGGTGACGACCAGCGTGCCGGCGCTGACGGTGGTGACGCCGGCATAGCTGCTGTTGGCATTGGTCAGGATCAGCGTTCCGGCGCCTTCCTTGGTGAGACCCGCCCCGTCGGGGCTGACGATCTCGCCGCCGACCGTAAGCTCCGTCGCGGCCTGCGAAACGTCGACGATGCTGCCGGTGACGGCGCCCGAGCGCATCAGCGTCAGGCCGCGGTCGGTGCTTGCCGTACCGCCGGTGTAACGGAGCCTGGCCGCTTCGAGGACGAGATTTTCCGAGCCCGCTCCGGAGGCGCCGATGCTGCTGGCGGAGCCGCCATCGGCGAGCGTGCCGACCTCCAGCGTGCCGCGCGTCACCCAGGTGGCGCCGGTATAGGTGTTGGCGTCGTTGCCGAGCACCACCTTGCCGGTGCCGGCGCCCGTCCCGGTGCCGGCCATGGTGAACCCGGTCGCCGCGCCATTGTCGACGATGGTGGAATTGATGGTGAAGGTGCCGGCGCTGCTCTGCTGGACGCCGAGCACCCCGCCGGCGCTGCCCCGCACCGAGCCGCCATTGATGGTCTGACTGGTGCCGAGAACACTGGAGCCTATGATGATGGCGCCGTCGACGCCGAGCGTCTGGTTGAGCCCGACGGTAACGATGGAATTTGCGGCCGCCGCGTAGCGCAGGCCGCCGAGCTGGACGATATTGTCGCCGCCGGCATCGCTGGCTGTTCCGTAGAACGGCGAGTTGGCGAGGCCGTCCGTGTCGGCGACGATGTCGCCGTCGAGCCAGCTCGCCGCGTCGTCCTTGAGATCGTAGTCCGTGAAGGCGACGATCTGGTTGCTGCCGTTCACGGTGGCATAGTCGGAGCCGTTGACCGTGGCCCAGCCGCCGAGCACCGTGCCCGAATCGACCGTCATGACCGCGCCCGTGCCGATGCCGAAATCGACGAGGCCGGCGGTGCGGTTGACGGCGCCGAAGTTGACGGTGGCGTCGGTGGCGTCGATCTTGTTGCTGCCGCCGGTGATGTTGAGGCCATCGAAGGTCTGGCTGTTGCCTTCTCCCGAGACGCCCGTCACAACCAAGGTGCCGCCACCCATGTTGAGCGTGGAGGAGGACGAAATGATATCGCTTGTCGGGCCGCCGGCCCCGGCGAAGCTGAGCTCCAGCGTGCCGCCGGATATGGTCGTATTGCCCGTATAGGTGTTGGCGCCCTTCAGCACCTGCGTGCCCGCGCCGGTCTTGGTGAAGTCGCCGGCGCCGACGATCGTTCCAGAATAGGTGGCGGTGGTGCCGTTGGCGACGTTGAGCGTCAGGCTGCCGCTGTCGATATCGACCTGGCCGCCCGCGCCCTCAAGCTTGGTGAAGCCGTAGTCGAAGCCGCCAAGGTCCAGCATGCCGCCATCGACCGTGGCACCACTCAGCTGGTTGAAGGCCGTGGCGCCGCCGGCCACCAGCGTGCCAGCGGTGACGGTCGTGGTGCCCGTATAGCTGTTGTTGCCGGAGAGCACCCAGGTGCCGGCGCCGTTCATGGCGATGCTGCCGGAGCCGGTGATATTGCTCGAGATCGTGTTCACGCCCCCGTAGGAGCCGCCGAGATTGAGCACGTCCAAGCTAGCCGCAGCGTCGAACTGCACCGCGCCGGTGAGGGTCAGTCCGCCCGAGCCGTTGTTCGAAAATGAGGCATTGTTGGAGAACAGCCAGGTGCGGTCGGTGCCGGCAGCGCCGCCCGTATAGCTGAGCGTGCCGCCGTTGATCTGAATCTGGCTGTTCGCGTTGCCTGTGCCGAAGGAGCTGTTGCTGCCAATGTTCGCCAGGGTGGAGGCGACGACCGTGACGGTCGTGACGCCGGTAAAGCCGTTATAGGAGTTGGCGTCGCCCAGCGTGATTGTGCGCCCTGCTCCGCCGCTGAAGCCGACACTCGACGTGTCGGCGACGTCCGCGCTGATGGTGCCGGTGAGCGCAAGATCGCCGCTGGTGGCCGTGAAGCTGGTGGCCGAGCCGGCGACGATGATCGACCCGGTGAGCGCCAGCGTGCCCGTGCCGTCATTGCGAAGTACGGCGGCTGTGTTGTTGGAGGAAAACCGGAACGTACGGTCGGAGGTATCGCCGTCGCCAGTGTAGTGCACATTGTCGGTATATTGGGCGTTGCCAGTGATGATGATGTCGCCGCCGCTGCCGAGCGAACTGGCCTCCCCGGTGTTGCGGACCGACGTGAAATAGCGGTGCGCCTGGCCGCCGGTGCCGGAAAACTGCGTGTCGCCCACATAGGTGTTGTTGTCGTTGCTCAGGGTGACGCCGTCGTTGACGAAGAGCTTTCCCGCGCCCGTGATAAGCGCCGAGCCGGCCTGGCCGCCTATCGTGGCGGTGCCGGCAAGAATGACATTCCAACTGGCGTCGAGGGCCGTGTTGCTGGAAAAGCCGCCGCTGTTGAGCGTGATGGTGTTGGTGGCCGCGCCGAGCGAGCCGTTGCCCTGGACGGTGAGCCAGCCGCCGCCTGCAACGACGATGCCGCCCGAGAAGGTGTTGGCGGTGTTGTAGAGATAAAGGTCGCCCGAGCCGGCGAGCGTCAGCCCCGCCGTGCCGGCGACGACCGAGTTTATGGTAACGGCGTGATTGTCATTGATGACGGTGATCGTCGGCGTCGCGCCCATGAGCGTCAGCGTGCTGCCATTGAACACCCAGCCGCTGCTCTGGAAGGTCATGTCGTGGACGCTGACCGGCGCGCCCAGCGTAATCGTGCCGGCGGTGCTGCCGAAATAGGCGTCATCGCCGGCGCCGTTGTTCCACGGCTGGTTGTAGGGGCCGCTGACGCCATCATTATTGGCGCTCCAGTTGAGATTGGTTGTATTCCACGTGCCAGAACCGCCCCAGCCGGAGCCGCTTCCATTGGCGTCCCAGTAGCGGGTCCCCGCATCGGCCGGGCCGGCAGCGAGCGCGGCGGCAAGCGCCAGCGGCAGGGCGAGTACCGCGACAGGGTGCGCCAGCACAGAGACCAGTTCGGCGGCGTTGGGCGCGAAGCTGGCGGCCTGCCCCTTCCATTTGGTCATGCGGCCGCCACGCAGAAGGTGCGAAGAGGCGGCCGCCGGCCGACCGTCTGGCGCTTCGCTTTCCCGTTCATTTTTGCTCGACTGGCGCTGGGTCCGGCTTGCCTGGTGCCTGGTCGTCTGCTGCATGGTCAATCGCCCCCGCCGGCCTCACGGTCCGAACAGGCTCCATTCGAGAATGATGTTTGCCGGCTTGCCATCAAGAGAAAGGCGCTCCGCCCAGATGGCCCAAGTCTTGAGTGGATCGGGAGTTGCCGCGGAACTGTTGTCCCGCTCGAACGGCAGATACATCCTGTCGCATGAGCCTCCCCGATTCACCGCTACACCTAGGGTTACCCAAAGCAGACTAATTATCAATGAAAAAAGCATCGGATGGCGATGCGTGTAGTTACCGTATCCATAACGCCACAGTGTATACTTTAGCTGACGCTCATTTTATCTGCGCAGGAACAGGCTAGGCAGCTGCAGCAACGGAATAACGGCCGAGGCGCTCTTCACGTTGAACAGAATGTCTGCCTTAACATTTCACATAGCTAATATAACCCATGACGCTTGACGCCAGAAAATGTGCGGTTCAGCGACCGAGATAGTCAGAAAAGGTGCAGCGCAGGGGTTGCCTCGCCCGGCTTCGGCGACATATTCCGGCACGGGTTTGGCAAGGAATTGCGTTCGGCGCGTGAGCCGACAGACACTAGCGAAGGTGATGCGACGTTGCGAGACTTGGAAATGCGCCGGGCCGATTCCATCGAACAGCTGCAACATCCCCAAGCATTTGAATAGACGACCAGGCGGTTCTGGAGGAATGCGTGGTCGAAGCTGGATCCGACAACAGCGGCTCGCTGACGCCCAACAAGTCCGGGAGGAAATCGCCCGGCTGGAACAGGAGCTACTTGTTGCGGGAAGTGCCTCGAAGCCAAGAAGGCTCATCGAGGTCGGCTATCAATTGCGGACCCACAAGGCGCGGCTGAAGCGGCTGGAGCGCTGCATTTCTGCGCTGCAATCCCCCAATCGGCGACAAGAAGAACACAGGGTCAGCTAGAGCGGAATGTAACCCACTCGAGGTTTGTCAGTCCTGATTGATGGCGGCTACCGCCGAGAAAGGTCAAATTCGAACGTCAGCCTCGCATCCTCAGCGGCGACTCGGCTGCCCGGACATGGAGATCTCAACGTCTGATTAGTGGCGCAAAAGCTGCCGCCCGCCTCCGGTGGATGCAGAGTGTCGCGACGAAGGAAATTAACCCGACCAAGCGGGATACTTGACACCTTCTGGGACTATTTCCGCCACCCTTCGGCCGTAACGCAGGCCTGCGGATCGACCACCTTCTGCTGAGCCCCTCGCTCAAGAACCGACTGATCGACGCCCAAGTCGATGTCGAGGTGCGCGGCTGGGAAAAGAGCAGCGGTCTGGGTCGAGCTCTCGGAAAAGGCACCGCCTCGCGGCCGTTCGATGCCTGACCAACGAAGCAGCCCCGGTCGCGGCTAGAGCTTGGGCTACTCGCCAATGATCAAACCTTCCCGCCGTATGGCTGCGGCGCCGACAGGCTTCGTGCGCTTAAAATACCTACGCCCAAATCGCGGTCAGCAGCGCGCCGCCTCACATCACCCGACCTGTTCCACGACCAGCGTCCCCGCCTGAAGCGGCTTGATCAGGGATTTGGCGGACACCGGGGGATCAGGCCAGGTCGCCCAATCCTTGCGCTCCAGGATCACGATCTGCCGATCGTGATACGGAGCGAGTCCGGACCGGGTTCCATCGTGAGCATGGTGAACGCCTCACCGACATCATTGGTCTCGCGCCAGATCCCGGCGATGCAGAAGATCGGCTCGTCGCGCTTGGTGAAGAGCCACTTGTCCTTGCGCTTCTTACCTTCTCGTTGGGATCGGTGAACTCGTAAAAGCCGTCGGCCGGAATCAGGCAGCGGTTCGAGGCGAACTCGCGACCGTCCGAGCGAAAATTGTAGACCGGCCGCTTGTTCTGTCCGGGCCAGCTCCACCGGCGCTGAACCAGATCGCCCTCGCCGCTCGCGCCGTCGATCGGGCGGATGATAGGACCGATATCCGTTATCTTGATATCCTCGCGTGCCTCAATGTTCGGCGCGCCTTCGCTGAAGCGGATCTTGATCTTGAGATCGGCGAAGTCCTCCACGATCGAGGCGACATCCACTATCAGCCGATAATCATTGCACATGTGTCACCTGTCTCTTCGGCGTTGCGCAGCAATTGTGTTCCTGTTATGTTCTTTTGATCATGAGCGCAAGAGCTTTCGATTCCGACGCACCGCTCGACGAACGCCGCATCGTCATAAGACGCTACGGCGGCGATATTGAAATGGTCGAGCTCCCATGGGGACTCCAACCGAGAGATGGTGGCCGCCCCTTCACTGTGGTGCGCGCGGAGGATCGATCATTCCCGAGCCATCGCTGCCTCGTGCCGGCGTCCGAATTCCGGCACCGCAGCCAGGGGAAGAACTACAGCTTTCGCCTCGCAGACGGCGACTGGTTCTATTTCGCCGGAATCTGGCGGCCGGCGACGTGCGATTGGCCGCAAGCCTATGGCAATCCTCACGATCCAGGCCAACGATGACATCGCGCCTTACCACAACCGCAAGATGGCAGTGCTGCGCCGGGAAGAGCGCTCGGCGTGGCTGACATGAATCTTCCGGAAAACGAAGCTCCTTCGTCCACTTCCCGGGAGAAGTTTTGCGATTTCGCGTCTCCGTCAGGATCGCACACAGGCTGAATTCGCAATCTGAAGATTATAGGATCGTTCAGTACGAATCTCAGACCTTGGCGAGATGGCATTGCAGGCAAATGGCCCCTGACTGCGGCGCGGACCCGCGCAAGATCATCCATGTCGACATGGATGCGTTCTACGCTTCGGTCGAACAGCGCGACAACCCGGACCTGCGCGGCAAGCCGCTTGCCGTTGGCAGGGCCGCTGCGCGCGGTGTGGTCGCTGCCGCAAGCTACGAGGCGCGCGCCTTCGGTGTTCGCTCGGCCATGCCTTCGGTCACGGCAAAGCGCAAATGTCCCGAGCTGATCTTCGTGCCGCCTCGCTTCGACGTCTACCGGTCCGTCTCGGCTCAGATCCGAGAGGTGTTCGCCGAACATACCGATCTCATCGAACCCCTCTCGCTCGACGAGGCCTACCTGGACGTCACCCAGAATCGGCTCAACATTTCGTCCGCAACGACGATCGCCGAAATGATCAGGGCGAAAATCCTGCTGGTGACCGGTCTCACCGCTTCCGCGGGCATTTCGTACAACAAATTCCTGGCCAAGATGGCGTCCGACCAGAACAAGCCAAACGGCCAGTTCGTTATCACGCCGCGCGATGGACCCGCCTTCGTGGAGACCTTGCCCGTGAAGAAATTTCATGGTGTCGGTCCCGCGACGGCCGCCAAGATGGAGGCGCTGGGCATTGAGACCGGCGCCGATCTCAAGGACCGCACGCTTCCCTTCCTGCGGCAGCATTTCGGCAAGTCAGGGCTCTGGTACTATCAGATCGCGCGCGCCATCGACGAGCGCGCGGTCGAGCCGGATCGGCCGCGCAAATCGATCGGCGCCGAGGACACATTCGCAGCCGACATCGTCGATCTCGAAGTATCGCTCGCCGAACTCAAGCCGCTGGTCGCCAAAGTCTGGGGATACTGTGAAGGCAAGGGCATCCGGGGCAGGACAATCACGCTGAAGGTCAAATTTGCCGATTTCCAGCAGATCACGCGCAGTCGCACCGTGCCGGTGCCAATCGAGTTCTCTGACTTCGAACGTCTCGCAGCCGACCTCCTGAGGTCGGTGTTTCCGGTACAGAAGGGAATCCGGCTGTTGGGCGTGACGCTTTCGTCGCTTGGCGATGTCTTGCCGCCGGAACAACGGCAACTTCGGTTCGAACTTTAGGTTGGCCGCGAGAAGGAATTCGGCCGCCGGTTCTCCGGATCAGCCCGCGTGGGGATCGATTTCGCGACTATCGGGGAGGCTTTTCCGTCATGTTCGTCTAACGGCACGGCAGAGCGAAGCAGAGGGGAAGGCGCATGGCCTCCCCCTCCGAAGGTTGATGCGTGAAAACGTCAGGCGGCCTCGCGTTCTTCTGCGGCCTGCGGCTGAAGGCCATGCAGGAAGGCGACGGCGCGTTGCGCATGGGCGGCGGCCGAGAAGATCGCGCGCTTGTCGTCGGCAAGCACTTTCAACCACGAGCCGAGGTAGCTCGCATGGTCCGGCCGGGGCTCGAGCTCCGGCGCGATACCAAGATCGGCGCAGAGGAAGCAGCTTCCGAGCTCGGCGATCAGTTCCTCGCGCGCTCGCTCGCTACGATCCTTGGCGTAGCGGCTAAGGTCGCGGTTCACGCGATGCGGCGCCGAAGTCCAATGGGTGGCCTCGTGACTGAGCGTGGCAATGTATGACGCGGCGTCCCGGAACGTCTGGAACGGCGGCATCTGGATGTGGTCGGTCGCCGGGGCAAAGTAGGCCCGATCCCCGCCATGCCGGATTAGCGCCCCGGTATTGGCAAAGAACTGGTCGGCATGCTCGATCCGGGCGATCGGATCGCGCACCGGCTCTGCCTGCCGTCGATAAAGCTGGTCCGGCAGGCCATCGATTTGCGCCGTGTTGAAAACCGAATACGCCTTGAGGAAGGGGATCTCGCGGTCGATTTCCTCGCCCCTGGTGTCCGTCTCCGTCCTGGTGAAGCGGCTGGCGAAGACGACCATCGAGCCGGTCTCACCCTTGCGAACCCCGCCGCCGAGTTCGAGCGCCTGCTTGAATGTCATCCACATCGGGTTGGAAAAGCCGCGTGCGACAGCCTCCGACCAAAGCAGCAGCACATTCATGCCGTTATAGGGCAGGCCATTGTGCCTGAGCGGCCGGGTGACGCGGCCGGTGGCATTGCTCGACTGCCACGGCCGTATCCAAGGACGGATACCCTTCTCCAGCTCGGCCACGATGCGGTCGGTGATGCGCGCATAGATGTCGATGCGCTTTGCATTTTCTTTCCTGGTCATTCACAAACCTCCAGTTCTGAGGTCGCGCCGATCGCGGCCCCGTCACGGGGTCCGCTTGGGCTGAGCACGAAGGCGGGCCGCGCACCCGACCGGGGCCCCGTCGTGCTCGCACGATGGGTGGTCATGGGCCGCAGCGACAGCGGAGGACGGCGAAGCCGTTGCGCTGACTGCCCGGCTCCGCCAGGACCTCGGGGCAGGACGGGGCGCGAGCGGGCGTCAGCGTAGAAAGGCGGCGCTGGGCGCCGCCTGAATGCAGTCGGGAGAAGGTCGGTTCAATGAACCGACCGGCCACCGCTATAGGGATCGTATTCGAAGAGGATTTCGACGTCGGCGTCGTCGAGCTCGTCGGCGGGCATGACGCCAAACTCGTTGTCGACCTGGAAGAGGATGACCGGGACCATGAGAGTGCGGGCAAGGGACCAGGCGGCTTTTTGGGCGAGTATGAGATCGTGGGACATCCGAGGGCTCCATCTTGGAGCGGGCCAATTCCCGCTCGATGGCTCCGTCAGTGTGCGGAGGCGGGCGCGATCACCCGAAGGCGTCAGCCGAGCGGCCGCAGCATGCTAGCGGACCCCTGCGGGTTGATCGGGGAAGATCCGCAGCCGCACCAGGAAAGCCATCACGAGAGAGCGGGATTGGGTCGTGAAGGAGCCCAGCGTGTCGATTGGGCCGAGGCGGGCGAAGGAGCTGGCACCGCGGCGGCCGTCCCCGGACCGTGCGCCGGGAGTGGCGTCCGAACCGTGGCGCGAATCTGCGCACATGAAATCGCTGGAATAAGAACTTGCCGTGTCGATGTGGTCGCCACGGGGGGAAAATTGGGAGACGGATGCGGCCATATTCGCTCCGGCGCACCGCAGGTATCAGGTTGTCTCTCTTCGTCAGCCAGGAGACGGCACTCGCGATGAAGGTTCACTTGGCGATGATGGAAAGCGGCATGTTCGGCCCATGAAAATCGGCTCCGCCCTGCGCAGTTGATGCGACTGACGAATGAGCCGACCGTGCCCCACATGGAAGGAGGGCGGGACCGCAGCCCCGCCCTTGGCGCTCATCCGAGAGCCGCCATCTGCAATTCGGCCGCCTTGCGGTCGGCGGATTGGCCGGGGTTTTCGACCGGGCGCTCGAAGGGCTTCCAGACCTCGCCTAGAACCCGCTCGTAAGCGGCGACGGCCCCCTCGGCGGCCATGCGCAGCGCATGGGCCTGGAGCGACATATCGGCGGCGAACTCACGCTTGCGCTGGGCAGCGCTGTCGAAGCCGACTGGTCCCCCGACGTCTTCGTCCCGATCGTCGCAGGCCGACTTGGCCGTCGCGTCTCGTGCTTCGGACACCGCCCGGCTGTAGAACTGGCCGGCACCGTACGCGGACCCGACAAAGGCACCGACGACGCGTTGCAGGTGTATCTGCATGGCGCGTTCCCCAAGCCCCTCGTCGAGCGCTGCGGCCGTATCCACGATGAGCTTTTCGTGCAGGTCGCGGATGCCGTCGCTGTCGAGCACCGGGAGGCCAAAACTCTCGGAGATGAGCGAGCACTGCGCGGCATCGGGACAGGCGAGCCGGACCATTTGGAGGGTAGTGCCCTTGCGGAGCGGAGTGACGCGGGCGGCTGTGCGGGAATTGGCGGCTTTCTTGGTCATTGGCATGTCCTTTCTTCAGGTTCTCGAGGCCAGGACCGGCTCCGTGCCGGCCCTCCCTCGGGCGCGGACCAAAAGAACCGGTGGAATGACGGGCGCTTCAGGGTCCGGGCGGACCGAGACGAGCATGGAAGGTTTGCGGCCAAGCACGGCTTTATTCAGCCCTCGCGCGGGACGCGGGCCTGCCATGTCGAGACCGGACCGATCCGGCCGCCCCGCGGCGCGGAACGCGGCCTTGAAGCGGCCGGCCGCCGGTTCAGGACCGCATGAAGCCCGAGTGAGGACCGGCACGACCTCGACTTCGACATGGGAACCGAAGGACAGGTGATCATGACCACCTGCCGATTCATCGACCGGAGTATCTCGGCACGCACACCACGGTCACCCCCATCATAGCCCAGGCCAGAGGTCCCGTTCTCGGCAGTGCTCGCGTTCGCGTTCGCGGCCGTACACCGGCATCGCCAGACCCCCCAGGCCCATATCGGCGGCTTCGCCGTTCCCATCCAGGAATCTGGCAATCGCCTGCTCGTGCCGCGCAGCTTGCGCGACAGGGCGTCGATCCTCGGGTGCCGCTCCGCGGTCAGGGCGGCAAGCTGGCACCGGTAGCGATCGAGGAACGCCTGAGGATCGGGCGTCTTGCGCAGCGGCAGCAGGCCCGGGATCAGTGTGGTCATGCGGCGCCTGATCTGCCGGTTCACTATCACCAACTGCCGCTGCGTTTGGCACCGCGCCTCCTCGTTGCGCGAGAGTTCGCGGCGCAATTCGGGCAAAAGGATCATCGCGACGCCCTGCTCTGCCAGCTGACGAAAGTGGACGGGCCGGCATAGACGGCATGTCGGTCAGGGTCGATGACGAAGCCGAACCGGCCGATATCGTATTCATCGGTCGGGACCAGAAAGCGGCGGTCCTCGGTCCCGGCCCCGCGCTTGCCGCCCGGCGTGGCGACGCATTCGACAAAACCCGTATGCTGCTGTGAAGTGATTGCTGAAACGACGACCCAGTCGGTGGCATGCTGGGCTTCGAAGGTACGCTGGTCCTTCGTGCGGGATTCGCCCGGAGCGAGGATCGTCCCGGAAATTGCTTCCCACGCGTCCGGCCATGAGTCCTTGATGGTTCGTTCGGCATGCCGGCGCTCAAGTGAAGTGAAGAGGTGCGGAAACGAGAGGGCGACGATGGCCCATGCTTCGTCTTCCTCGTACCACCCGCCGACGGCACGAAGCATCGGATGGACTTCGCGGTTCTGCTCGGCCGAGAGCTTGAAACCGCCGTGCCCCGCACTCGAGTGGGAGATGACGCCTTCGGCATAGACGGTCGCGCCGTGCGACGGTCCCCAAGGGGTGTTTGCACCGCCGGCAATTTCGCGGCAGCCGAGCACGAGCATTTGCCGATGATGTTGGGCCTGATCGAGGACTTTCGCTCGGAAAGCGGTCTCACCAGCGAGATCGCCGAGATGGCCACAGAAATCCGAGCGGGTCCACTCGGCCATTGGCCGGGCGATGCGCCAGCCGGTGGCTAGAATGTGGCTACCTTCGCGCACTGGCATCATTGCATAGGCGGTCTCGCCGACAAGCGCGACCAGCAAGCCGTCAGCGCTCCACCCGAACGAAGCTCCCGACGAGTAAGGGGCGACAGCGGGGGCCGAGGTTTTTTGTGTCTGGCTCATCCCGCGGCCCTCCCCTCGACGGCATCGGCGGCCGCCTCGCCGGCCGTCACCCCCTCGATCACGGCGTTGGGATAGCCGTGCTCCGAGAGCCACTGTTCGGCGGCGGCCCGGTGCGGCGCCAGGTGAACGAGTTCGGAATCGTCGCCCGGCCGATCGAACACCCGGACCGAGCCGACCGACGGAGGCTCGATGATGGTGAAGCGCAGGCCCGAGTTCAGCGAGAAGGTCCGATGCACGCGGATTGCTATGACGCCGCCGGCGCCATAGTCGGCCTCGTGCAGGGTGAAGCTCGCGTGCGGGTCAACCACGCCGGTGCCAAGCGCGCCCTGCTTGCGGATCAGACGCCCCTGGCTGTTGCTGTTTTTCCAGGCGCCGAGCTTTCGGCGGTGCCGCTGCGGCGGCCGCGAACTTCCGTCGCTCCAGGCGACGATTGCGCCGATGGGGGCGTATTCGAAGATCGTGTGTGGGGACATGGTGTCCTCCGTTTGCTGCGGTTGAAAACGAAGCCGCCGCCAGGCGAACCTGGCGGCGGCGGAGGGATCGAAAGGGAGGCAAGGTCTATTCGGCGGCCTCGCGATAGCCCTCCTCGAACCCGTCATCCCCGGAAGGCCGGTCCTCTCCACTCAGACCGTCGACCTGAGGCCCATCGTCGTCCTCGACCTCGGTGACGGTGCTCTTGGAGAGCCATTCGGTCAGGCTCGTCGTCTCGTGAGCAAATAGCGCGGCCGGGTGGACGAAATGGCCCTCCTTGAAGTGCTCGACGAGCGCGGCGCGCGTGTCCTTGACTCGCGCCCGCGGCAGAACCGGCGTGTCGGAGCAGGAGCCCTCGAGCGCCGGACGCGACAGACACGAGAGGAAGTCCTCGGTGCCCATATTGGCGAGGAAGCCGTCTGCCCCGATCGCGCGACCGGCGACGAGCGCCACCACGCCCGACTTGCTCATGCCCTCGCGGCAGGAGAAGGCCTCGATGAGGACGCCCCGGGCCGCGATGCGCAAAGTCTCGGCGTCGAAGGCGAACTTGCCCTCGGCATCGAAGAGGGTGGCGGCGTGCCGGGGCATGCGGCGACCATATCCATGATCGCCGCCGGCCCCGGATTCGACGCGCACGTTCTGCCCGGCGAAGGCGAGAACGAGCAACGCCAGCAGCGTGTCGTCCTCGATCGGCGCCCGCGACAGCGCCTCATGGAGAGCATCGGTGCGCAGGTCGCCGATCATCTCAATGCCCTTACGGGTCACATCGGGACGCGACTTCGGCCTGTCGACCGCCTCGTCAGCTTCCGTCGCGTTGGCCTTCTTCTTGGCCTCGGGCAGTCGGAAGTGGACGGTCTTCACCTTTCCGTCGCGGTCAAGATACATCGCCGCGTGGTCCGACTTCTTCGGCGTGCCATAGACGCGTTCCGCCTTTGGCGGCAGCTTCACCTCGCCATAAGTGTTCGGCTCGGTGATGACGCCCTTCTTGGGCAGGTTCTGCGTCATCCATTCCTGCTGGGCTCCGAGGAAGGCGTCGACGTCGGTGGTGTACCGGCTGTCCTGGTCGGCCGGTGCGAACAGATCTTCCATCCAGGCGATGCCGTAGGCCTCGCGCAGCTCGTCGCCAAAGCTTGCGTCGCGCGCGTACATGCGCCGCTTGGTGAGGCCGTTGGCGACGCCCCACCACGAGACCTGCGGATCGCCCTTACTGGGCTTTTTGGCCTTCCAGACCTCCTTCTGCTCCTCGAGCGAAGCCGCCGCGATAGTCCGGAGCTGCTGCTCGTTCGGCATATCGCCCTTGGCCATGGCGTCGAGCATCGCGGGCAGCACGTTGGCCAGCAGACGCAGCTTCTTGACCTGGCGCACCGACTGCGCAAGCGCAATCGCAATGGACTCCTCGGTCCAGTTCAGCGCGACGAGACGCTCGATGGCGCGCCACAGATCGACCGGGTTGAGCTGCTCGTGCGTGATCGACGTGGCCAGCGAACGCATCGCGCCGCCGTCCTCGGCACGAGGCACGACCAGAACGGCGATTTCTTCGAGACCGGCAGCGACCGCCTGCCTTGCGCGCCTATGACCCTGATCGATGACGAAGCCATTGCCGCCATCGGCTTCAGCGAAGACGATCAGCGGCTCGACAACGCCGATGGCCTTGATCGTCGCCAGCAGCAGGGCGTCGGCCTGAGGGCTGGACTTGGAGCGCCGTGCCTTGTCAGGATTGTCCTTGAGCGAGCGTGGATCGACAAACTTTAGTTCCATGGGAATGCTCCTTGGAGGGTTATGGACAGGCCCGTCGCCGGTCCTTTCTCGTCTTCTTCCCGAAGACACCCCCCGGCCCGCGGAGCGTGCGGAACGGGGCAATTGCGCTGGAGCATCCCTGCCCGGCTGGCCAAGCGGGGCTTCTTCAGCCCTGCGCAGGATGATGGGCCGGGATGCGACGGGCGCGATTGAGCGTCAGCGTCGGCGGACCACCCGATCTGCGAGCGGCCTCCTTGCCTTTTCGCTTCCCTGCTCCCTTCTGGAACGCCCCTCCACCGAGCTGGCGAAGGCCGCTCAGAACGTGGGTGCAGGTTACACCGCCTGCACCTCGGCGGGCCGTACGCCGTCGATGTCTTGCGACAGCGAACTTTCGATTTCGGAGAGCTGGCGGCGCTTGACGGCCAACTCGTCCGAGAAGGCGAAGGTGCTGCCCTCGCGAGAGCGATAGGACGCGAGCCGCCGCTCAGCCTGCGCGAGCCGGTGGCGTGCGCGGTCCTGCTCTCCGTCGAGATTGCCAAGGATATGTTCGAGCTTTGCGATCGCACCGAGCGGCGTGGTGGTGACGGGCAACTCGACTTCCGTCGCCGCGCCGGTGCGCAGCAACATGGTGGCGTAGCGATAGCCGTCCTGGCCAAAGCGCTCGCCGCAATATTCGAGCTCGAACCCACCGATCGCGGCCATGGCGCGGGCGCCGTCGTGCTGAAGCTGCACGAGGGTCAGGATCTCGGTCATCAGGGCGCGGCCGGCGAGCTTGCGCTCGACGTAGGTCGCGTCGCCCATGCTCATGCGGAACGCCTCGCCGGTTGTTGGAACCAGCCGCGCGAGGTCCTGGCCGATCTCGCCAATGCGGCGTGTCGAGTGTTCGATGTCGCGCTCGGCATCACGGATCTGCCGGCGAATGGCTAACTGGTCGTCCTGATGCGCGGACCGGAGCCGCTCAAGCCGGGCCATGTCAGCTTCGAGGGCGGCCTTCTGCATCAGGCGCGGGTCGCCCGAGGCAATCGCCTTGGCCATGGCGAACTGGTTGGCCTGCCCTTCGCCGAGGTCGTCAAGCCGGCGCACCGAAGTGTCGCCCGAGAGTGCAGCGGCGATGAAGCGAGCCTTGCGCTCGTTGTTCTGCCACATCTGAGCGTCCATCGAGCCTTCGGTGGCATAGGCGAAGATGTCGACGATGTCGTGCTGGTTGCCCTGCCGCAGGATGCGGCCCTCGCGCTGCTCGATCTGCGAGGGGAGCCAGGGCACGTCGAGATGATGCAGCGCCTTGAGCCGGAGCTGGGCATTGACGCCGGTGCCCATCGTGTCGGACGAGCCTATGAGGAAGCGGACTTTGCCCGCGCGGACATCGCCGAACAGCCGCTGCTTGGCCTCCGACTTCTTGAAATCCTGCATGAAGGCGATTTCGGCCGCCGGCACGCCCATGCGCACCAGCTCGTCGCGAATCCAGCGATAGGCCGAGAAGCCCCGCGTCCGCTCAACATTGAGCGTGCCGAGATCGGAGAAGATCATCTGCGCGGCGCCAGTCAGTTCGAACGACTTGCCGTCGGGCCGGACATAGGCTGCGTCTGCGGTGTCCCGCCAGATGCGGTAGGAATTGGCGACCAGATCGTTGAGCTTGTTGCCCGGCTCATTGTCATTGTGCGGATTGACAAGGCGCAGGTCGATCGCGGCATGGCGGCCGTCGGTGATGACCGAGAGCAGGATATCGTCGCCGGGCTCGGGTGGGCCTTCGCGCTGTTCGATCGCCTTGATGCGGGCATCGAGGAGAGCCTGGTAGCGCTTGAACGCGGCCGATGGTTTGGAGGTCCTGATCTGCCGCGTGCCGGTCGAAAGCGTCGGCACCTTGACATAGTCGCGCAGATCCTCGGGCATGACCACATCCGCGAAGGTGCGGAACATGGCGATCAGCTCAGGGACATTGACGAAGGTGGCGAAGCGGGTGACCGGCTTGTATTTGCCGTTGGGCTGCAGCTCGAGCTCGGTAGTGACGTCGCCGAAGGTCGAAGCCCAGGCATCGAACTCGTGGAGGCCACGCTCCGACAACGCCGCATAGCCGAGGTAGCGCTGCACCGAGAACATCTCGCCCAGCGTGTTGGTGATCGGTGTGCCGGAGGCCAGCACGAGCGCCCGGCCAGGGTTCCTGGTCTCGATGAAGCGGGATTTTACATAGAGGTCCCAGGCGCGCTGCGAGCCGTTCGGATCGATCCCCTTCAGGGTCGACATGTTGGTCGCGAAGCTGAGCTTCCTGAACTCCTGCGCCTCGTCGACGATGATCTGATCGACGCCGATCTCGGAGATGGTGAGCAGGTCGTCCTTGCGGGTGGCGAGGGCCTCCAGACGTTCTTTGAGGCCTTCCTTCAGCCGCTCGAGGCGCTTGCGCGACACGCGATCGCCGTTTTCGACCTTGGTGAGCAGGACCTCATAGAGCTCGAGCTCGTCCTGAATCATCTGCTGTTCGAACGCTGACGTAACGCCGATGAAGCGGAAAGCCGAATGCGTAATGATGATGGCGTCCCAGTTCGCCATGGCAGCGCGGCTGAGGAAGCGGCGCCGCTTGGCTAAAGTGAAATTGGTCTCGTCGGCGACGAGGATGCGGGCCATCGGATAGAGCGCCAGGAACTCGCGCGCGGCCTGCGCCAGGCAATGTCCAGGGACGACCATCATGGCCTTAGCGATCAGCCCGAGCCGCTTCTGCTCCATGATGGCGGCCGCCATGGTCATGGTCTTGCCGGCGCCGACGGCGTGCGCGAGATAGGTCGAACCGGCAGAGATGATGCGCCAGATGCCGCGCTTCTGGTGCCCATAAAGAGAAAAGGCGCCTGAGGCGCCGGGAAGTCGCAGATGATCCCCGTTGAACTTTCGCGGGGCGATGTTGTTGAACCGGTCATTATAGACCCGCGCCAGCCGGTCGGTGCGGTCGGGATCGGACCAGATCCAGGTTTGGAAGGCCGTTTTGATCTTGGTGAGCTTCTCCTTGGCCGCCTCGGTATCGACGACATTGAGTACGCGCCGTTCGCTGTCCCCGTCCCTGATGGTGTCGAAGATCTGCGGCATGCGGCTGTTAAGCGCGTCGGTGACGAGCTCACCAGCGTGCCGACGCTCCGTGCCCCATTCGGACGTGCCGGCCGCCATGTAGCCGAGCTGGCGGGCGTCGACCGTCCATGAAGCGAGCTCGGGCATGTGGTGGATGCGGATCTCGGCGCCCATCGTCTCCTTGATGAAGGCGACCACATCGGCGGCGGGAATCCAGGGCGCGCCGAGACGCGCGGTAATGTCGGATGGGCCGAGATCGGCGGGCTGGACAGCGACGAGAGCGCTAACGTTGCGCTCGAAGGCGGGATCGAGAGCCGCGGCGGCTTCAGCGGCCTTGAGCTTGTCGCGGACATGGCCGGAGAGATAGGCGTCGGCGCTCTGCCAGGCGCCGCTCTCCGGATCGCAGAAGACCGCCTCCCCCAGCTCGGCGATGACGGCATCCGCATCGTCATGCAGCAGCTCGCCGATGTGATCGACATCGACATGACCGCGCTCGTTGAGCACGACGGCGAGAGCATCGGCGGCGCAAGTGATGATCGGCGCCGAGGGCGGTGCGATCACCCGCTCGGTGAAGATCGGGCCAGGCCGCGCCGTGTCGGCCTCGAGGTCGTAATCCTCGATGGACGCGACGAGCCAGCAATCGGGATCGTCGAGGAAGGGTTGCAGGTTCGGCCTGCGATGCGTCTCGCGGACCTCGCCCGTCTCTCGGTCCTCACTGGTGGAGACCACCGTCGTGTTGATCGGTCCGAAGGAACGGACGAAGTTCGACCAGGCGATGCGCAGCTTCACCTGCGCCTGCTTCCACGGCCGATCGAGTTCCTGCGCTTTCAGGACCTCGCGGACCGCATTGCGGATCGGGATCAGCTTGCGGACGATGCGCGCGTGCTTCTCCGGAACCCCGTCGGGACTGCGCCCCTTGCGCACCGTGATGGCAACAGGCACGGCGTCGACCATCTGCATCAGTGCGTTGTTCTGCGCGATGAAATAGCTGCCTTCGCGAACAGCCGGCGCGTCGGAAGGCGATTCCGCATTCTCGGCGATGCCGGCGTCGGGAGCGATCGCTTCGGGCTCACCGTCATAGACAGCTGCCGGAAGCAGCGAGATGGCGGCCGACAGGGCCTGCGCGAGATCGAGCCCGGGATGCGGCAGGCAGGCGTAGGCGTCGCCGAACGGTCCCGACGTCGTGGCGTGGGTACCGAGCACGAAATCGGGATGCCGCGCGAACCAGCGGTTGACCCAGATCGCGCCATCGTCGCCATCGGCAGGACGGACCTCGTCGGTATCGAGCCACGACAGATCGCCTTCGGCCTCGCCCTGCCCTCGCTTGCGGAAGAAGAGGAGGTCCACCACCACATCGGTGCCGGCGTCGGCCCGGAAACTGCCCTCGGGAAGGCGGATGGCGGCGACGAGATCGGCGGTCTTGCCGATGTGCTCGCGTACCGAACAATCCGTCTTGTCCATGGTGCCCGAGCTGGTGACGAACGCCGCGAGACCGCCGGGCTTCAACAGATCGATCGAGCGGGCGATGAAGTAATCATGCAGGCGCAGCCCCATCGACCGATAGGCGCGATCCGAGCGGACGATACGGTTCGAAAAGGGTGGGTTGCCGATGGCGAGATCGAAGCCAGCCGGCAAGTCGGTGCGGGCGAAGTCGGAGTTGAGAATGCGTGCCCGAGGCTGGAGTAGCCTGGCAATGCGCGCGGTCACCGGATCTAGCTCCACGCCGGTGACGTGCACCTGGTCGCGCAACTTCGCCGGCGTCAGGGCCGGAAACAATCCCGTGCCGATACCGGGCTCGAGCACCCTGCCGCCACGCCAGCCGAGACGCACGAGGCCTGCCCACATGGCGCGGACAATGAACTCCGGCGTGAAGTGCGCATACTGCGTGCAGCGCGCGAGCGAGGCGTAGTCGGCGCTCGACACCACCTCCTCGAGCTCGGCGCCCATCGCGTCCCAGCCGGCGCGAAAGCCATTTTCGCCCGGACCGCGGAACACGGCATTGGCGAGCTCGGAAGCGCCGAAGCCGGTGAAGCGGATCAGCCGCGCCTGTTCCTCGCGCGTCGCCGGTCGATCGGCGCTCTCGATTTCGGCGGCGAGCCGGATGGCATCGAGATTGTCGCGGGCGCGCTGCTTCCACCCCCGGCCAAGACCGCGATCGGTCTCGAGGACGAAGTTGTCGCCACCCAGCCCGGCCTTGGCCGCGCGACGCGGCGAGTGGACCCGTGGGGAGGCCGGCTGTGACTCCGGCACGGCGGGCGTCGTAGTCTCTTCAGCTTCGGGGTCGCCAGCGCCGAAGGCGGTGACGCCGAGACCGAGGGCCGAAGAGAGCGCAGTGCTGTTGAACAGATCGAGCGTGAAGGAATCGTCGTTCGACATGGTAAAAATCCTTGTGAGAGGGCGAACGCGATGCGCCGGCCGAGCGGGTCGGCCGGGGGATCGGCGTCGCAGGGTTGGGAAGTCAGCGGCTGATCAGCGAGAGCGCGATTTCGGTCTCGGTGAGTTCGATGTTGAGGTGGGTAGCCCGCAGGTTCCGGTCGAACAGCGAAAGCAGGCGCTCGGCCTCGATGAATTCGATGCCATCATCGGCGCCGAAGTGGCGGCGCTTGTAGTCCCACCAGTCAATGTCGCCCCTGGGGTGGCATTGCTCGGCATAGATGACGAGCGCGCGTGTCCCTTCGGAGTGCCTGCCGTTGGACATGATGTATACGCCCTCGTCGCCGACCAGCCACAGGCCGGGCTTCTCGCCCTCGCCGGGACGGGTGCCATAGTAGGGATTGCGGAAGCCGCCATTGGCAGCGGCGTCGTCGATTCCGCGCTCGATGACCTTGCGCACCGATATGATCGGGAAGGTAAACATCGCCGCCTCCCTCACGCCGCTGCGCGAACGGGGAGGTGCCTGAGATTCACCGGCAGCTTGGCCGCGATCTCGTCATCGGTCAGGTCGCCGAGCAGCTTCAACTCGGTAGTGTCCAGGCCATAGACGAGGATGGTGGGCTTGCCGCGATGCTGGGCTCCGAAGCGCTCTCCGTCGTAGCCGCGATACTCGTCATGGGTCGCGCTCCAGACATGCTCGAGGCGCTCCGCACGCGTCATCGCCTTCACCGGCCAGGATTCGCGTTCGACGATGGCGTCGCGCATTTCGACCGGCAAGCGGGGCCGCGCGAGGTCGCAATAGGCGTGGAAGTAGCGCGTCTTGCCGTCGATGCGCAGTGTGTAGAAGACGCTGGTCACGCTCTCGGTGAGGAACTCGCGCAGGGCGAACATCCCGCTGCGCATCCAGAGCGGCGGCAGCAGGTCGAGCATGTAGTCGTGCTCGGCGCGCGCGATCTCGAACCACTCGCCGGCGAACAGGGCGCTGTCGTCATTCTCCCAGCGATTGGGCCGCTGGGCGTGGCGGTCGAAGAGGCGGAACATCTGCCGGCGATCGGCGACGCCGAAGTAGATTTTGCGGATGGAGGATTGGGTCATGGGGCGGCTCCTGGCCTTGTGCGGGCCGGAGCGCGGTTCATCCCTTATGGATCACCATCTTCTTCGGCCCTTCCGGACGCCTCCCCTGCGGCCGCCTCTCCGCCCGGGGGGTCAAGGGCCGGCGCGAGCCGGGCGAAGCTTCACCCTTGAGGCGCCCGGCGGGCATGCGGCACTCGGTTTGCCTCCTCCTCTTCTCCTTTCCCCATTCCTCGTCTTCAGATCGGCGTTCCAGTCGTCAGCGACCGGGCGCAGACGCTGGCAACCGCAGCCCTTCTCGCCCGCGAGAGCGATCAGCCGGCCGGCATATATGTCGCCCTGCTTGTTGTTATCCGTTGCGGCAACGAGCCGGACGGTGGTCCGTGCGGCAAGCGCGCGGAGCGCCGCATCGGTGGCCGGCGACCAGCCGCCGCCGGTGCTGAGATAGAGCGTGTCGGCGCGAAGGCCCTCTAGCGCGGCAAGACTCATGGCGTCGATCGCCGCTTCGGTCATGCAAAGGCGCAGCGCATCAGGACGGCCGAGGCGGAACAGCACCTTGGCGCCGGCGGTGGCAAAGCCGCGCCAGTCCGGTCCGCGTTCTTCCCAGCCGGTGACGGTGCCGTCGGTGCCGACATGGGCACCCCACATCGAGCCATGCGGGCCTTCGCGCAGAACGCCGGTGCTGATTGCGGCGCGGACGATGCAGTCGGGAAGATGGCGGGCCTCGGTGAGATAGCGCCAGGTCGCCGATCCGCGCCATGGCCTGCGCCGTGCGTGCCAGCGCTCCGCTATCGACAGGTCAGGCTCCCGCTCGCGGGACACCCGCTGCCAGACCGGCTCGGACGGCACGAACCCGATTAGGCTGGCGACGTCGTTCATGGCTTCGACGAACGGCACCCCCTCTAGATGTTCGACCAGGCGAAAGACATCTCCCTTGTCGTCGCCAAGCGGGTCGAACCAGCCCTTGCCGTCATGGATGACGATGATGATCGACGCCTCACGCCGATACTTCATCGCCTTGCGCGTGCTCTCCTTGACGTCGAGGGCGAACCCCGCGCGCTCCAGCACCGCAGCGCAGGGTACCTTGTCCTTCAGCTCTTCAAGTTCTGCTTTTTCCATTTTCGCCCGCGCGCCTTTGCAGCGCTTCCTTTCTATTCGGTTCTCGCCCAAACAATTGGGCACGAACAGGAGGCCGCGAAGAGCAAGGCGGGCAAGGGCGCGGCATGCAACGCGATGATAGTGACGGGTTGCGCCGCGGCGCAGCCTCCCTTGCCGGGCGCAGCGCGCAAGCGGCACGGTGCGCCACCGTCGGTCTGGGTGATGCTCCTCCTGCGCCATTTCCGCAAACGGAGCGATTCGGGCGACCTCGCAGCCTTGGCGCAGCTCGAGTGTCTTGTCCGAAACTTGTGGCATTCTTCGGACTTCAGCGGCACCTGAGACCAACACTCGCACGCGCGTGCTTGCACGCATCCAGTCCAAGCCCGACGAGGTGTGGGCGCTGGGGACTTCGCCGATCTGGGGGCGCGGTGCGGCGATCGCCAAGACGCTTCAGCGGCTGGCGGTAGCCCATGAGCTGCGCCGGATCGATCGTGGCCTCTACGATCGACCCGGACGAACAGCCTGACCGGGCGAGCGACTGTGCCCGATTATCGGATCTTGATCCGGGCCGTGACCCGGCGCGACAACCCGCGCGCCGTCATCGATGGCATGACGGCAGCAGACGATTTGAGCCTTACCACGGCCGTGCCGGCAAACATCGAGGTGTTGGTCGACGCGCGATTGAAACCGATTAAGCTGGGCACCCAGGAAATTCACTTCAATACGCGGCGCCAAGCCGCCTCTTTTGTCTGGCCGGCCGGGGATGCGGGTCCCAAGCCCTGCATTGGATGCAGGACATGCTCGCCCAGGAGAGCGCCGAGACCGGGCGATCACCCTTGCAGGTTAGATAACCTGTGAGCACGCAACCTTTTCGGCAGTGTCGCCGTTATATGCTGTTCTGCTAATCAATTCGCCAGGGAGAGCAGGCGATGCAAATGCCGGGGGGCGAGAAACTCACGGAACGGCTTGACGAACTAAGCGCACTTTACGTGCTGACAGACCGCCTTTACAGGGCAAAATCCAACCACGAAGCATTCGAGGCGGGCCTCGACGCCATCCGCGACGGTCTAGGGTGCCGGCGGGCGTCCATGTTGTTGTTCGACGACGTCGGCGTGATGAGCTTTGTGGCCTGGCGGGGTTTATCGGACGGCTACCGGCAGGCTCTTGCAGGGCATTCCCCCTGGAAAGTAGGGGAGCGTAACGCAGAGCCGATTTTCGTATCGGATATTGCCGAGACGGACGAACCCGCAGCCGTAAAAGACAGGATCGCCAGCGAAGGCATCGTCGGTCTGGCGTTCATCCCCCTCATCGCGCAAGGCGAAGTCGTAGGCAAGTTCATGACCTACTACGAACAAAAGCACTCCTTCGCCAGCCACGAGCTTAATCTTGCCACCACAATCGCGCGACAGATCGGCTTCTATCTTGAAAGGACCCGAGCGGAAGAAGCTCGGAAAGCCGCAGAAGAGGAGTTGCGCTCATCCGAACAACAATTCCGCCTGATGTCGGAGCATGCACCAGTCATGATCTGGACCTGTGACGCATCCGGTAAGTGTACGAACCTTAACAGCATGCTTCGCGAGTTCTGGGGTGTCCCCGTTGAGGCGGTTCCGACCTTCAGTTGGCATTCCACCATCCATCCGGACGACGCCGACGAGATCGGAGCCCGGATGGCGGAAGCGCTGGCGACCCAATCAACGGTTTCGGTCCAGGGTCGCTACAAAAACAGCAAGGGCGAGTTCCGCGTCCTGCTCACGGTCGCTCGACCCCATTTCTCGGCCAAGGGGCAATTTCGGGGGCTGATCGGGGTCAATGTCGACGTGACGGAAAGCGATCAGGCGGAAGCAGCGCTACGCCACAGCGAGGAGCGATTTCGATCAGCAGTGGAAGCGGCTCCAAGTGGCATGGTCATGACGGACGGGAGCGGCCGCATTATCCTGGTCAACCTGCATGCCGAGGCCGTATTCGGCTACGAACGAGAGGAAATGATCGGCCAAGGGATTGAAATGCTGGTCCCGGACAGGTTCCGCAGCTCACACCCGGTGTTCCGCGGGACCTATGATAGTCGCCCTCTTGCACGTCCCATGGGCGAAGGCCGGGACCTCTATGCACGGCGCAAGGATGGCAGCGAAGTGCCGGTGGAGATTGGGCTCAGCCCGATCCAGACAAGCGAAGGGCTGATGATCCTCGCCTCGGTCGTGGACATCAGCGAGCGCAAGCGATCCGAAGCGCAACGAGAACTGCTGATGGCGGAACTCAACCATCGTGTGAAAAATACGCTGGCAGTGGTCCAGGGCATTGCACACCAGACATTCAGGGGAACACCCGCCACCGAAGCTCGTGCCGCCTTTGAAGGCCGGCTCATGGCCCTTTCGGCCGCGCATAACATTCTGACACAGACGAGTTGGGAACATGCATCCCTGGACCAGCTTGTTGCCGACAGCCTTCATATCAGGGGCACGTTTTCCAATCGGGTATCAGCAAGCGGGCCCGCAATACTTCTCCAACCCAACCAGGCGCTCGCTGTCGCCCTCGCCCTCCATGAGCTGCTGACAAACGCGGTGAAGTATGGGGCCCTTTCCAACGAGGCGGGCAAAGTTTCGGTCGAGTGGTCTCGCACCGCCCTGCCCCGGCCGCGATTGAAACTCATCTGGAGCGAATTGGGCGGCCCTGCGGTCTCGTGTCCGTCGCGGCGGGGGTTTGGCTCCCGTCTGATTACTGGGGGCCTCGCGGCAGATCTTGAGGCGGAGGTCGCCTTGGAGTTCCAGCCGCAAGGATTGGTTTGCAGGATCGACGCGCCGTTGCGAGAGGGGATGCTCGCCCAATGACGACACTGTCCGGAACGCGGGTGCTCCTGGTCGAGGACGAATCCGTAATTGCCATGATGGTGGAGGATTTTCTGACCGACCTCGGCGTCACGGTCATCGGTCCCGCCACTTCGATCAACGCCGCGTTGGAACTGGTATCTACAGCTCAGATCGACGCGGCCGTCCTGGACCTGAACATAAGGGGGGAATTGAGCGAGCGCGTTGCCGATGCCCTGAGGCTTCGTCGCATCCCGATGGTGTGCGCCACCGGCTACGGCGAGGGAGCGGCTGAGTTCGCCAGAGGAGCCCCGATCATCGACAAGCCCTATTCCAAGGACAAGCTGGCCACGGCGTTGCAATCGGCTCTCCATAGTGCCGGCGGAGTGGACGAGTGAGTCGAAGAGAACCACCATTCCAATCTGCAATTCTGTGCCGGGTGAATCGTGCGTCGACCGATAGATAAGTTTCGGGAAGATAACTTAAAGCTTAGGCTGGCCCTTCGGGCCGCCCCTATAGGGATTTGGGACTGGAATCTCGAAACGAACGAGATGAATTATTCGCCACGGGCTCGGGCGATCTCTGGTTTCTCTCCCGACGAGCCTATCACTCTCGAGAAGGTTCGCGCCGTCACTCACCCAGAGGATTTGCCGCGCACCTGGAAACTGGCCGGCATGGCGTTGGATCCTGCGATCAGGAACACCGACCCTTACGAGTACCGGATCGTGCGCGCTGATACGGGCGAGGTTCGCTGGGCTCTGGCGCATGGGGAGGCGGTCTTTCAACGCGTCAGCGACACAGTGAAGGCGGTGCGCTTCCTCGGCACCATCCAGGATATCACCGGTCGCAAGCTGGCGGAAAACGCTTTGCGAGAGGCAGAACTCAGGCAGCGACTGGCCATCGATGCAGCCAGAATGGCTGTGTGGGAGCTCGACGTCCCCACGGATCGTCTGAACGTCAGCCCCGAGCTCAATCGTATGTTCGGTTTGGCCGCCGATTCATGTCCCTCCGTTGCGGAACTGCGGATGCTCTTGGCTCCGGGCGACCTAGAGAGGATCATGGAAATTCGCGCAGAA
Organism: Mesorhizobium sp. ESP7-2; assembly: GCF_020164715.1. NCBI lineage: Bacteria > Pseudomonadati > Pseudomonadota > Alphaproteobacteria > Hyphomicrobiales > Phyllobacteriaceae > Mesorhizobium > Mesorhizobium sp. ESP7-2. Next base: position 43,235 of record NZ_JAIUGQ010000026.1, read on the forward strand.
GCGGCGATGGGGACTGATCCGCATTTTGAAGCGGAATTCCGTTGCAGGTTTCCCGATGGATCATTGCGCTGGCGACTGCTCCGCGCAGAGATAAAGACCTCCCCTACTGGAGAGCCAAAGCGCATCATTGGCGTCCTGATGGATATCGACGAGCGCAAGCGCGCTGACGAACAGAAGCACCTGCTGCTCCGTGAGGTGCATCATCGCGTGAAGAACTCGCTCGCCGTAATTCAGGCGCTGGCCACTCAAACGTTTGGGCGTGGTGCCGCCGATCCGGATGCCCTGAAGAGCTTCCTTGGTAGACTTGCTGCCCTGGCGAAGGCTACTGATTTAACTGTAGCGCAGCAGGGTCAACCCTTCGGATTGATGGAACTGATCGGCAGCGTTACCGAACCCTTTTGGTCCCCAAACAGGTTCGAACTTCAAGGGGACGCAGTAAGATTGCCAGCGCGGCTAAACGTACCGCTTGCACTCGTGCTCAACGAACTCTGCTCGAATGCGGCCAAATTTGGCGCGCTTTCAAACCCCAACGGGACGGTCGGCATTCGGTGGGAAATCACGCCGACCGGGCTTGAACTGCACTGGCGAGAGCGCGGCGGACCTCCTGTTCCTCCAAGGCTTGAACACGGCTTCGGGCTCAGACTGATTTTGGATGTCTTGCCTGTAGAGTTCGGCAGTGCCCAAATTGATCCGCGACCTTCCGGAATTTCGTGCCGCATCGTGGTTGCCAATCCCGATTGAATTACGAAACCTCGATCGCCCGGTCCGGCGCTGTGGAGGGATCGATGTACTTGTCAATCTTTCCCAAATGACCGATTCTGATATCCGAATTTCTTCGACAAGCGCACGCAATTCGGGCTGGCAACCCAAAAGTTCCAAAAGCTTCTACGACGGCCCAGCCAACATCCTTCCAAGGCTTTTGCTGCTTTGGGGTTTCCAGCCTCTGGGGATCTTCCCGTCCGCGCACCCATCGTGGACAAGAGTTGGCCCGCCAGCTGAAAATTCTGCAGGGCACGGTTCACGAAATCAGAAACCTCAAGGCAATGCTTTTGCAGAGCGATAGCCAGGACCGGCGTAACCTTAACAGCGTCGGGGATCATCTTTCTCGAGATCTCCGCTATCGGTGGGTCTAGGTCTATCTTTCTCGCAAGCTCTCTGAGACGCTCGGCCGTTACCAGAAGGTCGATCAGCAGCATGTCGGCAACGAGGCGGCCCTCACGTTGCAACGCGGCCTCGCGGTGCCGTTCGCTCTGGTTGATCTGCTTTAGCAGCATCAAAATCGTTAGCGCGCCGAAAACCGTAGCGAAGTAGCCCGCCAGCGCGCCAATCCAGCTTCGAGCACAAAGCGCCAATTCCGTCTGCTCGTTCGCTGGGCAGATATCGCCGAAGTCCCAGTGGTAGGACCACCACATCCAAAAGCCGATCGCGAAGAAGATCGCGATGCAGCTCCCAACCGCCCAGTTTCCGTCTTTGTCCCACCGCCCCATCGCCGAAGGTCTACCGCGGTCCATCGGGACTATCTAGCCCGACGCAGCGGGCGCGACCAAGCGGCATCCTCGCCTTTTCTCCGCTCCTGCTAACTACCGTCTCGAACCCCAGAATGAGAGCTCGGATCAAGTTTGCATCAGCGCGGATCGAGATACTTCACCGTCCCTTAGGAGCACGCGCAATTCGACCGAAGGGGCAAGGCAGAAAGTTCGAAAAGCTTCCAAGAACCCCAGTCGATGGTCAATTGTAGAACTCTCTGACGCTTTTGGCCGCAAGCGGAACGTTGGCTCGAGGGATAGACCGACAGAATAGCTGACAGCCTTGAGCTCAATAGAGCTCGGAACTCGTCATCGGCCAAACATCGGAAAATTTTCAGAAACCGTTCGGGATTTCGCGCGGCCGAAATCGCAAAACGTTCTGGCCGGCGCATAAGAGAGCCAAACCACCGGTTTCTCCCGCAGCCAGCACGATTTTCAGCCTGCCGCGTCCTCCCAAGCGCGGCCGCAAATTTGGGCATGGAGACAACATGATTGCCGCACTCTTTCGTAACAAGCCGCCGAGGCGCCGCCTGGTCGCCGGCTCGATCGCCGCCCTCGCCTGCGGCGCCGCCCTGGTCTGGCATGGCGCCAGAAGCGAGGCTTCGAACGGCGCGCCGGGTACGCCCGAAACCAAGCTGGTCAAGGCAGTTTCGGTCTCGCCGGCATCCGCCATGGATAACCGCGTCGCCGTCGGCGAGATCAAGCCGAGACTGGAGAGTGATCTCGCCTTTCGCGTTTCCGGCAAGCTCATCCAGCGTATCGCCGAGGTTGGCGCAACGGTGAAGAAGGGCGAGGTTCTCGCCCGCGTCGACGACCAGGACTACCGCAACCGGCTGGCCAGCGCCGAGACGGACGTGGCGGCGGCCGAGGCCGTTGTGGTCGAAGCCCGCGCCGCCGAAGCACGCATCAGCGCCCTGCTCGCCAACGACACGCGCCAACCATGACGCGACGCTGAAGAACCTGCGCTCGGCCCAAGCCAAGCTGAAATCGGCCAACATCGCCTTCGTAATGGCCAAGGACCAGCTCGGCTATACCGAGTTGCATGCGGAGTTCGACGGCATCGTCACCGCCACCGGCGCCGAAGCCGGCCAGTCGGTCAATGTCGGGCAGATGGTGGTGCGCGTCGCCGATCCGAAAAGCCGCGACGCGGTGTTCTCGATCGCGGAAGCCGCCTTTGCCAGCGACCAGCGCGGCAAGCAGATTCCCGCCGTCACCGTCTCGCTGCTCAGCAATCCGGCGATCTCGACGACCGGCACGGTGCGCGAGATCGCGCCGATGGCCGACGCTGCGACCCGCACCTTCCAGGTGAAGGTCTCGCTCGAGAACGCGCCGGACGACATGCGCTTCGGCGCAAGTGTCGCCGGCCGCGTCGAGATAGCGGGCGCGCCGGTCGTGACCCTGCCCGGCAGCGCGCTGTTCGACAAAAACGGCCAGCCCGCCGTCTGGGTGGTCGGCGCCAGTTCGGCGGTGGAGCTGAAGCCTGTCGCCATAGCCCGCTACGAAACCGACCGGGTCGTCGTCAGCGACGGGCTCGCCAAAGGCGACCGGGTCGTCACCGCCGGCGTAAACCGGCTGCGGGAACACGAAAAAGTCCGTATCGTTGAGGGAGAAGAAAAATGACCATGTCCAAGACAAGAGTGCTGATCGCCGGCGCCGGCCCGACCGGGCTGACGCTCGCGCTATGGCTGACCAAGCTCGGCGTGCCGGTGCGCATCTTCGACAAGGCCGCCGCTCCCGGCGAGACATCGCGGGCGCTGGCCGTCCAGGCGCGCACGCTGGAGTTCCACCGCCAGATCGGCATCGTCGACGACGTGCTTGCCGCGGGCGTGAAGATCGAACAGCTCACCGTGCACACGCCGGCCGGCGTCGCCGCGAAGCTGCCGCTGTCGGATTTCGGCCGCGGCATCAGCCCCTACTCCTTCGCCTTCGCGCTGCCGCAGGATATCCACGAGCGCGTGCTGATCGCGCATCTGGAGCATGCCGGCGTCACGGTCGAGCGGAGCACCGAGCTCGTCGCCTTCCAGGACAGAGGTGATGCGGTCGTCGCGACCTTGAGCAAGGAAGGCCGGGCCGAAACCGTCGGCGCCGCCTACCTTGCCGGTTGCGACGGTGCCCACAGCGCCGTGCGCCATGGGCTGAGGGTCGGCTTTCCCGGCGGCGCATACGAGCAGTCCTTCTACGTCGCCGACGTGAAGGGGCGCGGCGAAATCACTCGCAACGGCATGGACACGGCGGTCAGCGCCTATGGCTTCGCCATCGTCATGCCGGTCCGGCAATCGGGTTCGGTTCGATTGATCGGCATCGTGCCGAAGGCGCATGAGGCCGACGAGACAATCAGCTTCGAGGTGATCCGCGCCGATGTCGAGCGCGACACCGGCGTCACGGTCGACGAGGTGAACTGGTTCTCGACCTACCGCGTCCACCATCGCGTCGCCGAGCGCTTCCGCGTCGGCCGCGTGTTCCTCTGCGGCGATGCCGGGCACATCCACAGCCCGGCCGGCGGCCAAGGCATGAACACCGGCATGGGCGATGCGGTGAACCTCGCCTGGAAGCTCGCCGCCGTCGTCCAGGGCCGCGCCGATCCGCGCCTGCTCGACAGCTACGAGCCGGAGCGCATCGCCTTTGCCCGCAAGCTGATCGAGAGCACCGACCAAGCCTTCCGCATCGCCACCAGCCGCTCCAGGCTCATCGGCCTGTTCCGGCGCTATCTGATGCCGAAGATCCTGAACATCGCACTGCACACTTCGGTCGGCTCGCGCGCCTTCTTCGGCGTGATCTCGCAAGCCGCTATCCAGTATCGCGCCGGCCCGATCAGCTGGGGCACCGCCGGCAAGATCAGTGGCGGCGACCGCCTGCCCTACGTGCCAACCGCAAGCAGCGACAATTTCGAACCGCTGCGCTCGCTGGACTGGCAGGTGCATGTCTATGGCGAGATCAATTCCGAGTTCCGGACGATGATCGCCTCGACAGGAATTCCGATCCACGCCTTCGCCTGGTCCCACATCGCCGCGAAAGCCGGCCTGCAAAAGGACGCGGCCTATCTGGTAAGGCCAGATGGCCATGTCGCCCTCGCCTTGCCGATGCAGGAGGCGGCCAGCTTCCAGCGCTATCTCGCCGGCCTCGCCATCAGGCCAAGGACGGCCGAGCGGGCGCCATACCGAGTACCGGGCACCATGCACAGCCTGGCCTGAATTCCAGCGCCCGCCTGCGGCGGACGCTGACTGACCCCAACTGCCATTGTTTTCGCCAGCCGGCAACCGCCGGCGGAACGGGCCTTCGCGCGCGCTGAGAAGGATTTTTGTCATGAGCAGCTTCAATCTTTCCGAATGGGCGCTGCGCCACCGCAGCTTCATCGTCTACCTGATGATCGCGGCGGCACTCGCTGGCCTCTACGCCTATCGGGGCCTCGGCCGCGAGGAGGACCCGCCCTTCACCATCAAGACCATGGTGGTGAAGACGATGTGGCCGGGCGCCAGCACGAGCGAGACGGTCGAGCAGATCACCGACCGCGTCGAGAAGAAGCTCGAGGAACTGCCCGACCTCGACTACGTCAAGAGCTACACCAAGCCCGGCGAATCCGTCGTCTTCATCAACCTGAAGGATACCGTCGCCGGCGACCAGGTGCAGCCGCTCTGGTACCAGGTGCGCAAGAAGCTCAACGACATCAAGCCGACGCTGCCGTCCGGCGTGCAGGGCCCGTTCTTCAACGACGAGTTCGGCGACACCTATTCGCTGATCTACGCGCTCACCTCCGACGGTCTCAGCCATCGTGAGCTGAAGGATATGGCAACCAGCCTGCGCGCCGGGCTGCTCACCGTGAAGGACGTCGCCAAGGTCGACCTGATCGGCCAGCAGGACGAGAAGATCTATCTCGAATTCTCGACGCAGAAGGTCGCGGCGCTCGGTCTCGACGTCGGCACGCTGACGCAGGCGCTGCAAGCGCAGAACGCGCTGACGCCGAGTGGCACGGTCGATGCCGGCCCAGAGCGCATTGCCATCCGCGTGTCGGGTTCCTTCACATCGGAAGAGAGCCTCAAGGCGATCAACTTCTACGCCAACGGCCATTACTTCCGACTGGGTGACGTCGCCGAGGTCAAGCGCGCCTATTCCGACCCGCCGCAGCCGATGTTCCGCTTCAGCGGCAAGCCCGCCGTGGGCATCGCGGTGTCGATGACGGCCGGCGGCGACGCCCTGGCGCTCGGCGAGACCGTCAAGGAGAAGATGCACGAGATGGAGGCCGAGCTGCCGCTCGGCGCCGAACTCGGCCTGGTCGCCGACCAGTCGCATGTCGTGGAAGAATCCGTCGGCGAGTTCACCAAGAGCCTCGGGGAGGCGATCGCCATCGTGCTTGCCGTCTCGCTGCTGGCGCTCGGCTGGCGTCCGGGCGTCGTTGTGGCCGTCGCCATCCCGCTGGTGCTGGCGATCACCTTCGTCACCATGGAGTATTTCGGCATATCGCTGCAGCGCATCTCGCTCGGCGCGCTGATCATCGCGCTCGGCCTGCTGGTCGACGACGCCATGATCGCGGTCGAGATGATGATTGCCCGCATGGAGGACGGCTACGACAAGATCTCGGCCGCCACCTATGCCTATACGTCGACCGCCTTCCCGATGCTGACCGGCACGGTGGTGACGATCGCCGGTTTCGTGCCGGTGGGCTTCGCCAAGAGCGGCGCCGGCGAATACTGCTTCTCGCTGTTCGCCGTGGTGGCGATCGCGCTCGTCGTCTCCTGGGTGGTGGCGGTGCTGTTCACACCGCTCACCGGCGTCTTCCTGCTGCCCGATCGCATCAAGGGCCATGGCGGCAGCCATCAGCCGTCGCGCATCGCCCGCGGCTTCCAGGCGCTCCTCGAAGCCGCCATGCGGGCGAAGTGGCTGGTGCTGTCGGCGACCGCCGGTCTGTTCGCGCTCTCGGTCGTGGCCATGGGCTTCGTCGGCCAGGAGTTCTTCCCGAAGTCCGACCGGCCCGAGGTGATGCTCGACCTCACCTTGCCGCGCACAGCCTCGATCAAGGCGACCGACGCCGTCGTTGAGCGCGTCGAAAAGCTGCTCGCTTCCGATCCGGATATCGACCACTGGAGCTTCTATGTCGGCCAGGGCGCGGTGCGCTTCTACCTGCCGCTCGACGCGCAGCTCGCCAACGACTTCTTCGCCCAGGCCGTCGTGGTCACCAAGGGCCACGCCGTGCGCCAGGCGGTCATCGACCGGCTGGAGAAGGAACTCTCAACCGGCTTCGACGACGTCATGGCCCGCGTCACGCCGCTGGAGCTTGGCCCGCCGGTCGGCTGGCCGCTGAAGTTCCGCGTCTCGGGTCCGGACCCGGACAAGACGCGGAGCCTCGCGCAGCAGTTCGCGCAAGTGCTCGGCAGCGACGCAGCGGTGCGCAACATCAATTACGACTGGAACGAGCCGGCCAAGGTGATCAAGGTCGAGGTCGACCAGGACCGGGCGCGCGCGCTGGGCATCTCCTCGCAGCAGTTGTCAGAGACGATCAACGCGATCCTGTCCGGCTCGAAGATCACGCAGATGCGCGACGACATCTATCTCGTCGACATCGTTGCCCGCGCCGTGGATACGGAACGCGCCAGCATCGACACGCTGCGCGGCCTGACGCTCACCGCTTCGGGCGGACGGCGCGTCCCTCTCGAACAGGTGGCGAAGCTCAGCTACCAGACCGAGCCCCCGCTGATCTGGCGCCGCGGCCGCCTGCCGACCGTCACCGTCCAGGCCGACGTCGCGCCGGGCGAGAACGCCACCGCCGTGTCTAAGCGGCTGGGGAGCGCCATCGCCACCTTCAAGGCCGAGCTGCCGGCGCGCTACAGCGTCGAACAGGGGGGCGTCATCGAGAACAGCGCCAAGGCGCAGGCCAGCATCTTCGTGGTCTTCCCGCTGATGCTGTTCATCATGGCGACGGTGCTGATGATCCAGCTTATGAGCTTCCAGCGCATAGTGCTGGTGCTGCTCACCGCGCCGCTGGCGATCATCGGCGTGGCCGGCGCGCTGCTTCTGTCAGGGGCTCCGATGGGCTTCGTCGCCATCCTCGGCGTGATGTCGCTTATCGGCATGGTGATCCGCAACTCGGTCATCCTGATCGCGCAGATCGACCAGCACATTGCCGCAGGCGAAGAGCCTTGGGCCGCGGTGATCAGCGCCACCACGCATCGGCTGCGGCCGATCCTGCTGACCGCCGCAGCCGCCATACTCGGCATGATCCCGATCGCGCCGACCGTATTCTGGGGGCCGATGGCATACGCCGTGATGGGCGGACTGATGGTGGCGACCGTGCTGACGCTGGTGTTCCTGCCGACGCTCTACGTCGCCTGGTTCGGCATCAGGACGCCGACCGAGACCATCGCTGCGGCCGACCAGGCGACAGTCGCGGCCGAACCGCAGGCCATAGCGGCCTGAGCCTACAACGCAATCCGACTGGTCACGGCGGCAGCACCGCCGTGGCAACCGCACCCCAAAAGGAACGCCCATGTCCCCTTTCTACGGAAATCTCCTTGTCCGCTTCAACGCCGGCTTCCTGATGCTGGCCTCGGCCGGCGGGCTTTTCACCGATATCGCCGGCTCCTTCTTCGGGCGCGGCCCGGAAGCGATTCTGCTCGGCGATGCGCCCGGCGCCGGTATCGGCTTCACCGAGGCGCACGGGCTCGCGCTGATCATCGGCGTGACGCTCTGGCGCAACGCCTACTCCCGCACCTGGCACGCCGTGCTGGCTGCCGTGCACATGCTGCTTGGAACGGCGAACCTTCTGTTCTGGGAGTTCTTCATCACCGCCGACGTGCTCGTCGTCGGCTACGTCACAACCGCGGCACACTTTCTGTTCGTGGTTGCTCACCTGGCGGCGCTGACGGGCTCGGCCCGGCTTGCCGCCGCATCCTCCCACTAGACTTCAACGTCTGGAGAAACCAACATGGCTTTGAAATCCGGAAAGAAATGCCGCTCGGCCGCAGCCCTGCTCGCCCTTGCAATCACCGCCGTCGAGATCGCCGGCACCTCCGTGCCGGCGCTGTCACTCGTCAGCACCGCCGAGGCCCGAATCGGAGCGCCGTGGACGCCACGCAGCGCGGCCGGTGTTGCCCGCCGCACCGCCACGTGGCGCGTGTTGCGACACACCACGGCCTGGGTCGCGACACTGCCTGCTGGCTGCGTCCGCACCAAGGTCAACGGCTTCGATGTCTGGCGCTGCGGCGGCACTTACTACCGGCTCTATCAGGGCCGCTACATCGTGGTCGTGGCCGATTGATCGGCCTCGGGCGGAATCTCGCCGAGGGCAAGCCTAACGCCCTCGGCGAGATGCTCGGCATCGGCCCGGTTTTCGAACGGCACGCCGCGCAAGGCATAATCAAGCGGCGAGAACGGATCGCCCTCCCCGATCAGGGCGATCTGGCGCCGCGCCTTCTCCATTTCGCCCATCTGGGCATAGCAGGCCGCCAGCCGGGTGCGAATCCATGGCGCCGGACGCGTCGCCAGTTCCAGCGCATCGGCCGCCTGCCGGTATTCCCCCATCATGTAGAGCGCCAGCGCGCGGTCGAACTGGTACCAGTGTGGGTGCAAGGGATCGATGCGGATGCCGCGCGCCAGCCAGGTCAGCGCCTCCAGTGGCCGGCCGCGCATGGTCAGCAGCATACCCATCTGCTCGATACTGTCGGCATCGTAGGGATTGAGTTGGAGCGCGATGCGCATGTGATGCTCGGCCGCCTCGTGATCACGCATATAGAGGCGGATCAGCGACTGCACCCGGTGTCCCGTCGGCTGGTCCGGCGACAGCGCCAGGCCCTTGTCGGCAAGATCGCGCGCGTTTTCCAACACGGCGTCGCTGGCACGCCCGAATTCGCCGTCCAATGCCCGCACAAGCGCGAGATAGGTATAGGCGAGGCCATAGTTCGGGTCCTTGGCGATCGCCGCTTCGAACAGTGCTTCGGCGCCTCGCTGGTCGGTCTGGGCTGGATCGCGCAGCATCGCGAAGCCGCGCAACAAAAGCTCATAGGCCGCGAGGCTGGTGACCGGCTTGCGCGACGCCTGCTCCAGCCCGGCATTGGCGACACGCGTGACCAGCCGGCTGACGATCTGCTCGACGATCTCGCGCTCGATCGCGAACAGGCCGTCGCCCTGTGATTGGAAGCGGTCGCCCCAGAGCTGGCTGGCGGTGGCTATGTCGACCAGGCTGACCGCGACCACCACATGCTCGCCCTGGCGGCGCAGCGACCCTTCGACCAGATAGTCGGCGCCGATGCGGGCTCGGATCTGCGGCCACTCGGCGCGGCCGAAGGAAGCGAAGGAGAAGCTTGAGTTCCGCGCGAGCACCGTAACCGTGCCGAAGCGGGCGACGCCGTTGATCAGGTCCTCGGCGAATCCGTCGACCATCGCCTCGTCGGCCGGATCGCCACTCTCATTGCGGAAGCGCACCACGGCGACGATCGGTTGGGCGTTGATCTCGGGCGCTGCCTCGGCCTCGGCGGCCAGCATATAGCCGCGCTTGGAGACGGTACGCACCATTTCGTCGCCCAGCACCTTGCGGATTTCGCGCACCGACTGGGTCAGCGAATCCTCGGTGACGTAGACGCCCGGCCACACGACATCCATCAGTTCCGATTTTGGCACGACGCGGCCCATATTGCGCGCCAGGTGCGAAAGCAGCGCATAGGCTTTTGGTCGCAGGAACAGCGGCTCGTTGACGCCGCGCAGCGTGCCCATGGCAAGGTCGAGCGTGAACCCGCCGAATCGGAAGATCTGATCGGCCGTAGCCGTCGTCATCGGGACACCCCTTCCCGCGCGCCGTAGTCATTGCGCCATCGATTCCACTCGAGGCGGGAGCGACATCGTCATTATCGCTCAGACCGCAATTGCAATCAAATTGGCTATCGGCGCTTATCGTCCGGCAGCTGCAACCACAAGACACCAGTCCCAAACGCGACAAATGATGCTGTAGGGCTCGCCCGGTTGGGGGGAGCGGATGCTACTTCGAACGGCTCAAACAAAGCGCCAAGCTGCCGTTCAGAAGGTGTAGGGGTGCGCCGATTCACGTTGAACGAAGGCGCACGTGCCAGAAGGTCGATGCCTTAGCCTACTCTAAACCCGAATCTCGTGTCCCACTTTGTCCATGAGCATCCGCAACTCGGGCTGGGACGAGAGCCAGAAAGTTCGAAAAGCTTCCAGGAACCCCAGTCACTTAATTCTCGAATGTTATCAGGCCATTAGTCAGCGCAAAGGCTTGTTGCCTGCCTTTTCATGTCGCGCTCATGTTGCAAGCCCTACCGTTGATTTCCAACGCTTCCCGCTCACTGTAGGCAACTCCACGCAACATGGAACGCGACATGGCGCGACATAGAACGGCATGGCAAGACGGTCAGCCTTTTCGCTCAATTCTCTTTCGATCAATCGTTCCGTAGTTAGGAATGCAAGTGAAGAACACAGGTCGTTGGTCCCTCCCCGCCTGCTTGCAGCGATCGCAGCGGAACACCTTCACCAAGTCATTGTGCATGGCGCCGTGGTCGAGCCCCAGGCGGGCGCCCAGGGCCTCAAGCTCGAGCTGGGTGGAATGATTACACATGGGATGACCGCAAGTGACGTAGAACGTCTCACGGGCGCGAATGGCGTCGGCGATGGTCTTGGACATTGTGCGGCCTCAGAATTAAGAAATCGCCGCGCCGGGAATATGTTCCTATGGGTGAATGATTGGCAAGAGCGTTGCCTGACGGAACCGGCGGCCATCAACAAACGTTCTGTCGCATGCTCAAGAAAATCGCCTTTGCCGCCGTGCTGCTTCAAGTCGCTGCCTTCTCGGCTCTCCTTACACAGACATTCCTCCTTGGGTCGACGGCCACGCAAGCGGCCAGTGTGCAAGGCAAGCCCGCTGTCGCCGTCACAGACACGGCATGCGCCAAGGCTACATGGCCCGATATTCCTGTTCACTGCCTGGACCGGGTTCAAGCGAGAGCGCAATAGAAAGGCCGGGAAGCCGAAGCCGCCTGGCCTTGGTGGAGGAGAAACTTTCAGGCCGCTCGTTCGCCCAAGTCGTCAAGCACATCCCGGTTGGGAAACTGACTTGCTTGTGCATGACCGTTGCGCGATGTTTTTCGCCGCGCGGATACCTAGGGGATGCGACCATGGCGGATGACCTCGGGCAGGGGCTGCCAGTCGGCCGGCTTCAGCTTCATGCACCATTGCGGCCGACGGAAGCCCCAATGTTCAATCCCGACGAGATCGGAGCCGTCGAACCAGCATGTGACGTTGAGCTTGGCGAAGTGCAGGCACCTCGCCGCCCACCAGATTTTGTCGATCTCGAGGTCGACGGCGCCCTCTTTCCACGGCGTCCATCCCTTCCGGGCCGCTGGGTCAGATCACAATCGCGCATGGCCGCGGATATTGCATAAGTCGCGACTTACGCAGTGTGGCGGCGCACCCACGCCGACTTTAAGGGCACAGTCGACGGCAGGCGGACGTTGATGGTATTTCGTCACGACGGCCCCACGCCCGCCCTGCTCGACGATCTCACGCCTGCCGAGATCGCTCGGCTCTATCCGAGAAACGAGCTGTAAACGCTCAAGCTGAGCCACTCCAACCATTCGGCAATTCGGGCTGGTGGCGACCGGCACCGCCCGCCGACGTCTATCGACGACGGGGGTGGGGGCGATTGTGGGGTCCCACATGCGGGGCGCTCTTTGTGTTCGAACGTCACCGAGGGCGGTTTCAACTGACAGCATCCGAACACCTCCTGTGATAACCCGGAATGGCAAGCAGGAGATTGTCCATGCCATAATCAACTGCCGCACGCTTCTCGCGTTAAGTGGAGCAGTAGTTGCCTTTGAACCGGCGTTGATGCAACGCCCTCGCCGAAGCTGCACGCACAGATCGCAGGCTGACTATCACGCCCATTTTCATCGCGCGATGAGCAGGAGGTAGGGACCCCGAGCGTGCCGATAGGCTCGAGCGAAAGGCGCTGCTGGCCGTCTGCTCTTTTCCTGCTATGAGCCGAGACGGTCGCCGATAAAGGTATCTCCGAGCGCCCCCCATCGCGGCAGGCCGGGGTTTGTCGGCGGTAGGGGCGGAGGGCGCTTGCGGGGTCCCTAAAATGACGAGCGTGGGCGCTAGAGCTGCTCAGGCTGGCGGCAGATGGCCGTCTCTCCCAGGTGCCGATCGGGTGGTGCATCGACGAGAACGGAGAGAGGCTATTTAAACTATCGAGGGACGGCCGTGGGCTACCGGGCGGTGGTTCCAATCATGGAGCAGTCGAACACCTGGCCGCCTGCCAAATAGGAGGCGAGCTTGGGTCGCGAGGCAAGGCCAGCGATTTCCCGAACCAGTTTTTGCCGAATTGCGACTTCGATCAGGTTGAGGTCGTCAATCCCGATCACGAATGCGTCTGGGCCACCAATGACGCAGTGCTCGTAGTAATGATCGAGATAGCGCGCGCCATAGGATTGAAAGGCGTTGGACCCACCGCGCCGCAGCGACACGGGCAGGCCGTTGATAGTGATGCCGGAGCCTGTCAGTCGGTCCCGTATCGGTGCGACCGGCAGACCGGCATTGTTGGGACCATCTCCCGAAATGTCGATCACCCGGCGTGCGGCTACGGTTCGGCTCTGCGAAAAAAGCTCGCCGGCCAACAGAATCGCGCCCGAAATGGAGGTCCCAGGTTGCGCGTTATTAATAGGCTGGATCGCTAAGGCGTCGGCGAACTGTCTTGCGTCTGCGTAGCTACCGATAGTCGTCCAGGGCACGAGAACGCGCTGATAGTTCGGCCCAGCCCATTCGAGATACGAAACCGCGATCGTCCCACGAGCGCCCAATCCTATGGCTCTCGCAAGGTCCGCGTGCCGAAATGCATTGACGTAACCGTCGCGCTGAATCCGTTGCTCCGACAGGCTCATCGAGGATGAGACGTCCACGGCAAGGACCAGTTCAAGGTCGACGCCGAGCGTTTCGGGTTCGACCCCCGCCGATGGTGAGCAGGGATAGCTGGCAAGCAGCGTCAGTGCCATGAAGAATGCCCTTGTCAGCCGCTGTGTCTTCGGCCGATGCCGTCGAAATTTCTGGCCAAACAACGTTGTCATTCGGGATCCTCCCGGCGCCACAGGTGCGATCTTCGTAATCCAATGGGGAGTGTGCGTTGGCTAGCGTCTGCGCGCTTCACCCGATGGGGTGAGGAACGCCATTCAGGGTCGTGAAGGCGTTCGCAGGCGTGATAGCAGCGCAGTGAGCTCGGCCTGGCGATGCGTTCCCGTTTTGGTGAGGATCGCCCGGAGTTGGGTTCGCGCCGTTTCGCGACCAATCGCCAATCGGGCGCTCGCCGCATCGATACCATCGCCCGAGCTCAGGCTTGCGGCCAGTCGCGCTTCGGCCGCCGTGAGTTGAAATGTTTGACCGAGCAACCGTTCCGATGGCACCCGTTCCCTCACAAGGTCGGTGAAGCAAAGCAGAAAGTCCCCGCCATTGAAAAGGTCGCGCACGAATGAAGTCATCGGCACGACCTCGGCTAGAAGCCAGAACGATCCGTCGCGGGCGATGACTTCAGGCTCAACCAGTAACGGGCCCTCCAGTGCGCTTGAGACGGCAGCCCCGATCATGCGCTGCAGACGAGTATCGCTCTCCCGATCCGCAGCGTGGATGCGGCCGTGGCGGACCACAAGACCGGAGCCGAACAAAGCATCCGCATGCTCGTTGCAACGCATCAGGCAGCCACGACGATCAAGCAGCGCGGCGCCAAAATTGAACTGGTCAAGAACAGCCAGCGTCGGGTCCAACGAAACTTGCCATATCTTCTCGGCAAGGCTGATGATCCGCCTCAGATCCGGTACCACCCGCAGGAAATGGCCCGCCTCGGACAAATCGAAGGCCCCGCTGGGGGCATCACGGAACATCGACAGGAACCACTTGTGTCTCTTCACCACAAAGTAGACGGCTGCCCACCACTCGCGGTGCCCAGGGCGTGCTATTTCCTGATAGTAGGGTAGAAAGCTTCTCTCCTCGGGGGTGGTGAGTTCGTCCTCGACGGTGAAGCAGATTGCGGGTTTCGCCAGCAGCTTCAACCTCTCGCAACGGGGATCGGGAGCACCTCCGATGTTGTTGAGCCAGAGCTCCGAAAATTCAGCATGTTCCGTCGAATCCGGTGTCGGTGTGGTCCGCTTGCGCTGGTCGCTCCGGAAAGGGTGGGTGTCGTCACATGCGCGGATGACACAACTCGTAGCGCCTAGGGCATCGGCAAGGTTTTGAAGCGCCTCTGGCCACCGCCCGAATTCGAAAGCGGCGTCGTAGCAATCCTCGATCGCGGGCGCGATTGCCCTATTGGCAGCCATATAAGTCTACCCTGATGATGGATGGGCCACCACACGCGTTCATAAGTACCACAGATCCACCAAAATCAAGAACCCCGGTCGGATCTTCGGGGTCGCAACGGCTAGCTATTTAATCCGCACAAAAATGTTGAGATCGATGTCCGCCGGCAAAGATTGGCTCTTGACGCGAACCGGCTCGAGAAATCGGCGGCTTTGCGCCCAAAAGTCGGCCGTTGAAGTGAGCTCTGCCGACGCCTGAAAGCCGACCTCGACGGCGACAAGGCTGGAGGTCGTGGTTGCGCCGCGTGTCGCGTTGAGTTCGGCCCTCGGAAAATCAGTTCTGCGCCCCTGAAGTGGACATTCGAGAGTCACCTCGCTCTGTGGAACACCCTCGACAACCGTGTGGCGCGGGCCTAGCATGGGCTTAACGGGCGGAGACCGGCAATGCTCAGTCGGCGCGACTTATTCTCACGGTTTCTTCGGGGTCTCGGAGCCATATCGGTTATCAATTTCGGGGCGGTTGCTTCCGCACTCGCCGGCTCGCGACCCCGGTTGCGCGTTGGAGCTGCCCTCCAGGCACCTGTGTCCTGGGCCGAGGACTGCTCATTCGTCGTCGGCGTTCGTTCGAGCCTGCAAAATTCGGATGATCCGATGTCGCCAAACAATGTGCGGACCGCACTCTGCCCGTTGTGCAACAGCTATGTCCACATCACTGCGACCGAGGCGACACGCGTCCAGTCACCAATAGCTTAGGGCTTCGTAGCGATTGGATCTTGCCTGGCAACGCTGTAGTCACTCGGCTTATCGCTCCCCGGAAGCTTGCCAGGAATAAGCGCAGACGGATCGAAAAGGGCGCTCTTGTCGGGCTTTGGAATTCCGTACACCAGCAAGCCCGAAACGTGTGCGGCTGCAAATGAGGTTCCCGAGCAAACGTTTGTCTGGCCATTCGGGTTCGCGACGTTGCCCGGCCATAGCGATCGGATCTTCACGCCGGGCGCAGCGAAATCAGGCGGTCCTATCTGGATGCCGCTAGTCATGTCGATGTTGCCGTTTCCATAAGCGGAAAAGTTCCAGAACACGTCCGTCTTCTTCACCGCAGAAACGGTGATCACTGCGCCAGTCGGAGTGCCAGTGGAAGGAAACCGGTATCCGCCAACACGAGCGGGAGAGATGGTCTGCACGTATCCCGAACCGCCAATGACGTCCGTATTTCCGGCAGCAACCGAAACAAAAAGCTGCTTGCTTTGCGCAAGATCCCGCAGAAGGGCTTCAATCTTCGATTCCGGACTGGGCTCTGTCGTTCCAGACGTAGCCCCGGGTACATACAGCGGATTGTAATAGGCTCCAAAGCTCACGTTCACAACATCGCCTGCGGCGGCGTATGTCTTGACATACTGAAGGGCCGTGAGCGCATTGCTTAACAGGTCGACCGGATATGATGCGGTAAATATTCGCAGCGCGCGTATCTTGATCCCCGGAGCCACTCCAATCAGTTCTAGATTGTTTCCTTTTTTTGCGCCGATTATCCCGGCCACCATGGTTCCGTGTCCGATTGGATCGGTGGCCGTTTCGGAAACGCAACTCGTTGTGCAAAGTCGCTGCTCGACGATCTGCAATTCGTTGGCGATATCTGACCCAGGGCCGACGCCGCTGTCGACAATCCAAACGGTTTTCGTCAGCGCGCTCGCATCCTCAGGACTGGGGTTGACCCGCTTGATGTTCTTAGGGAGAGACTCCGTAGTGGAGATGGCTTTTTGATCGTCTTCGTCCCCGCACTCGGAGCCCATGCCGAAAATCAGCGAATTTGAGCTGATCTCGCCTATTTCGAGGATTTTCTCTTCAGCCACCCGAGCGCGCGCGGTCGCGGCTGATATGGGAAGTGTGAGCGCGCTGAGCGAATACAGATTGCCTACGTTATCGGAGAAATACTTATCCCCTCCGTTTTGACCGATGAAGGCTTCCCCGAGAATTGTTCGCGCTATCTGGTTGACGTCAGCCTCGGTGTAATCCTTTCCGCTTTTGAGCCATATGATTGACGTGTTGTCAGCCTTGGCCTGCATCTCGGAAATCACGTTGCCAGGGATAGGCTCCAGCGGGGTCGCGCCAGATGACTCCTCACCTGCGTTCGCAAGCGGCGCGTTTGCAAGGATCAGGCATGCGACGAACAGAGTCGGTAAGCAGCGCATGCCAAACTCCCACCGGGCCGATTGCCCAAGTCGCCAATTCGCAATAGAGTAATTTGAAAAGGTGGGCGTGGCAATAATGTCTCACCGTCCTTGCCCGATTTCTCAAGCGGCGGCTTGGGAGACATTTCAGCGGGTTGCTCGTTTGACGGGCTCATGGTGTCTGCCGGTTACAGATAGGGGGATTTGATGGCACGGGCCAGGGCAAAGCGTAATCGGCAGCAGACGGAAATCGCGCAGGCCATAATCGCGGAGTGGTTTCGAGTACTGCCGGAAAGTTCCGGGTTCATCGGAGCCATGGACGACTACTCACTCACTGCGGCCTTTAATGACATTCTTGACAGGCCAGCACTGGCCATAATCGATGATCCGACCGTCGTGAAGATAGTCGTGCCGCTGCCCCCGGCGGGCATTGCAACGCGTGACCAACTCAGGGACTACCTTGCACGCAATCAGGATTTCGTTGTCGGAATGAGCGCGGCAGCCCTCTTCGGCTGCGGTCGATAGAGCGCGGATACCCTGTGAGACCGGCTTCTATCTGGGAAGGCCGGCCTTCTCCATGTCTCTCGCGAACGCGGCCAGCAGGGCTTCATCCGCAAATGGCCTGCCGTGCGACCACTCCGTCACCGTGAATTTCGGGTCTAGGTCCAGCATACGGCTCGCCGCCCGAAGCGCTTCACTGACCTTGTCCTGACGTACCAACGCGACCGTTAAAGCAAGCCACGCTCTAACGTAACCGGGATGCGATGCGACGACCTCGCGGCAAATCAGTTCAGCCTCTTTGGCTCTCCCCACCGCCAGATTGGAGAGTGCAAGATTGGCCGATATCCAAGGCGAGACATGGTGGCTCAGCGAAGCGGCGCGATTATAGGCCCGAATGGCGGCAGGGTAGTTGCCGAGCAGATCCATGAGCGCGCCCTGGTATCCTACGATTTCTGGACTGTGACCCGCGATCGCGACGGCATCATCCATGGCCCGCTGCGCCTCCTGAGGCTTCCGCTGAAGCAATCGCAAGAATGCCAGCAGAGCCAGCACGTCCGAATGGCCGGCGTCAATGCGCGAGGCACGCTCGTATAGAAGTTGGGCCTCTTGGATCGCTTCCTGGTCGTTCTCTGCCCAGCCCAGACGCACCTCGTCGAGATAGCAGAACCCGAAAGCCACCAGGGCGCACAGGTAGGTGGGATCCATGGTCAGTGCACTGGAATAGAACTCCTTCGCCCGCCGATGCCCCTCCCGTGTGTATCGGCGCTCCTCGTCATGACCTCGCTGAAAGGTCTCCCACGCCAAACCACTGCGTGTTCCACGTTTCCAAATCTGCGCCTGTTCCCCGTCGGTCAGCGCCAATTGCAAGGCAGATACGACTTCCGAGGCAATCTGGTCCTGGGCATCGAAGCTGTCGCGAAGATCGTAGTCATATCGCTCGGCCCAGATGGTCGCGCCGTCAGACACCGAAATCAGCCGAGGCATGATCCGGAGATGCTGGCCCCGCGTGCTGATGCTCGATCGCAAGACATAATGGGCCTTGCCTCGCACCACGGCGGTCGTATCTCGAACCGAGATCGAATTGGTGAGCCGCGCCAAGACAAGATGAATCTCATCTTGCAGAGATGACGCGACGAACCGCGCCGATTGCGAGTCGTCTTGCGGCTCAAACGGTTGAATTTCAACAATCGGCTTTACAATATTCTCTCTATATTGCTGAATGTCCTTTAGAAAGTCTGAGTTATACTCCTCCGATTTGGAACTTGCAACACGGTATATGCTAATGCTCTCGCTAATATTCTTCAGGCGCTTAGAACCAATACTTTCGGTAACCACTGAAAACCCATCAGGAAATCGCCGAACGACCTCGTCGGACATAAGTATCTGGCCGGGCGCCGCTACTCCCTGAATGCGGGACGCAACGTTGACTGCATGTCCATAGATGTCGCCATCGATTTCAAAAACCTCTCCGAACGCAATTCCAACCCGCCAGCGACTATCTTGCAGCCTATTTTCGAGAAGCGCTGATTGTGCTGCTATGCCAGCAACCGCTGCATCCGAAGCAGACTCGAAAGCTGCCAAGACGAAGTCACCCGGAGTTGAAACTATCCGTCCGCCATTTGCCTTGAGCGCCTTCACAAACGCGTTGCGCGACATGACGAGATTACGGACGCCCGTCTCGGGGTTCCGGAAGACGGACTCGCTGTATCCGACCATGTCACCGGCCAGGATGAAGAGTTCTTTCCGCGTCTCGGCCACGATCGTATCGGACGCCGTGGGCTGGGCCAGAGTTCCACCCGAGGCGGCCTCGCCAGATACTATCGTTTGCACGTCAGCCCGAATTGTTGGTTATGTTGCACCGCAGAAGTCATCCTACCTACAAATCGGCGTGTTAGCCAGTTGGAATGCAGCTTCGGCATGGCCGGGACATCGCCGGCGAAGCTCCACATGAGGTCGCGAAAGGCGCAGAGGTTCCCTTTGCTCACGTTCGCCAGCCCGCCTGCAGTACTGCCGCTGCCCACGGGATGTCCCTTTCACGTCGCCGCCGCCGTATTGGCACCGGACCACACCGGCCGCCGACGCCTGGTTTCTGGGCGCGCCCGGACCGCAGACGGGGCCTTCAATCGGACGGTGATGGAAGGCATCGAGCGCAGCAGTGCCGTATATACCGGCCGCGAACAGGTCGTCGTGGCCACTTTCGATGAGATCCAAGGTTCGGCAATAGATCCTCGGGACCTCTTGAAGTATTCGCCCCGACAGTTGGACCATGCGGAGGTTTGGAACTCCAGCGCTGATCGAGACCAATGGATCCCCGGGCCTTTCAACACTGGGCGAGCGATATCATGGTTGGAGATCGAGCATGTCTCAACAGGAAATCGAGGATATGCGCCGGCAGCGTATTGTCTGCTTTCATACCCGAATTGTTACGATATCGGATTTTGTTTGGCAGACAGTTCGGGGCTTGCCGCTGGCCTAAATAGAGAAGAGGCGACGCTACGTGCGGTTCTCGAGCTTGTTGAACGCGATGCGGTATCCATATGGTGGTATAATCGCCTTAAATTGCCGGAAGTCACGATACCGCAAAGTCAGGAAGAGTTGGTGAGGTTGTTTCGTAGCTGGTTGCGGACACTTCGTCGGAAGCTTCATTTGATTGACCTGACCAATGATCTTGAGATCCCGGTTGTCGCCGCGCTGGCATACGGCGAGGATGGCAAAGGATTCTGGTTTGGTTCCGCTGCTGGCCCGGATCTGCATCAGGCCATTGAGGGTGCTCTGGGAGAGGTCTGCCAGTTCATGCTTTCCGCCAATTTCGCACGGCCGATGTCTGCCGCCAGGCAGGCGATCCCACCGAATTTCGTCGCTTGGGCTGCTGCCGCGTCGTTGCGACGAAACCGCCATTTGACGCCCTCAGGTCGGCTTGACCATCGCCGTGAGCACGCCGGGCCGGAGGACGTTCTTGGCAAACTCAGGTCAAAGGCCGTTGACCTGTTCGTTGTGTGCTTGTCCCGCGACGATGCGCCAACCGTCGTCCGCGTCCTCGCACCTGCGCTTCGCCCGATTTGGCCCCGATACGCCGAGGGCCGGCTGTTCGAGGTTCCGGTAGCCATGGGCGCGCGCAAGAGACCTATTTCAGAATCGGACCTTAATCCGACGGCTATTTTGTACTGACCTCGGCCCGCGTTGTCTAGGAGTTCACCGGCTTTGGACAGGTCACGCACTCGGACCGTCAGCGTGTTGCTCACTTGGTAGCGACGAGTTTCGTCTTTTGCTTGCCCATGAGTGGTTCACGGAAGGGCGCGTGACTTGCCGGACCCAAAGGCGCTGCTCGCTGGGCGCCGAATAGCTGCTCGGGCGGCCCCTTTTCCTCGATCAGCCCGTTGTAGAGATTAGACGACGTGGCTCGCTACCCCAATGCGTTGGGCATCCATCCACACCGCCTCGGCGGGCTCGCGCGTCGAGAAGAGGTAGTTTTCGTCCCAGACCGGCGTCTTTGGCATGCAACAGCCACAGGTTGTTGGTGCCCCTTGCGAAGCTGGCGGGCGGGGTGCGGGGCAGCCGCCGCGACGACCGGAATGCCGCCCAGCGGGTCGGACAACTGGCGTAGAGGATGTGCGAGGATCGGCAGACTGTCTAGCTGCCGCCTCCAAATCGTGGTCAGTTCGAATAAGAAAGCGTGGCAAACCCGCCCGTGCCGATAACGCTCGTTGCCCATGCCCGGGGGCGTCGGAGGAAGAGAAGCGAGGATACGAAAACGTCGCGTTTGCCAAGGCCGCCGATTCTCAGCCCTCTATCATTTTCGCCGGCTCCAACTCTATCGACGCCTTCACCGCACGCAGATCTGCCAGCATGTTCGTTGTTCCTGATCGTATTTGAACGACTCGAAAACGCTGATTGAGCTTTTGATTATGTGCTCCGACATCTCAGTAAGGTTGCGCTGCACAGTCAGCAGCTTAACGTACCGACCAGCCCTGGCGTGCAGCGCATCGTTCGCCGCGCACTCACCGCCATGGTTGCGCACGAGCGAAGCGAACTGCTTCATGCAGTAGGTGTGCAGACGGTCCAAAGCCGCCTGGGGCTTCTTTGAATCGAGATCACGACGGATCGCCGCAATCAGCTCGTCCAGTGTCTGACTTGGCTCGAACGCCTCAAATACTGATGAGTCAAATGTGATCGGGCGCGCCTTCAAAGATCGCGACAACGGAAAAGTAGTTATCTCTGATGCCGACGCTCGGCCACGACAAGGACTCGCGATATTCCCAAAGCTCGCGCAGCAACTTCGCAACTACTCCCGCAGGCGCCTTTTCGATGAACGATCGGAGCCGCTTCGCCTTGGACCTTCCCCTGGCGTCGAAATGGTTCGTAATGGAAGTATCTATACTCATCACTTCGAAGAAGAAGTCTGCAAATGTTCGGTCGCTGAAATCGAGGACATGGCCAGCATCCATAGCGAGTGCCTTTTCGAACGGATCGCGTAGGCGCCTTGGTATCCACTGCTCGTAGGTGCGGGACATCATCGATGATGCGTAGGCGGGGCTGCGACCGCTTGCAAGGTTGCCTCTGCCTGCTCGTGACGCGCCGCGAATCCCGGTATCGACCGAATGCCGAAGATGGAGCCCTGGCCACGGCAAGAGGGATCGCGAACGTCGTGTTTGCCGGACGGCGGTATGTGAAGCCCTCCTTCAAGCGTTTGCCAAGCGGAGGTGTTAAACGCCCGCCATCTCCCACGAATCCTCGCTTAAGGGGCAAGGTCTGCGATCTGACTGCGTCTTCATCAGCAGAGCGTCTCACACGCCACGCCGTCGCCGTCCCGGTCCAGCTTTCCGCCCCATGAGCAGTTCTGCAGATACCATTGGGCTTCGTCGCACGAACCGATCTGCTTGCACGTCCGCCGCGGCTCGCACGAATAGCCGCTCTGCGCGACAAGCTTGCGGCTGACGATGCCGAGCGGCTGGCGCGACGGCGCCGCGCCGTCGGCGTGCTCCGCGCGCCACTCCCAAGGCGCCTGAAACTTGCCAGCCCACACACCTACCTTGGCCGCCCCGGCCGTTGCCCGTTGGGCGGCGTAGGCGCCATGGCTGTAGCGCGGCCAATCCAGAGCCTGGCCGTGCTCGACCATCCAGGCGGCGACGCTGGCGCCATCAGCGCGCCAGCACTCCCCGACGAAGCGGTGATAGCGGTCCCAATCGACAAAGGTGCATTGCACCGGCTTGGAGGCTGCCAGGAAGCTGTCGAGCGCTTCGGCCGACCGCCGGCCACATGGATATTCGAATCCCCTGGCGTCGTCGCAATACTGCCGGCTCTCGGGCGCGTCGATGCCGTTGAAGCGGATACGCTGCCCGTGGATCTCGATCGTGTCGCCGTCGATCACCGACGCCACGCCGGCGATCAGTTCCGGCTTCGGCTCGAGCAAGTTCGACAGGTTGAGCTCCGGCAAACGGTCGCTGTGCTGCAGGAGCGTCTGCGCGGCCAATGCGCCGGCCGCAGTAACCGTGACAACGATCAGGCGAAGCGGGACGTTCGCCCATCTGCGTGCGCGCGAGCGCCTGGCGCCAGTTCGCCTTCGCCACTGATCAGACCGGTTGTCGTACCGATTTTTGTCCACGCCCCATGCTCCCCAAGGGGCAGAATGCGTCCGTCGCGACGAAGAGTCCAGAAGTGCCCAACCGGAGCGGAACATTGACCTATGCTGGTTGATGCCAGTGTACTCCAGAGCCTTGCCCGCCAGGTCCCACCCTGGCGGGCTTTTTATTGCGGGCTGGAACATGTGTCACAGACAAAGGTTTGGGAGCGGGCCGCTTTACACTCCCGGCGGTCCTCCCTTTGTGACCTGCCCGCTGGCTCCGGCCGGCGGGCTTTTTAGTGTTCGGGTCGGGAACAGCTCGACTAGTCGCAAGTTCGGGCGAAGGCGGCGCGGCGCGTCCGGTCTTTTCGCGACGATGGCCGGCCCGCGCCCTCCTTTGCGGGGGGCGCGGGCCTCAGTGGAACATGTGTCGCAGACAGATGTTCGGGAGCTGGCCGTCTACTCCGGGCGGCCCTCCACTCTGTCAGCTGCCCGCTGGCTCGGGCCGGCGGGCTTTTTGTTGCCGCAACATTCCGCACGCGGACAGCTTAGTTTCGTATACCTGTCGCGACGGCCCATGCCGTCTCCGAGTTCGGTTTTCGAACCTCCGTCTCGCTGAACCCGACACCTTGCAGAGCAGCTGTGATCTCGTCCGGATCACGTGGGGTGAAGATATCTGCTGGCATGTTCATCCGGTCCATATGCGCCTTGGGAAGGAAGCCCAAAACGATTCGCCCGCCAGGCCTGAGAACTCGTGCCAACTCAGCAGATCCGGCTTTCAGGCTTTGCCAGAAGTATACTGTGTGGACGCTGAGGGCTTTGTCGAATGTCGCATCCCGCAAGGGCAGCTTTTCAACCGCTCCGACGTGAAACTCGGCGCGTCCGGCGCGCACCACATTGGCAAACCGGCGAGCGGCGGCGCTCACCACATCAGGGGAGCGATCAACACCGCAGACGAATGACGCACCACGGACAAGGCCCGGCACTGCTGCGCCGCCGCCGAAACCGACTTCCAACACTCGATCCTCAGGAACCAGCTGCAATTGATCGAGAGCGAAGTTGTTCAGCCGGGCGTTGCCCCGGTTCATACCCTCTCGGATGAGCCAGCCGACGATACCAGCCGGCCAGGAAAGCTGTTTTGCTATGAACCTTGGCGCCATCTCATTTCCCAACCCATTCTGTCGTTGAGCCGCTGGCTCCGGCCGGCGGGCTTTTTGCGTTTTAGGGACCCTTGACGACTTCGGGCTTCAGCCGCTCATGCCTCGGCTGCTCGTGCCACATCGCCTGACGCAGATCGTGCATATCGACCGGCTGTCCGCAGATGGGGCAATTGTAGACATCTTGCTCGTCGGCGGCATCTGATTCACGCTCGTGCCCCACGATCGGTGAGCCGAGATCGGAGAGTTTCGTCCAATCTTCTGGACGCTCGTCAGGTCCGGCCAAGCTGTATTCGTATACGGCAGCCTGGTCTTCATCGACCACCCGGAACCAATGATCCTGTCGTGTCCTCGGCAAGACCCTTTGACCCGCCGTCGCTTCGGCGGCCTTCCTGGGATCGTTCTCCACGACGGTGCCAGATGACACGACCGTCTCGCCGTAAATCTCTTCCACCTGGTACTTCGTCATCGTCGCCTCAATCCGATGGTGTGGTGGGGAACGTGATGCGCCTTGCTTTGTTGCATCAGGCATTTGCAGTTTCGGAACAATTTTAGCTAAAGCTAATTGAATCACCGGCAGCCGGTATTGACTGCTGCTGACCAAAGTCCCTTCAAGACCTTGGTCGGCCCGCGCCAGGGGGTGTGGGCAGGCGCGGGCCATGGTTTTCAGAGGCTGGCAATGAGCACGCGCGGCATCAATTTCCTGGACCAGTGGATCGCGAGGAATCTTTCAGGGCTCGCAAGCTCCGACGTGATTTCGGTTGCTGAGGCAATCCAGAGGCTTTTTGCGGAGGCGAAGGCGATCGGAATCAGTAGCACCGAAATCGAAGAAGAGACCGGCAGCGTTTATGAGACGGTATTCGATGCCATCGTGCATCATGACGATGGGTTTCCGGAATGACGCTCAGGGCATGCGTTTGAAGTTCATCGATCCGCTGATGCCGACCTTGGTTGAGAAGCCTCCCGAGGGCGAAGGATGGATTCACGAGGTCAAGTTCGACGGCTACCGTTCGCAGATCATCAAGGATGACGGCGGTGTGCGGATCTTCACGCGGCGCGGACTCGACTGGACGGCCAAATACCGAGACCTCGCCAAAGCCGCCGCTGACCTCGATGTCGAAAGCGCCATCATTGACGGCGAGATCATCGTGTTGAACGAGGCCGGGCTGTCGGACTTCGGCGCACTGCGCAAGGCAATCACCAACCGGCAGCATGACCTGTATTTCGTTGCCTTCGACCTGTTGCACGTCAACGGCTACGATCTTCGCGACATGCCGCTGGAGGACCGGCGCGAGATCCTTGCCGAGATGATCCCCGAGGGGCGGCGCATCCAATTCAGCCAGGCGCTACCGGGCGAGGCGAGCGCCATCTTCCACCTGATCGACCTGGCCGGCATGGAAGGCATGGTCTCGAAGCGACGCGACAGCAAATATCGCAGCGGCCCGTCGACGAACTGGCTGAAAGCGAAATGCTATACGGTCGAGGAGTACGAGCTGCTAGGCGTTGAACGAGAACCCGGCAAGCCAGCTTTCGCCCTGATGGCCGATCGCAAGACGGGCCAATATGTCGGCTCCGCATTCATCAATTCCAGCCGGGCAATCCGCGATCGGCTGTGGAAACGTGTTCAGGAGCACGCAGGCCTGGCGCCGAAGGGCATGAAGCGGCCGGCGACGCAATGGGTGAAGCCCGGGATTATCGGCCGCGTGAAGCACTTGCGCGGCGAAGAGGATTTGCGGCACGCCTCGTTGCAGGATTTTCGGGAAGAGGATTAACATATGTAAGTGACCTCACGAGGCGGGGCACAGACGGTGATGTGTGCGTGTTGAGGATCATCCATAATGTCGGACAAAGGGAATGGCGGTGGCCCGTTCGAGGCCGCCATGGTTGCGGTTATGGCATTGGCGGCACTCGGAATTGCCGTGATCTTCGGGACGGCAGCATTGTGGCCCGGATAACTTTGCAGCCTATGCTTCGGTGTTCGGCAAATGCCCTCAGCTACGATGTCACTCCTGCCGATTTCTCGGGCCGTCACATCGGACGTCGAGCACATCATCAAGCTCTCACAGGAATACGACGCTCTGACACCTGATCCAGCAACGCTCTTAGCTGGTTGCCGGCTGATGGTCATCGCGAGTTGGGCTTTAATGCCAACCTATGTCACCGTCACCGAGGGGGATCTCATCTTTCAACAGCTGGCCGATGTCATGGAAGATCCAAGCGACAGCGGGGGTGTCGAAGGGAACCTTTGCCAAGATAAAGCCGGCAACAAGCACCGTGACTCTTTTGATCTCGTCTGGGATTCCCCTTATTGGCGAGCCATCATCTCGGTAAACGCCTTTTCGTGGCCACGAAAGCGATTGACTCTTAGTGACCCGTTTTCCCTTGAACGGTAAAGTGTCGAGGAATTCAGTTGCATGCGCCAAGGCTTCTTTGCGTTCACTCTCGGTGGCGCTCTCCCAAGCCGCCACCGCTACGCTCGGGAGGGAGTTGTCCCATTTCTTGTTCGCCATTTCGAACCTCCGCCGGAGGGGGGTGAGAATGCCGTTGAGTGCTCGTCCTTAAGGCTTTTTCTCCGGCTCTCTGTCGCGATGGTGAAATTTGCACAGCACGACATATTCCGGTTCTCCGGCCAAACCATGTGAGATTGGATCAGGCAGAGTGAGGATTTGATCGCTGAAATCACAGAGCGTTACTATTATGCTGGGCAGGTCCCGTGCGCTGGTATATGGCGACATCGCCATCTTGGCAATTCTCGACGCCGGAGAGCATCGCGCCCAGGGCGAGCATATCGCATGCCCGTTCGGCGCGCGCTTCTATTGTCGCCGTCGGCTCAACTTTAGGCGTAGCAGGTGCCGGCACATCAGCCGGCTTCAGCGCGTCATAGCAGGCCACCCTATCGGCACCAGTCCATTGATGGGACGAATCCGCGACGCCAGATGAGGTTGCTGCCTTAGCCAGCCCGTGTCCCTGCGGGTGAGCGCGAGAGAAATTCGCAGCATGTCCACCTCCCATGAAGTGTAGAACCCGCGCCGCCTCTCGCGCCATTGCACATACCAGTCCCAGACAGAGGGGAAGACGAGCAGGGCAAAGGTCAAATGCTGCGTCGGAACGCCATAGCAGCGTGCCGGTCCGTGCGGGTGCGCGGCCAACGCACCGTACATCAACCCGAGATGCTCGACCTTCTGCGATGCCGTCTCCTCGCCCCAAACGCCGTTGCGCTGCAAACCGAACGCAGTAAGCGTCGCAGTCTTGAAGCGGATCAGATCCGCCATTTCCATCGCAAGCACAGGTGGGTCGATGACGCCGGACATCAGGTCGGGGTCGATGAACTGGGCGCCACCATCGTCCTGTTGCTCGCGCTGAACTCGATAGCCGTCATTTGCAGCATCCGACTGACCATAGGTGATACCGGGGAAACGGATGGCGTAACGCTGTTTCAACGCGGCCGCCTGGAATTTCCGGTAATCAGTTGACCCGCTGATAATCACGCGCCGAACCCATTCCAGTCAGGCAAGTGCCACGCAAGCCGACGGCGTTCAGCCGAGCCGATGTCATCGAGAATGTGGCCGGAGGCGGAGCGCGTCTGAAGCGGGAGTTTCGCTTTAAAATACCCCGACGAAAGACGATACGACGCTCGCTCCGAGCTAGTACTTCCATGCTCGCCACGCTGCGCGGCGATTTTGATCCCTGGAGCCAGTGACGAATTGTCGAGCGGTCTAGACTCTCGTCGTCTCGCACAACAGCACGATGGAGATGCCAATAACTGTCGCCATGGCGGCGCATCTGGAAATCCAGCGCCGCCTGGAAGCTCGGGTGATCAAGCGCTTCCTCGAAAAGAGGTTGTGGGAACTCGTCGATAGCGCGCGGTTTTTTTGCCGGTCGACCGCTACTGCAGGCCGCCTCCCGGACCGCTCGAGCTTTTTTTGACGACTTGGAGCTGGCGCCTTCCCTGCCGGCGGTTGCGGACGTTCCCGCTCATGACGCTGCGGTTTAGTGTTGTGACGGCCCGCGATGGTCGCCCGCTTCGGCGCAGCTTTCGCATTTCGAACGATGGCGTCCAATGCTGGTTCGATTGCGGTCCGGGCAGATCGCAACATTTCACCGTCGAGGTCGCAACAAATGCCACCAGCTACACCACCCAGAGGGACACGATCCCGCTGAATGCATGGTCGACTGATGATCCTTGCACCAGATATGGCAGCATCGGCATAGGTCCCACGACGTTCCATCGCTCTTTGAATGAGTGTTTTCGGAAAAGTCGCGCTTCGAACTGGTTGTCGGACGAATACGGGCGCACAGCGAAACGCTACGGCGCTCTCGTCGTACTGGCGACGGCATTGATGTAGAAATCGAGCATCGCTGCCAGCGAGGCTGGGTCTCGCCGCAGGCGACTGCGCAGGGCTGCGCCCTCCCAACAATTCACCAACAAGTCTGCCATCTCGTGCACGTCGCAGGCTGCCGGGACGTCGCCTTTCCGCTGCCCCTCGCTCAGGCACTTCGCGATCCGCTCGGAGACCGATGACAAGCACCAGTCGATCTTGCGCCGGAACACCTCGCTCACACCGGACAGTTCCTGTCCGAGCCCGCCCATGAGGCAGCCGAGATAACCCTCCTGTCGATAGCTTTCCTGGGTCCTATCAAAAAAGCGTCGGATGCGCGCGAGCGGGGGCAGCGCCTCGTCGAGCAGGCTTGCATCGAGGCCTGCGTGCACGCCGGCCATGTAGGTGTCCAATACCTGCAGGGCGAAATCCTCTTTGTCCCTGAAGTGATGATAGAACGATCCCTTGGGCGTATCCGTCGCGTCCAACAGGGCTTGAATTCCGAGGCCATTATAGCCTTGCTCCAGGAGCATTCTCAGTCCCGCCTGAATTAGGTGTTGCTTCGTTGAATGCATCAGATCAGGAACCTAGCTTTGCACGAAAACACGTTCGCGGCGCCCAAACCTCTCCGGTCGGGCGTCGCGAATGGGGGCACAAATCAGTTTGGTCAAGCGTGGCCGCTCACCTTGTCGATCATGTGATTGATTACATGGGTATGTTCGTGCTGCGGACTGAACATCACGATCTCCGCATCGGCGTCCACCTTCACGTTGTGCCCAGGCGGCCAGTAGAACAGGTCATTCGCAGCAACTGTCTCCTTGTTCCCAGACACGTCGGTGGTCGTAATCTGTCCCTTCAACACAAAGCCCCAGTGGGGACACTGGCAGGCATTGCCGTGGAGTCCCTGAAAAAGGGGCGTCGTGTCGACGCCAGTTGCGAGACTGAAGTACTCGCCACTGATTTTTCCGTATCCGGTGACGTCGCCGAACCCGGTCCGCTGACGAATGACGGCACCAGGAAGCTCCAGCTTTTTGTCCACTTCATCTTTGGCAACACGCATAACTGCTCCTCCATAATGAGCGCCTAGACCGTTCAGTCTAGACTACTCGGTCCATTTGTCAACCCGGGCAAGCGGACGAACCTAACGACGCGGCCTGGCCGATCGGACCTGCCGCGATCACAACAATGAATTGCTCATTTCTATACCTCCCCGGCGAGATGATCCTCGTCGCGGACATGCACCATCCAATAGACGTCTCGGCCATCGAGCGATCGGCCGGCGTCGTGATGGGCCTGATCCATGCGGCCGGCGTCTCGCCGTCACACGCGCCGATCGAGGCTATCCTCAAGGTCGCTTTGGTACCGCCGTCGCGTTGGAGGAATTCGGTAACGTAATCGCTTAGGGAGGCGCGGGCGCGGCGCGATCATCCCTTCGCAAGGACATATCCCTGCTTCTGCCATGCCAACTAGGTTGATGCTGGAAACGTTGTGGGCAATCGCGGCCTCATCTCACATCATCGGTTCAGCTAAGCCCGCTCCGATGCTGCCACGCACAGCAGAAAAAGGGCTCAACGGAATGGCAGCTTTTGGCTTCATAACGAAGATGTCAGACGCTCAACCTGCCGGGTCGGAATCGGGAGGTGACCCGAATGAGTTCAATCACCGATCCCTCGTCGCAGTCACCTTCCACGAGCTGGAGCCAATCAAGATGCCGTCGGGCGTCCGGTACGGCTCCATGCGCGCCTTAGCACCATTTTACCCGCCATTAACATACGTGATTCCGCTGTATGCCGCTTCTGGTCTTTCCTTTGGGGAACGGAAAAACAATAGGTCGGGAACGACTGGGGAGCGCCAAAAATGGCAGGACGCTTACGGAACGGCGGCGGCCCGTTCGAGATAGCTATGGTCGTCGTCATGACTTCGGCGGCTATCGGGATCATCCTGGTGGCTGCCACGGCATTTGCCTGACACCCGGTGCCTAGGGCTGAGTGCTATTTTTTAGCAAAAGGGCTTCGCGCAATAGCGAGGGCAGACTGGCTGGACCTAGCAAGTCGATAAGCTCGCGTTCTTGGCTGAGGGTGATCCCGGTTTTGTCCGTGCTTTTCCTTGGCGACCTGGATGAGCATTTTCGATTCATCGAGTTCGTTCATGGCAAATGCGCCATGTCGAAAACGAAACGTAATCCTTGTGAAAGTAGCTCGCAAGCCAGCTTAGGTGAAATGGTACAAACCAGACAATTCGGCGATGCGGCCCGTCCTTAACCGAGGCTGGGTTTGTCAAATGTACAATCACCATTTTCGCTCGACCACGGCAAGAAGCGGAGAGCGACATCCTCGGGATCGACAGCCACGGATTTTCGGCCAGTTCGCGCCCGATCATTGTCATGGTGCCGCCGGGCCTTAGGCTGGCGTGCATGTTGCCGAGGCCGGCAACCGGATCTTCGAAGAACTTCATGCCGAAGCGTGAGAAGCGGAAGTCATGGATCGGTTCGAACGCATAGGTTTCCGCATCCGCTTCGAGAAAGACGACGTTGCGCATGCCCGCGCCTGCCGCTTCGTTGCGGCCATAGTCGAAAAAGGCCTCACAGCAGTCGAGCCCAATGACCGAGCCCGAAGGCCCAACAATGTGGGCAAGCTCCTACCACCCGTATGACCCGATGTTCCAAGCAGGGGTAGAGTACGAACCCAATCGGATCTCGGAAATGTTATCGATATCACGCGAGCTTAACAAGTGCAGCGATCAGGCGGCACGCAGAGATTCCAAGTGGCAAAGTTGTCGGGCACGCGTTCTCAAGCGACTGTGTCACCATGAGCCAAGACATGGGACGAACCGAGACCACCGGCGTCGGCTCGACCCGAAGGGACTTGGCTAACCATCCGTGCCACCTCCCGGCGTGCGTGCCCACAGGAATCGCATCGGCACGCCGGGCTTCTTGTTGCGGATCTCGGCGTCGTTCCGGCGCGCGATCGCAGCTTCCACGTCGACCAAGAAGGCCGGCCCATGCGAGACCGGCTCACCGTCACCCGCCCGGCCCGCTGTGATTCTCGTCTCGTGCTCCATGAGAGTACGAACATAAGTTAATCCTTGCATTGCGATCACTGAAAGGCTATTGTCGTATGATCATAATTCTAAATAGGAGCTCGTAATGACATCAATTTCGCAGGTTGCGCTCGTAACAGGCGCCACCTCAGGCATCGGCAAGGCCGCAGCGACCGCCTTGGCCGCCGCAGGTTTCCAGGTGATCGGAACCGGCCGCAACACCGCGCAACTCACCGCGCCTGCCGGGGTGACCTACCTCGACCTCGACGTGACCAGCGACGAATCCGTCGCCTCAGCGGTCAAGCAGGTGATCGACCGGTTCGGGCACATCGACGTCCTGGTCAACAACGCCGGCGTTGGGTCAACCGGCGCAGCCGAGGAGTTCTCGATCGCCCGGACGAAGGACATCTTCGACATCAACGTCTACGGCGTCATGCGCACGACCAAGGCGGTGCTGCCGCACATGCGCGCCCTAGGGCGCGGACGCATCATCAATGTCTCCTCCCTCAGCGGGTTCGTCCCCAGCCCGTTCATGGCCCTCTACGTCTCGACCAAGCACGCGGTCAATGGCTACTCCCAGTCGCTGGACCACGAGGTTCGCGAATACGGCGTCCGGGTCCTGCTCGTCGAGCCTGGCCCGATCAACACTCCGTTCGCAGGCCACAGCGTGGAGGCCGACATTCCCATGCCGCTCTATGCGGCGGGACGGCGCAACTACGACGAGCTGCTGGAGAAGAACCTCAGCAACGGCGACGACCCCGCCGTCGTCGCCAAGGTGATCGTCGCGGCGGCCACCGACCGGAACCCGAAACTACGGCGCACCGCCGGTACGACCGCCTGGACCATCAACGCGGTGTACCGCGTCGCCCCGGCCCGGATCTTCGACCGCGTCATCCGCAGGTTCAACCGGATGCCGACCTGATCGCCGCCGAGATCCACTAACCAGTCATACCCTATCCGGAGCGCAAGCCCGGCTGAGATGGAGGAACGCATGGTGCGTTACACGAAAGAACACAAGCAGGAGACGAGGCAGCGGATCATTGCGACGGCCGGTCGACGGCTCAAGCGGGACGGTATCGACGGCTCCGGAGTCGCGACACTCATGAAGGACGCGGACCTGACCAACGGCGCCTTCTACGCCCACTTCGAATCCAAGGACAGCCTCGTCGCGGAGGCAGTCGCCGACCAACTGCACACACTGCACGCCAACATCGTCGAACAGGCGGAGCCCGGCGTGGCCGGCCTTGAGCAGATCGTGCGCTGGTACCTATCGGCCCACCACCGTGACAACCTAGGCGACGGCTGCCCCAACGCTGCCTTGCTCGACGAGATCGGGCGCAGCCCAGATGCAATCAGGCAAGCGTACACCGACGGCGTGCTGGTCGTCATCGACGGCCTCGCCGCCCGCATCGCACCCGAAGATCCGCCCTCGGCCCGCGTGAAGGCGCTCAGCCTCCTCGGCCTCATGGCCGGGACGCTACAACTCTCCCGCGCCCTGACCGACCGGCAGCTTTCCGACGACCTCCTCGAGCAGGGTCTGCGCAACGCCCTGGCCCTCGTGGACACCGAGCTCTGACCATGACCCTCAGTTCCGCGACAAGCCCCCGCACACCCGGCACCTCGCCCTCGATCAGGCAGGGAAACACGATGACCGAGCTACCCTTCAACCCACAGCTGCCGGCCGCGCGGTTCCTTCCCCGCACCATCATCACCGCCGGAACGCTTCCCGCGCTCCGGGTCCTCACCAAGCTCACCAGGATCACTCGGCGGCCGGACGCGCAGATCGTGTCCGTGGACGCCGACGTGTCGGTACACATCTTCCGCCCGGCGTCGGCCCAGCCTCGGACCCCGGCCCTGTTGTGGATACACGGCGGCGGAATGGTGCTCGGCGACGCGGCCCAGGACAGCGGCTTCTGCCGCCGGATCGCCGATCAGCTCAACATCGTCGTCGTCTCGGTGGAGTACCGGCTGGCGCCCGAGCACCCGTTCCCGGCGCCGCTGGAAGACTGCTACACCGCGCTGCAATGGCTCGCCCGCCAACCCAACGTCGACCCCGCTCGTATTGCCATCGGCGGCGCCAGCGCCGGAGGCGGTCTGGCCGCGGCGTTGGCGCTGCTAGCGAAGGAACGCGGCGAGATCCGTCCGGTCCTGCAACTGCTGTCCTATCCAATGCTGGATGACCGGACTACAACCCGCACCGATATCGATCCGCGGCGGCTCCGCCTCTGGAGCCCGGCTAGCAACCGGTTCGGCTGGCGCTCCTACCTCGGCCCCGCCACCGCGGGAGGTAACGTGCCCCCGCTGGCCGCACCAGCCCGCTACGGCGACCTCTCCGGCCTGCCGCCCGCATGGATAGGCGTCGGCACCAATGACCTGTTCCACGACGAGGACGTCACATACGCCCGGCGGCTGCAGCAGGCCGGCGTCGCCAGTACCTTGCACGTAGTGCCCGGTGCCTACCACAACTTCGACTCCATTGAAGCGAAAGCCGCCATCTCCCAGGCCTTCGTCGAGGCCCAGACGACGGCACTTGACGAAGCACTCAACGGCGGCTGAACGGACGCACACGACAGGTCACCCCGCCCGCGGCTACCTCGCGCGGCTAACACGTTTTTGGAAGGCAACTGCCATGAAGGCTTTCGTCGTTGATAAGTACAGCAAGAAGGGCATTCTGCGGCTGGCAGAGATGCCGGAACCAGTTCTCCAGGACAATGATGTCTTGGTCGAGATTCATGCCGCAGGCCTCAACCCTCTAGATTCCAAAATCCGGGATGGGGAATTCAAACTCATTTTGCCCTATCACCCACCCTTCGTCCTGGGGCACGACGTAGCGGGAACCGTCGTGCGGGTTGGGTCAAAAGTCCGCAAGTACAAGCCGGGCGACGAAATCTATTCGCGGCCACGCGATGGCCGGATAGGTGGGTTGGCCGAATACATTGCCATCCACGAAGCCGACGTAGCGTTGAAGCCGAAAAATCTCACCATGGAGGAGGCCGCGTCCATTCCTCTGGTCGGCCTGACGGCTTGGCAGGTGCTGGTCGAAACGGCCAATCTGAATAAAGGCCAAAAAGTCTTCATCCAGGCCGGTTCCGGCGGAGTGGGCATGTTCGCTATCCAGCTTGCCAAGCATCTTGGCGCAACCGTCGCGACGACGGCGAGCGCGGCGGGCGCCGATCTTCTTAAAGCTCTCGGCGCCGACATCATCGTCGACTATAGGAAAGACGACTTCGAGAAAGTCTTGTCGGGCTACGACGTCGTCCTGAACAGTCAGGACGCAAAAACGCTTGAAAAATCCCTGAATGTGCTGAAACCGGGCGGCAAGCTCATTTCCATCTCCGGTCCGCCGGATCCCGAATTTGCCAAGGCACAGGGACTGAACTTGATGCTTAGGCTGGTGCTGCGCTTCCTCAGCCGCGGTATCCGGGCCAAAGCCAGACGGCGTGGCGTGAGCTATTCGTTCCTGTTCATGTGCGCACAGGGTGATCAGCTGAGCAAGATCACATCCCTCATCGAATCCGGCGTCATCCGCCCGGTTGCGGATCGGATCTTTCCATTTGAAGCGACCAATGAGGCTCTAGCTTATGTCGAGACAGGACGCGCCAAAGGCAAGGTCATCATTAAAATCGGCTAGCAACGCTGGCGCTGCGCGCCTTGAGGAGCTTGTCCTGCGAGCGGCCAATGATCACAAGTTCTGCGCCGCGAGCCAGGGCCGCAGCGGCGACGCCGACGCCGATGCCGGAGCTGCCGCCAACGACGACGATTTTCTCGCCGGTAAGCGATGCCACGGAGTTCTCCATCAAATTTGAGTGTGAATGAGAGTTAGGGCGGCTCAGCCGCGATAGGCGCGCGTCGTCGGCAACAAACGAGTAATGATCGATAATACGTGAGCAGAGAGACAGTGCCCCGCAAACTGCCATCCCTCACGACGCTGCCGTCCTTCGATGCAGCGGCACGTCATCTGAGCTTCACGAATGCGGCCGGTGAACTGAACCTGGCGCGTGGCGCGATCAGCAGGGTTGCGTCGAACCGCAGTCGGCGGCGTGTGGCCGTCTTCAGTAGACCACGACACTCCGGATCGACTTGCCCTCATGCATGAGGTCGAATCCCCTGTTGATGTCCTCGAGATTCAGCGTGTGGGTGATCATCGGGTCGATCTGGATCTTGCCGTCCATGTACCAATCGACGATTTTTGGCACGTCGGTGCGACCGCGTGCGCCGCCGAAGGCGGTGCCCATCCAGCTGCGGCCGGTGACGAGCTGGAACGGCCTGGTCGAAATCTCCTGGCCGGCGCCGGCGACGCCGATGACCACCGACTTGCCCCAACCGCGATGCGAAGCCTCCAGCGCCTGGCGCATCACCTTGGTGTTGCCGGTGCAATCGAACGTGTAGTCGGCGCCGCCGATCTGGTCGGCACCGCGCTTGGTCATGTTGACGAGGTGGGGGACGATGTCGCCCTCGATCTCCTTCGGATTGACGAAATGCGTCATTCCGAAGCGCTCGCCCCATTCCTTCTTGTCGTTGTTCAAATCGACGCCGATGATCATGTCGGCGCCGGCAAGCTTCAGGCCCTGGATGACGTTGAGGCCAATGCCGCCGAGGCCGAAGACCACTGATGTAGCACCTTGCTCGACCTTGGCGGTGTTGATGACGGCGCCGATGCCGGTGGTGACGCCGCAGCCGATGTAGCAGATCTTGTCGAAGGGGGCGTCGGGATTGACCTTCGCGACCGCGATCTCGGGCAGCACGGTGAAATTGGAGAAGGTCGAGCAGCCCATGTAATGGAAGATCTTGTCCTTGCCGATCGAAAAGCGCGACGAGCCGTCCGGCATCAGGCCTTGGCCTTGCGTGGCACGGATGGCGGTGCACAAATTGGTCTTTCTGGACAGGCAGGACGGGCACTGCCGGCATTCCGGCGTATAGAGCGGAATGACGTGGTCACCCTTCTTGACCGAGGTGACGCCCTTGCCGACATCGACGACGACGCCGGCGCCTTCATGGCCGAGAATGGCCGGGAAGATGCCTTCGGGATCGGCGCCCGACAGCGTGAATTCATCGGTGTGGCAGATGCCGGTCGCCTTGATCTCGACCAGTACCTCGCCATCGCGCGGTCCCTCGAGGTCGACCTCCATGATCTCCAGCGGCTTTCCGGCAGCGACTGCGACAGCGGCGCGGGTTTTCATTCTTTCTTCTCCCCGAAATTCGTTTGCAAGGCGTGGCCTCGCTTGTGATTGGAAATGACTAGGCGGCGACCTTGGCTGGTCCGGCCGGGAACACGCCCGACATGACGGTGAAGCCCTTGATGCGCTTGACCCGATCGCACCAGCGCCGGATGGCCGGATAGTCCTGCCGGGGTATTCCGCCCTCCTCCGACAGGATGATGTAGGGAAAGCAGGCGATGTCGGCGATGGTCGGGTGGCTGGAAGAACAGATCCAGTTGCGGCCTTGCTGTTCGCCGAACCACAGATGCTCGTCGAGAATGCGAAACAGCCGGTGCGCGCCCGCACGAGCGGCATCGACATCGAAATCGTAGAACAGCGCATCGTGCAGGCGGGCCGCCGACGAGGTTGCGGTGATGCCGTCGGCAAACGCCAGCCACTGGCTCACTTCACCCAGTTGGGCTGGGCTGTCCCGGGGATACCAGGTACCCGAGGGATCGTATTTCGACGCGAGGTAGACCAGGATCGCCTGAGCATCGCGCAGGATCAGCCCGTCATCATCGATGACCGGCAGCTGCCCGAGCGGATTGAGCTTCAGGAACCATTCCGATTTGTGTTCGCGGCCGGGATAGAAGTCGATCGGCACGGTTTTGTGGTCGACGCCGAGGAAGCTCATCAGCAAGCGCAACTTGTAACAATTGCCAGACAGTTCGTAGTCGTAAAGCGTGATCATCGGCAGCTCCTATATGTCCAGTACGAGGCGCGCCGTTTTGGCGCGCGACACACAGGTCATGATCCTGGTCCCGGCCTTTTTCTCGGCATCGTTAAGGTAGACGTCCTGGTGGTCCGGCTCCCCTTCGATCACCGTCGCCATGCAGGTGCCGCAGGCGCCTTGCTCGCATGATGACGGCACATCGATGCCGTTCTCGCGCATCACCTGCATGATGGTCTTGCCGGCGGGCACCTTGAGCGTGACGCAGGAGCGCGCCAGGGCCACCTCGAAGCTGGAACTGTCGTCGATCTTGTTGGTGTTCTTGAAATATTCGAAATGTACCGCGGTCTCCGGCCAGCCCTGCTCGGCCGCTGTCCTTCGGGCAGCTTCCAGCATCGGGCCGGGACCACAGACGTAAAGATGCATGCCGTTCTGGTACGGGGAAAGCAGCTCACGCAGTTTGGCGCCTGTTTGCTCCGGGGTGAGGCCGAGGTGCGGCACGAGCGAACCACCGAGGCGTTGCAGGCGATCGGAGAAGGCGAGATGCTGTTTTCCTTGCGCGAAATAGTGAAGTTCGTGCGTCAGCTCCTGATTTTTCAAGGCCTGCGCCATGGCCAGCAGTGGTGTGATGCCGACACCGCCGGCAATGAACAGCGTCTTGATCGCATCGCGGCGCAGCGGGAAATTGTTGCGCGGCTCCGAAATCGCCAGCACGTCGCCTTCGCGAACGGTCTCGTGCATGCATTTCGAACCGCCCTTCGAATCCCTTTCCAGCTTCACGCCGATGACGAAGCTGTCGGTTTCGCCAGGTCCGTTGGTGATCGAATATTGCCGGACCTCGCCGTTGGGCATGTGGATATCGATATGAGCGCCTGGCTGGAAGGTCGGCAGAAGGCCCTTGATCGGGCGAAGCTCGAATCCGGCTATGCCGTCGGCCGCCTGCCATTTCCTCGCCACCGTAACGCGCAGTGCGGCCTTGCGGCCTTGCGTCATCAATTCCGGCATCTCCGCGAGTTCGGCGGACACCTTTTCGTAGATCGGCTCGATCGGTGCCGGCGCCGATGCGTTCGCAGCCTCCCGCTCCGCCTCATCGCGCAGCTTCGACAGAAGCTCGTTGTGATGGCGCAGGATGGTGATGCGCACGGCCCCATCGGCGTCCTGATCCAGCACGCCACGAATGACCGAACGGTTGGAATCGACCGGCTGGACGAAGAAGACCCCCTGTGTCCGCGCGCTGCCGTCCACTGAGCGCAGCGCCACGGCAAAATCCTGCACGGCTTCAGCCTGGATTTCGGCGCCGTCGCCGTCGATCCTGGCGCTGGGTTGGAAACGATAGGCCTTCAGTCTCTCGATGACCTTGCCGGCCGGCGCGTTGACGGGGATTCCACGCAACACGAGCAACTTGCCTTCCGGCAAGCCGGAGACGTCCGGAACCTCGCCTCGCGGCTCTTCGGACGACCAGACGAGGCCATAGCGTTCCACGGCTGGAAAGGTACGGTTGGTGATGGTGCGGGCCGGCGCGTCGGCCGGATGTGCCGGAATATAGGTGCAGCCGGCGGTGCGGTTGGAATAGCGCCAGCCATGGTACTGGCACTTCAGCTCGCGACCATCATTGATGCCGATCGACAGCCTGACGCCGCGATGCAGGCAACGGTTTTCCCAAATGTTGACGTAGCCGTCATCGGCGCGCCAGACGGCAAACTCCCGGCCGAGCAACTGGCCATGGAAGACGTGGCGGTACGGCAAATCATAGGCAGCGGCGATCGGATGCCACTTGTTCCTGGCTTCTTCCAACATTCATCGTCTCCAAAAATGTCTCGTCAGGCCGCTACTGGAATGACGCCATAGGTGACGCCCTTCTGGCTGAGCCAGCGCCGGTAGGCGATGGCCGACTTGTCGGCCCGTATCGGTGTTTCCGCACGAGGATCGAGCGGGAGACGCTTCGGCACCTGGTTCTCGAGGATCGGCTTGTCCTGGCCGAAGATGGTCTGCTGAAATCGCTTGATCACCTTGTCTTCATTGTCCTCGTCGAGCACACACAGCAGCATGTGGGCCCGCACGTGCTCCTGGTCGACCGGTTGCAGAAAGACGGCGATGACATCGCGCCGCGTTTCATCGAGGGGGCTCGATTTGTAGAGCACCGAGCAATAGGGATGCGGCACGCGATAGACATAGTCCACATCCGCACCGCCGTCCGAGGTGGTCGAAGCCATCGGCTGGAAGAAGCGGCAGCGCGTCGCCAGGATCTCGTCGCGGTCGGCCGAAATCTCGACATCGTATTCCTTGACCTCGGTGTGCGGTTCGACGCCGAGAATGTCGGTATGGACGTATGGGAAATGGCCCATGTCGAGAAAGTTCTCGATGGCGCGCGGCGCTGAAACATTCACGCCGAAAGTCGCGGCGTTGAGCTTGCGTCGATCCGCTTCCGCATATTCCGGGATCGGAAACAGATCCTCGGGCGGCGACCCGAGCGAGGTCCAGACATAGCCATAAGCGCTCTTTGCCGGCAGTCTTTCATCGATGTCGATGACCGGCGCCCGGTCTCCCGGCCGCAAACCCGGCCGCGATCGCCACACGACGGGTTCACCGTTCTCGCTGACGGCAAAACTGACACGCTCCTCAAGCAACACCGTCTCCTCGACGGCGAACGGAGGCGTCTCGGCAATCGCGCCGATCGGATGCCAGAGATTCAGGATTACCGTATCCGTGCATTTTGCCATCGTTCTATTCCTTCAATGCGCCCGAGACCGTCGTTGCCGAAATCAGGATTGCGCCGGTATGGCGCCGTAGGTGACAGCGCGGTCGCGCAGCCAACGCCGGTAGTAGACCGAGACGGCGTCGGCCCGGATCGGCGTCTCAGCGCGCGGATCGAGCGGCAGGCGCTTGGGCAACTGGTTCTCCAGGATCGGTTTGTCCTGGCCGAAGATCAGCTGCATGAAGCTGCGCACGGTCGCCGCCTCCATGCCCTCCTTCAGATAACAAAGATAAGGATGGGCGATGCAATTTTCCTCGTCGACCGGCTGCACGAACAAGGTGATCACGTCGAGCCGCTCCTTCTGGATCGGGTTGCTCTTGTAAAGCGCCACCGTATAGGGCCGTATGACCTTGTAGATGTAGTCGACGACAAACCCGTGCCTGGCGGTCGGCGAAGCCACCGGCTGATAGAATTTGCATTCCGTTGCCAGAACCTCGCCCTTGTCGGTGATTTCCACCTTGTAGGGCGCCACCTCGGTATGCGGCTCCTCGCCAAGCCAGCCAGCGTGGATGAAGGGGAAATGCCCCATGTCCAGAAAATTCTCGACGGCGCGCAGGCCGGACACCTTGACCGCTATGGAGCCGCCACTGACCAGATGACGATCCGCCTCGTTGGCCTCCGGGATATAGATGATGTCGCGCCAGGGTGTATCGAGGCACGTCCAAACGAAGCCGTATCGCTCGGCGCTCTTGAGCGTCGCCCCGGTATCCGTTCGCACAACCTCTATCTTGCGAAGATCCCTGCAATCGATGGCAAGGTCGACCCCGAGCAAGCGGGTCGGGAACGGTGTATCGCTAGCCAGTGCCGCGCGGTCGGCAACGATATGCCAGTCGTTCAAAAGTTCGCGGTCATTGCAACGGGTTGCCATCGGCATCCCCTCTCACTCGGCTAGCCCTTCATCATGAACCTAGCTCAGCGTTTCGAAATCAAAGAACCATAAGATTGGATATCAATCAATAAGTTTTTGTGTGGCAAAACACGATTTTTTATTGACAGATTGCGACGATTGCACTCCGATATGGAATTCTGAATTCGAGATATGTTGCACCTCGAGGGGCATGTGTTCGATATGGACGATATCCCAATCATGTCTTGCAAACGGCGGAGAGCCATGTCGTGAGCGGTCGCTCCCAAACGATCGCGGAAACGCTGACGCGCGCGATCATCGATCATCGACTGGTGCCGGGCTGCAAACTTGGCGAACGCGAGCTCGCGGAGATATTCGACGTCAGCCGCATCGTTGTGCGACAGGCGCTGATCCGCCTCGCCGATGACGGCCTGGCCCAGATCGAGCGCAACCGCGGCGCCTTCGTCGCCCGGCCCAGTATGCAGGAAGCGCTGGAGATCTACGACGCGCTGACCCTGGTCGAACAGGGCGTCGCCGCGCAGCTGAGCGACCGCCTCGGCCCCGCCGGCTGGGCCGAACTGCGCCACCATGTCGAACGCCAGCGCCAGGCTGTCGCCGCTGGCAACGATGCGCTGGCCGACGTGCTCGGTCAGGAATTCCATACCGTCTTCGTGCGCCTCAGCCGCAACAAGGTGATGCAGGAAATCCATGCTCAGCTTGTGCGCCGTACGACGCTGCTTCGGTCGCTCATTACCGCCGATTTCGACTATTGTAACCTGCTCGACGACCACTCGCGGGTGGTCGACCTCCTGGAGAAAGGCCGCCTGAAGCAGGCGATGGACCTCATCGACACCCACCATCGGACCGTGGTGCGCGGCTACATCATGGACCGTGAGGTGTTTCCCGAGCTGACGCCGGCCGAGGCCCTCGCACCCTATCTCGACGGCAAGGCCGATGGGGCAACAACGGCGGTTCCGCTCGCAAGGCCAGCGAAAGCACCGGGCGACGCGGCGACGCATCTACACATCCATCTTCCAAAAAAAGATCCGGCACCCGCAAGCCGGGCATCAACGAAAAAAACCAACAGAGGGTTACAATCATGAACGACGTAACAAGACGGAATTTCCTGAAATACAGCGGTGCGCTCGGCGCAGCACTTGGCACCGGGGGATTGAGCACCGTCGCGCAAGCGCAGGAGGTGCTGAAAATCGGCGCCGTCTATGTCTCCCCGGTCGCTGAAATCGGCTGGACCAAGCAGCACAGCCTCGGCGTCGAGGCCATCAAGGCCGAGTTCGGCGACAAGGTCGAACTTACCGTCATCGACAACATCTTCATGCCGCAGGACGCCGAACGCATTTTTCGCGAATTGGCCACCGCCGGCAACAAGCTGATCTTCGGCACCAGCTTCTCGCACGGAACACCGATGCAGAAAGTGGCGCCGCGGTTCCCCAAGGTGGCCTTCGAACATTGCTCCGGCATTGTCCATCTCGCCAATCTCGGCACCTTCGAAGCCAAATATTACGAGGGTACTTTCGTCGCCGGCGCTGCCGGCGGCTACATGTCGAAAGCGGGCAAGATCGGCTTCATCGGCGGCTTCCCGATCCCCGACATCGTCGGCCCGGCCAATGCGCTGCTGCTTGGCGCGCAAAGCGTCAATCCGAATGCCACCTGTAACGCGATCTTCCTCAACTCCTGGTTCGATCCTGGCAAGGAAAAGGAGGCCGCCAAGACGCTGATTTCGCAAGGCTGCGACGTCATCTGCTCGATGACGGACACGGCGACCGGCGTTCAGGTCGCAGGCGAAGGCGGCGCCTGGTCGATCGGCTACGCCAGCGACATGGCGAAGTTCGGTTCGGGTAAGCAGCTGACGTCGTTCGTCCTCGACTGGACCAGCGACTATGTCGGCGCTGCCAAGGCAGTCGCTGCCGGCACGTGGAAGCCGGAGGTGCGTTGGGACGGGCTGGCGGCCGGCGTGGTCAAGATGGCGCCCTACAATGAAGGCATTCCCGCCGATTCCCGGGCCAAGCTGAAACAGCTCGAGGCCGACATCGGTAGCGGCAAGGTCCACCCCTATGCCGGCGAATTGAAGGACCAGGCCGGCAACGTCAAGGTCGCCGCCGGTTCCGTTCTGGCCGATGACGACATTCGCGGTATGAACTGGTTCGTGAAGGGGATGATCGGCAAGCTGAGCTGATCGTCCGTCAAAGAGCCTTGGCGCCGAAGCCGATATGCTTCGGCGCCAGCCGGCTTGCGCCTCGTCCAACCTCGCTTCACGTCACGGCAGGACCCGCCATGCACCCGCGTCTAAAACTGTGCAACATCTGCAAACGCTATCCGGGCGTCGTCGCCAATGACGACGTTTCACTGTC
The DNA here is from genome assembly GCF_020164715.1 of Mesorhizobium sp. ESP7-2. Classification (NCBI taxonomy): domain Bacteria; kingdom Pseudomonadati; phylum Pseudomonadota; class Alphaproteobacteria; order Hyphomicrobiales; family Phyllobacteriaceae; genus Mesorhizobium; species Mesorhizobium sp. ESP7-2. Next base: position 86,621 of record NZ_JAIUGQ010000026.1, read on the forward strand.
GATCCAACCCGGCGAGATCCACGCCGTGCTCGGCGAGAATGGCGCCGGCAAATCCACGCTGATGAAGATCATCTACGGCGCGGCGCAGGCCGATTCCGGGGAGATCTACAGCGATGGCAATGCGATCGTCGCCCACAACCCGGCGGTGTCGCGCTCGCTCGGCATCGAGATGGTCTACCAGCACTTCGCATTGTTTGAATCGGTCTCTGTGGTCGAGAACATTGCGCTGTCGGCAAGCAGCGGATTTCATCTTCCCTCGCTTGCCGAAAAGATCCGCGACCTCTCGCTCCGCTACGGCATGCCCATCGATCCACATCGCCAGGTGCACGATCTGTCGGTCGGCGAGCGTCAGCGCGTCGAGATCGTTCGCTGCCTGCTGCAGGCGCCAAAACTCCTGATCCTCGACGAACCAACTTCCGTGTTGACGCCGCAGGCTGTGGTCAAGCTGTTCGAGACGCTCCGGCAATTGGCCGCTGAAGGCTGCAGCATCGTCTATATCAGCCACAAGCTCGACGAGGTGCAGGAGCTCTGCGACACCGCAACGGTGTTGCGCAACGGCAAGGTCACCGGCACCGCCCGCCCCAAGGAGACGACATCGCTGGAGCTCGCCCGCATGATGGTCGGCTCCAGGCTGCCTGAAATGCACGTCGGCCCGCCGGTCCCAAGCGACAGACCCGTGCTTGAGGTCAGGGGCCTCTCGGTCAAGGCCCGGGATCATTTCGGCGTCGACCTGAAGGACGTTTCGTTCAATGTGCATGGCGGGGAGATCGTCGGCCTCGCCGGCGTTTCCGGAAATGGCCAGGCCGAGCTGATCGCCCTGCTCAGCGGCGAACGCACCCATGAGCGCGCCGATGCGATCAGGATTCGCGGAACCGACGCCGCCCGCCTGCGCCCCCAGGAACGCCGCAAACTCGGCGTCGCCTTCGTTCCCGAAGAACGGCTCGGACGCGGTGCCGTGCCATCGCACACGCTGTGGGAGAATACCGTGCTGACGGCGCATCGCTTCGGCACGGTGCGCAAGGGGTTGGTCGACCGACGCAAGGCGAAGGCTTTCGCCACCGGCATCATCGACAGGTTCAAGGTCAAGGCCAGCGGAGCGCAAGCGACCGCGCAAAGCCTGTCGGGCGGCAATCTGCAGAAATTCATCGTCGGACGCGAGATCGCGATCACGCCGAAGCTGCTCCTGGTTTCGCAGCCGACCTGGGGGGTCGATGTCGGCGCATCCGCCTTCATCCGCCAGACCATCATCGATCTCAGCCGCGCCGGAGCGGCCGTGTTTGTCGTCTCCGAGGAACTCGACGAGCTGTTCGAGATCTGCGACCGGCTGCTGGTCATCTGCCAGGGGAAGGTGTCTCCACCACTTGTCTGCACGACCGCCGACCGCGAGGAAATCGGGCTTCTGATGACCGGCCAAGGCATGAGCGAAGGCGTATCGGCGAACAGAGGTGGCAGCGTTGCATCTCAGGATTGAACAGAGACCGGAGCCTTCCGCGCCGATGCGCGTCGCCGCGCCGGTTTTGGCGACGGCACTGACGGTCATCGTTGGCTCGATTTTCTTCGCTTCGCTCGGGCATGATCCGCTGGCCACGCTCTATGCGTTCTTCGTCGAGCCGCTCAGTTCGATGAACGGGCTGTCGGAGTGGTTGCTCAAGGCCTCGCCGCTGATCCTCATCGCTTGCGGGCTGGCGGTCGGCTTCCGCGCCAATGTCTGGAACATCGGCGCAGAGGGCCAGTTCACGATGGGTGCGATCGCCGCCAGCGGCGTCGGCCTATTCTGGCCAGAGCCCCAGAGCGTGCTGCTGTTGCCTCTGATGTTCCTGGCCGGCATGGGCGCCGGCATGGCATGGGCCGCGATCCCCGCCTTCCTGCGCGCCCGCATGAACACCAACGAAATCCTCGTCACGCTGATGATGACGTACATCGCCACGCTGTTCCTGTCCTATCTCGTGCATGGACCGTGGCGCGATCCGGCCGGGTTCAACTATCCGCAGACGGCTCTCCTGCCCGCCGCAGCACTGCTGCAATCCTTTGATCCGGCCTACCGGCTCAATTCCTCGATCTTCATCACCGTCGTCGCCGTCATCGCGATGTGGCTGTTCACCGACCGCAGCTTTCTTGGCTACAAGATGTCGGTGAGCGGCGCGGCTCCCCTCGCCGCTCGCTATGCGGGATTTCGCCAGTCGGCCGCGATTTGGATCGGCCTGCTGGCCGGCGGTGCGGCAGCCGGGATCGCGGGTATGGCGGAAGCCGCCGGCCCACTCGGCCAGCTCTCGCCGCAAATATCGCCGGGCTATGGTTTTGCGGCCATCATTGTCGCCTTCATCGGACGGCTGAACGCGTTCGGCATCGTGCTCGGCGGGCTGTTGATGTCGCTGCTGTTTCTCGGCGGCGAAGGCGTGCAGATGACGTTGGGCCTGCCCTCGGCGCTGACGCGGATTTTCCAGGGCATCCTCCTGTTCTTCCTGCTCGCCGCCGACTTCTTCATTTTCTATCGCATTCGCCTGGTTCGGGAGAGAGCCTGATGGATCTGTTCATTGCCATCTTCACGGGCACCATCATTGCCGCGACGCCCTTGATCTTCGCGGCGCTCGGCGAACTCGTGGTGGAGAAATCCGGGGTTCTCAATCTCGGCATCGAAGGCATGATGCTGATGGGAGCAGCCCTTGCATTCTGGGCAGTCACGGCAGGCTTTTCCATGCCTGTCGCGATCATGGCCGGCGCGCTGGCGGGTGCCGCCGCATCCCTGCTGTTCGGCGTTCTGGCACTGACCTTCCTGACCAACCAGTATGCCGCCGGCCTGGCGCTTGCGATCTTCGGCTCAGGGGTTTCGGCCTTCCTCGGGCGCGGTTTCGGCAGCGATCCGATCGAGGCATTGCATCGCGTCAACATACCTATCTTGTCTGATTTGCCCATGATTGGCCCGCTGCTGTTCCGCTTCGACCCGATGGTCTACCTCGGCTTGCTGATGTTCGTCGCCATCAGCTGGTTTCTCTACAGGACCAAAGCCGGGCTGGTTCTGCGCACGATCGGCGAGTCGCCACAGACGTCACATGCGATCGGCTATCGGGTGATCAGGATCCGCTATATGGCTGTGCTGTTTGGCGGGCTGATGGCGGGGCTGGCGGGCGCTTACCTGTCGGTCGCCTACACGCCGCTTTGGGTCGAGAACATGACCGCCGGCAAGGGCTGGATCGCGCTGGCGCTGGTGGTCTTCGCCACATGGCGGCCGCTGCGCATTCTGCTTGGCGCCTGGCTGTTCGGCGGCATGACAATCCTGCAGCTGCAGGGGCAGGCTTTGGGACTGGAAGTGCCCTCGGAGTTGCTGTCGGCCCTGCCCTACCTGGCGACCATCATCGTGTTGGTGCTCATCTCGCGGAACCGCCAGATGCTGGCGCTGCATTTCCCGGCATCTCTTGCAAAACCCTTCCGTCCGGCAAGTTGAGCCAGGAATGTCGGGTTCAAAATCTGTCATTGCACGTCGTTGCCAACCTTGCCGCACGCGCCAGGCAAGGTGCTTCAACCATTCAAGCGGCTTGGCTAGGTGCTCAGCCGTAGCAGCGAAGTCTGAACAGGCCAGCTATTGGCTGGGGAAAGGCGGTAGCGCTCTCCCGCTACCACCATTCCCCCCACTCCTTTGACGCCGTGGGGGAAAGCACGCTCGCCTAAGAGTGCCGTCAGCCGCCCAGCGATTTCGACTTCGACCCCGGTTCTCGACGGATCTCGAAACACCGTGACGGTTTCGACCAAGCCACGCATCGCCTCTGCACATTCGGAATCGCCAGAAGCAATGCCCTTGGCAAGCCCGGTCTGAAGTTGGTTCAGTTGTTCCTCGTAGCGGGCGAGCACCGCAGGGTGCAGCGCGATCACTCCGGTCGCAGCGGGCGCCCGATCCAACTCTGCCAAAATGCTCTTGCGCTCTTCATTCAGTGTTGTTGATTGCGGCCCCAATATAGCTGGGTCGCCGTGGCCTTTGGCAATGGCGTTGACCAACCGCTCGATCTCCCGAGTTAGCTCTTCAAGCCGTCGCTCCAAACGGGTGCGCCTGGCATCGGTATCGGCGGCCAGGCGCTTCCGTTCTTCGTGGTAGGTCTGGACGTACTGGGCAATCACTTCGGGATGGCGCAACTCGGCGGTAAGCCCGTTCAGAACTGCAGTTTCGACCGTATCCAAATAGAAGGTCTTCGGATCAGCGCATATTCCGCTCTCTGTCGCGGCCGAACAGCGGATGCGAACGCGCTTGGATTTGTCCATGCCCTTTGACGACGAAATCGAGTAATGCTGCGCGAAATCGGCATCGCCGGTTTGCAATGAAGCACCAGGCAATCTTACGCCGAGGTGTCCAGCATACGTCTGAAAAGCAACCGTACCGACGAGCACGGCTCTTAGGCGGAAGATTCCTGCTGCTCCGATGGCTTCAACGACATCGCCAGTGAACCGGTCCGGTGCAGTCAGCCCTGCTTCGCGAGTCAGTGTGGAGACCAAGTGTAGACCTTCAGCATGATTTTTTTCCGAAGCCGGCACACACTTCTAAGAAAAATGCGCTTGCTAATGAATAAGTGCTTAAACTGCTTGCGCTCTGTTTAAGAAATGGTTTGTTGTTGCTATAAATAGCTGATCTGACCAGCGACGACGATGCTTCTCATGCAGGCGGGCGTGGCAGACGCTCCAAGGCGGCGTGTCTGAGGGGAGCATAAAAAAGCTGGGGGTGCCACGCCGCGAATTTCTCCTTTTTCGGCCGTCGTTTGTCGTGCCGCTGTTTGTAATCGCTGTCGAAGACACTGCGAAGCCGGCGATACCCCCAGCTTTTTTATGCTCCCCTTGCTGAGGTTCTCTGCAAAGCTTTCCTGGTCCTCCGCCTGCTCACACAGTAAGACCTTTGGGACGGGGTCATTGGGTCATCACCGCTCACCGCTTCGTCGGGATAGGCGTTACCCTGCGCTGCTAGGCGGGCTGTCTTTTGAAGTGGGGTAGCTTGCCGGTAAGTAATCACGCCACGATTCCGGACTCATTTCCGTGGAAAGACGGACTCCTGCGAGATGCCATAGCTCTTAGAAGCTGGTCCGAGAAACGGAGAAGCGCCAAGAGTTTCGCGATTGAAGAAACGGTGGTTATAGCCGCCTTCAAGACCCGGAGGCTTATCGAGAGCGAAAGGTTTCTTCAAACCTGGCCTCGCTGAACTTGTCGGCGAACTTCTATCGCTGCAAACTTAAGGGGATAAACAAGCACACCAGGTACGGCATCGAGAGCTACTATGACTTCTCGGCGCCAGCCAATGTGGACCTTCCGGTTGGGGACGTGGTGAACAAGATCATTCACAGCTTTGTGTTCGGCGAGACGTTCAATACTCCCGCGCTCCACATCGCAAGTTCCATCCGAAACCAAGCCGTGAACGGGTTCAGGGCCTTTGGTCCGTCACTTTGAACTCATACATCGACGTTCGACGATCCAAAAAAGTACATTGGGATTTCCAACCCCAAGCCCGGCGATTGGGACACCTAGGCCGGCAACGGCGATCCCCCGGCTGAGTTCGCAGCCAAAGCGGTCGCGCGTGTAACCCCATGGAGAAAGAGGCGTCCGCCCTCTTTCTTCCTTCCACCCTGCTTGAGCGAACCGACACCGAGTGGGTTGATGGGCTCCTCGACCGTTGCCGCCATTTGGGAATGAGGGCCGGATGGGCGTGGACGTCAGGGCGCTTAACGCGCGACAGCCAACCGAGACGGACAACCGCGCCTAACGGGTCTCCCTGCCGATAACTGTGCTGCACGGAAGCCTCGGCGACAAGCAGCGCGGGAACCTGCGTTACCATCGAAAGTTCCTGCTCATGGCAAATCACCCGATTACCGGCGTACTCACCTCGATCGGCACGTGGACCTCTCGGCCAGCAGCATTCCTGGTGTTGCTGGCATATGCGATCGTCTGGATAGTTTTCGATCGGCAAAGCTTGAACTGGCATGGAGCGGCCACGCTCCTCACTTGGGCCATGACGCTGTTCATTCAGCGGGCGGAGCATCGCGACACCCAGGCCATTCATGCCAAGTTGGACGAAATGTTGAGATCAAACAGTTCGGCTTCGACCATCACCCGCATTGATGATGAAGAGCCGGAGGAAATCGAGAAACATCGCAGTCGCAAGCAGCAGGGCGACTGACATGCGCGCTGTCGGTTTCGTGGCGTTGCTGACAGGTGCGAAGCAGATCTGGCTGGATCGGAAGTTCAGCCCGCTGCTCAGGGGACTGAGCTATGTGCCGTTGCGGCCCTCGCCGGCTTGGTCACATTGGCGGCCATAAACCTGACCCCTGAGCCACGCGTTTTGCGGACGATCGTCCCGCATCGTTTCGATGCATCGGATCCCCAGTTCGCCAGGTCGATGAGCAGTTACTCGCTGGGACAGATGTCCGACGCGAACGCGGTGCAAACCCTTGTGAACGGTGACGAGATTTTTCCTTCGATGCTTCAAGCGATCGGCGCGGCTCGGTCCACCATCAATTTTGAGACTTATATCTATTGGTCTGGGGCCGTTGGCTATGAGTTCGCATTGGCATTCGCGGCCAAGGCGCAGGAAGGTGTCGAGGTCCGGGTGCTCGTCGACTGGGTCGGCAGCCTGCCTTTCGATGAAGACCTGATCCACATCATGACAAGAGCCGGCGTGACGTTCCAGCGCTACCGGCCGATCCATTGGTACACATTGGACCGTCTGAATAACCGCACCCATCGCAAACTGCTCATTGTCGACGGACAAGTGGCCTTTACGGGTGGTGTCGGCATCGCGGATAATTGGCGCGGAAACGCCCGCAACCCGGATGAATGGCGCGACACGCACTATCGGGTCGAAGGGACTGCCGTACCTGCTTTCCAGGCAGCGTTTGCCGAAAATTGGTTGGAAACGACCGGTGAGACATTGCAAGGTGAGAAGTTCTACCCTCCGCCCGAGCCTGCCGGGTCGCTTGGCGCCCAGCTGATAATCTCTTCGCAGCCAAATGGCTCGGAGAACATGGAACTGATGATGCTGGCGGCGATAGCCGCCGCCAAGGATCACCTGCGAATCGGAATGGCGTATTTCGTGCCCGACGATATCGCCCTCCAGCAGATCCTGGACGCGAGGACGCGAGGCGTGTCGGTCGATGTGATTGTTCCCAATGCGCTGACCGACGTGCCTCTGGTTCGAAAAGGCTCGCGCTATTTCTGGGGCGACTTGCTTAGGGCGGGTGTGCGGATCTACGAGTTTCAGCCCACCATGTATCATCCAAAGCTGCTGATTGTTGACGACGTCTGGGCGAGCTTTGGTTCCACCAATCTGGACGAACGCTCCTTGCGGCTGAACGACGAAGCCAGTCTGAACGTCTACGGCAGGGATTTTGCAAGAACGCAGATCGACTTGTTCGACCAGGATCTTGGGCGGTCCCGGCAGATCACCCTGGCCGAATGGGAAGCGCGTCCCCTGCGGGAAAAAATTTCGGACTGGCTGGCCAGCAGGCTGCGCTCCCAACTTTGAGCCCTGGCTGTCATTGCGTGCAATCTGCGCGAAAACTTCCTCGATACCCACTTGTAAACGGGTTACAAAGAAATTTCCTACCACAGAGACCAGCAGTGACTTTGGACAAAGACGACGTGTGTCTAGCGATCGGCACCGACGTACTGGTGCGCAGACGCCTGCTTCAAAGCGTCAATGTGAACCTGACGGTTCATGCGGTTTCGCTCGACGCTTAGAAGCTCTTCCTCACAGGTAAGGCCGTTCATGAAAAGCTTTAGGACGTGGGATGCGAGTGTCCGTGCCTGCGGGCTGCTGGGCGGGATTCCCCGCTCTTCGCAGGAGGTTCGGCAGACGCGGGCAAGCATCTCCACTTCGTCGGGCATGACGACTTGGCCAGGAAACAGCATGGCTCCCTTTTCTCCCTCAAATGTGCCTTGGATGCTGGACCATGACTCTGCGCGCATCTGGAGTCATTAAGAAATGATAAAGCGGGCGAAGTTGGTCTGAATTGGTACCGTCTTTTTGCGGAACGTTCGCGGACCACCTCGAATGTTCGGAAGGCGGCGATCGTTCCTCGCGAGCGGGTTCTTTTCCTAGCCTGAAATCCGGAACATCAAAGGTCACCCGGCACTGGGGCGACTGACACCTGATCCTCTGGCAGAAACGTCACCTTGCCTGCGGGCACGATCGAGGAGAAGGTCAGACTGAAAAGCAGCACGTTTGCAGCGTCGGTTACATGCATCATCCACGTGTGACCACCTCCAACTAGGTCGCCGCCCAAGTCAGCCAGCATGGTGCCCATTGCTCTAACCGCCTCAGTTCGCGCGGTATGCAAGTCGGGCAATTCCGTCCCCTCTACATCCGGAACCAGGGCGCCATCATCGACGTGAAAGTGATAGCTAGGCATTGAAGATCCTCCTGATTGGAGGCCCAAACTTCGCATTCCCCTTGATGTTCCGCCGCTGCAGCGGCCTGCAGCGGCCCAGGGCTGCGAATCCAGGTTAACGGGGAAGTTGACCCAGGATTGAGGCGAGGTAGTCGGGGCTCCATCCGGCCTTTTTGCGCCTCAGTTTGATCGACTGCCTGTCGTTGATTGC